>CAADGT010000057.1 GCA_900696595.1 uncultured Chloroflexota bacterium
CCTTACGCAAGGCGGCATTTGGTTAGGAAATGCGCTTGCAGATGAGTCGATGACCATCCACGAATATTCACGAATAAACGAATAGGCGCGCCAACATTCGCGAATTCGTGACTTTATTCGTGGACGGTTCGTGAGGATGGCAAAAGTGCTTAACATGAGTTAATAAGAGGTTTTTCCCGTGAGAATCCGTGAAATCCGCGTAATCCGTGTCCAAAAAGGACTTAAGAAACACTCTCTTAGGGTCTTGGGAACTACGGTAATGTAAACCGCATGATGCGGTTAAAGACTCCGTCCGTGACCCAGACCTTTCCTTCCGGGTCCACTGCGATGCCCGAAGCGAGCCCAAAGCCTGCGTTCGTATCTCCGTAGTCGCCCCAGACGCGAATCACTTCGCCGTCCGAATCGAATTCGATCACGCGATAACCTTCCGGGTCGGTGACGAAGACGTGCAGGTCGTCGTTCACCGCGATGAACGGTTTGTTGTCGAGCGATTGCCCGAACCAGCCGAAGATGTCCCATTGTTTGTCGGCGCGGAATACAAGCGAACCGTCTTCCATGACCGGCTTGAAGGTCTGAACGCGCTGATTCCACGCGTCGGCGACGTAGACCGTTCCATTCTTGTCCACGGCGACGCTCGTCGGTTCGTCGAACTGACCGGGGTCGAATCCCGCCGAGCCGAATTCGGTGATGTAGTTTCCGTCCGCGTCGAAGACGACGATGCGTTTGTTGCCCGTATCGGTGACGTAGACCCTGCCTTCGGAATCGACCGCCAACCCGCGCGGACCGTAGAAGAGGGGCGGCTCATTGCCCTGACCGAAGGACCCCCACGCTTTTAGGAACTTTCCCGAGGCTGTGAATTTTTCGATGCGGTGATTCCAGGTGTCCGCGACATAAACCGAGCCGTCCGGCCCGACAGCCACGCCCCAGGGTTCGTTGAAGGTTCCGTCGCCGATCGGCGCGCTGACTCCGTCTGCGAAAGTTCCCCATTCGTGCAAGACCTTGCCTTCCAGGTTGATGTGCAGGATGCGATGATTGTGAGAATCTGCCACGTAGAGCGTCCCGTCCCTGGCGAAGGCAATCGCGCGCGGCGCGTTGAGGATCACGGGTTCCGCCAGGGTTGAGTCGAACGTCAAGTCGGCGGCAATGACGGTGTATTTGCCTTCCGTCGGGTCTTGCGCCTCGATTTCGCCGCTTGGAGCCGCGCCGTAGTTCCAGATCTGAGTCGCCACATCCTTGCGGATGTAGAGCCGCATCTGGTCTGCCGGTTGCCAGGCGGAGAGGGTTAGATCGGAGCGACCTTTTGCCTGGGCGTACAGGGTGTAATCGCGATTCAACCAGATCTGCAGGAGTCCCGCCCGAATCTGCGGGTTGGTAAAGCCTTCGCAGAAGCGCGAGTAATCTTTGAACTTGTTGAGTTTAAAGACGCTGAGCGCGCCGGAGCAGGCGTAGGTCTCCGGGAAGTCCTCGTAGTAGTAAACCCCCAAGGTTTGCTCATCCTTGCGGATGTAATATTTGAATTCGCCGTCGGCGATCTCCCAACGCCGATCCGTTCTTTTCTTTTTAACTTTTGCGTCGTCGGCGAGGGGTCTGCCCGCTTGTTCGAACTGGGCGCGGACTTCGGTTGGAATTTGCCCCGCGTTCAGTTCGTCGGCAAATTGAGGTTCGATGCCGAGCAGGAAGATTCCACGGTCGCTGACCAGTCCGAAGTAATCCTGCATGGGCCACCACATGCGGATATAGTCCACGCGGTAATAGCCGGGACCGATGGCGGGGTCTATCTTGCTGAAATTTTTCTCGTCCACGATGATGACGACGGATTCTCTCAGGGAACGGGTGGGCTGGTCGAAGGAGCGCTGGTTGGTGAAATCGCGCAGGTACCAGACGAAGGGCCACGAAACGCCCGTGTCCGGCGCGGAGGCGTCGTAGGCGAGCGGCATGCTCAAGTCGCCGGCGGTTCGCAGTGAGATTTCCTCCGCCTGTTGCATGACTTCTTTTATGCCAGCCGCGCCGTGCGCGTATACGAGGAATTCGGTCGCCTGATCGTAGGTAATGTAGGAGGCGCGGAAGGACGCCCTCACGGTGAACACGGCGAGAAAGCCGAATATCACAAGAGTGAAAACGCGCCGGATGTCTCTCGTAGTCCATTCGCGCATGAGGTATACCGCGCCGCCTGCGGCAAGGACTGCGACAATGAGGGGCAGCAGGAATCCGGCGGTGGCTTGCAGTTGTTCAAGCGACTGTCCTTGAAACGGAGGGACCGGCAGGTTTAGGGCGTAGGCGGCGTTTGCCGCGCCGAGGATGAAGATCGTCGCCGCGGCGAGACCGGCCGGCATCCGCTTTTGTTTGAGCGCCTCCCAGTCGGCGACGTCTATGATGTTTCCAAGCGCCCAGCCGGTGATGAGAATCATGGGCCAGGCGATGTGGTAGGTTAACCAGGGCATCCGTTCGCCGGCGAAGGTGAAGGAGAAGAAACTGAGGAGGCTCCACCAAGCCAGCAGGCTGAACATGTTGATAAAGTTCATTTCGCGGGTGTAGCGTTCTTGTTCTTCCGGGGTGGGAGGGGCGTTCGTTTCCCAGTTTCCGTCGAACGTCCCGTCAATCATATCCTCCTCCCAGGCGGGCGGCAGGGAAATTCTTCGGCGGAAGCCGAGGATGAGGGCGAGGATCAAGCCGAGGGCGGGGAGGAATTCATAGACGGGAATCTGGACGAGCAGGTAGTAATACCAGGGCTGGCTGCCACGTTCCACGCCGTGCTGGACGAGCCAGTAGCCGAGCGAGCCGATCGTCCCTGTGAAAAAGCCGTTTGTGTTGGTGAAGACAGTGGTGTAGAGAATGACGTAGGGGACCCAAAACAGGAGCGACGCTTTCCACCACTTGGAGGGATTCCAGATCATGCCGATCATGACTGAAATAAGGAAAGTCAGCAACAGACATGCGCCGATGATCAGGATGGAGCGCCAGTTCCCGGCGAGGGCGTCCAATTCGGGCGCGCTGGTGGGGATGGCGATCCCCGTCATATTAATCAGGAAGGGCGATAGTTGCGGAAGGACGATCGTGCCTGCGACCATCATTAGTTCGAATGAGCGGTTGGATTTCAGCCGCGCCCAGGTATAGCCGCGGATCAGGAAGAAGGCGGTCGCGATGAATGCGATCACTGCGGCGGCGGCGAAGACGAAGGTCAGGGAAACAGATCCCGGCTCGGACGGGGTTGGAGGCGGAGCGTCCGGGATGGCGGGTTGGGCGGTTTCGGCGGCGGCGATCGTCCCTTCGTCGCGGGTGTAGAGTCCGTATCCCAGCGTCCATCCGGCAAGCAGGATCGTTGCGCAAAGAGAGACGATGAACGCGCGATAGTCGCCCGCGGCGCCTCTCCAGGGGGTTCGGGAGACCTGTACAATGAAATAGACTGCGAGGTAGACCAGCGCCTGGGCTGTGTAGATGAAGGAGGTTTCCTTGGCGGTGAAATGGATCATCAGGGCGAAGGCGAGCATGTACAGGTATTTGCGCCCGCCCGATTCGAGGTGTCGCAACATGGCGTAGAGCATGAGGATGCCGGAGAAGCCGACGAAGGCTTCGTTGCGCACGTAGCGCCCGTAATACAGCATGTAGGGCGATATGACGAGCAGGAAACCGGCGATCAGCGCGCCCCATTTGCCGAGATATTTGCGCCAGTACCAGACCATCCATACGGTGGCTATGCTGAACAGGACGGCCGGGATGCGCGCGGTGAAATCGCTTGCGCCGAAAAGAAAGTAGGAGAGCGCGATCAAATGAAACTGAAGGGGACCGTGCATCATGGGGGAGTGTTCGTAGCCCTGCCCGCGATACAAAAGCCATGAAAAATATGTGTGCAGGCTTTCGTCGTGACTCATGACGCGCGAGCCAAGATCGTAAAAACGGGTAGCGATGGCAAGTAAAAACACCAGCGCAAAAATCAGGATTTCGTTTGTCACGGCGGGCAGCGCGGAGTGGATGGGACGGTCGAGCCAGTTGCGTTTTATATCCATTGATTGTTACCTTGAACGTGAAGTTTTTCGTTTTAAATTGGCGCGATGATATTGGCGATAGTTTAGCGCGGCGTGAGAGAGTATTATAACAGGCGCATCCGGCTTGACTTTTCCCTCTTTACTTGGTAATATCGGCGGGCTTTACTAAACGATGCGGGGTGGAGCAGTGGCAGCTCGTCGGGCTCATAACCCGAAGGTCACAGGTTCAAGTCCTGTCCCCGCTACTTTTGACCAGATGTTCTCATCTGGTCAATTTGTTTTAAGTGTGCATGCAAAACATGCCAGGTAACCTGCTCCCAGCGCCGTCCCCGGCGCGGGATTTCCCTCGTAAACCGCCGCCGCCCACAGGGGGCTTCGCACAGGACGGCGGCTTGAGCGGAGGCGCTGACAACCTTTGCTTGCACACTGTTTTAACGCGTCAGGCGGATTTTTGATGATGCGGCGGTAAAATATGGGTATTGTTGCGGCGCGGCGGACGCGCCATTTGTGGAATCTTGATGGGATGCGGCGACAACCTGACATGTGGGAAGACCAGCGGATTCAACAGGCAATTTTGGCGGCGCGCGCCGGGCGGGAATTGACCGCGCGGGATATGTTCCTGGATATTGTGCGCGACCAGCCGCATAATGAAACGGCGTGGTTGTGGCTGATCGGACTGCTGGACGACCCCGAAGATTGTATCGAAGCTTGCGAAAGGGCCTTGATGATCAACCCCGGACGCGCGCCGGTGCGCGAGCGTCTGAATCAACTGCTGGCGGAGCGGGAACAACGGCTGGCTGAGGAAAGGGCAAGGGCGGAGGAGCAAGCCCGAACGGCGCGCAAGGCGATGAAACCCGACGACCGGGAGTCCGCGCTCATGCTGGCGCGGCATCTGACCGCGTCGCAACACGCCGGGCCCGAAGCGTGGCGTTTTCTGTCCGAGGCTTCGACCGACATCAATGAGCAGATCGGCGCATTAAAAAAATTATTGGAGTTTGAGCCGGGGAACGCTCGCGTCAAGAACAAAGTGAGACAGCTTAACCATTTTATCGAAGACCCGTTCGACCTTGCTTCATTTTATACGGAGAGGGGCGAGAGGGAAAAGGCAATCGCGGCCTATCAAACGGCGGCCATGGATCCCAGGTTCAAAAAACGCTGGAACGAAATTTACTGGAAGATGGCGAGCCTGCAAAGACAACGCGAGGAGCAAATTGCGCACATCCCGCCTTTGGTTTCGATCGCGCGCCTGACCTTTGCTCCGACGCTGTTGTACGTTGCGCTGACTCTGGTGCATGTGGGCGTCAACCCGTTTGCCAACCCCCAGCCGCTTTTATGGTCCGGTTTCTTTGTCGTCCTGCTTGGCGGGTTTATGAACGCGCTGGCGGTTGTGCGCTCTCACAATAAAATCTGGGCAGTGTTGTTCCGGACGGCGGCCGCGCACAGCACGCCCGCGATGCGTTTTATAATGGCGACCGGCGGCTGGATTTTGATTGCGCTTCCCCATATCCTGCTGTTTCTCCTGGCAGTCATGCGGATCAAGGACATCGGATCGGGACTGGAGATCGGATTATGATTCCGCTGAACGACGACCAGCCCAACCGATATGGCTCGATCCCTTTTGTGACCATCAGCCTGATCGCGCTCAATACGGCGATTCTCTTCTGGGAGTTTTCTCTGCCTTTCGATATTTTGTGGAAAGTCATCTGGTTCTTTGGCTTCCGCCCCAGCGTCATTTGGGCGCAGGAGGGAGCGGGCATGCTATCCTCCATAACCGCCATGTTCCTGCACGGCGGCATCGCCCACCTCCTGGGAAACATGCTTTTCCTATGGGTCTTTGGGCGGCGGGTGGAGGATGCCTGCGGTCCCGCGCGTTTTTTGATCTTTTATTTGTTCGCGGGCGTATGCGCGGACTTGATCACCGCCATTGTCCAGCCGCATGAATCCATTCCAGGAATCGGCGCCAGCGGCGCGATCTTCGGCGTGATGGGCGCCTATCTGATCCTGTTTCCTGAAGGGCGCATCCGGACTCTGTGGTTTATTTATTTTATCCCGGCCTGGCCGCATATTCGCGCAGTTTGGTTTATCTTTTATTATTTGATCGTTCAAATTCCGCCCGCGTTGGATACATATTTAAACGGCGTTCAATACGGCATAGGATATTGGGCGCACCTGGGCGGCTTCTCCGCCTGTATTTTTATTTTGCTGTTCCTCAGGCACGAGGCGTTTGCCCGCTACATGAGCAACGTGGGCGTATGACGCCACGCCGTCCATTTGGAAAGGTCGCGCAAAGTCATGGAAGAAGCGCATAAAAACAAAATACGCGCGCGCGTTTTGAATCGCGGCACATTTGTGCGGGCGGTTTTTTCAGGCTGTCAAAAGGGGGCGGCGCTGGACTGGGAAAAGGTTGTCATCCGCCCGGTGGAGGTGCGGAGCGCTTATCATTTGCAGTTCTCGTTCTTCGACGCCAGAAAGGATGTCTCGAAGAATTTTAATACCGAAGACGCCGCCTCGAAACTGGACGAGATGACGAACCTCCCGTTTCGAAATATCTTTATCGAAAATACGGACGGAAGCCTGCAGGTCAACTTCTCGAGAAAGGGACAGGCGACGTTCCATGAACGCCGGGCGGCGGGCGCGCCGACGAAGATTGATCTATCCCATAACCGCGAGAAACGGCGCATCCTTACCCCGCAAAACGCAGGCAGTTTCCTCGAAGCGGCCGGAATATTGACCCGCGACGGCGGAATCAAAGCGGACGTGCGGAACAAGTATGTGCAGATCAACGAATTCCTGCGCCTGGTGGAGGAAACAGGCGCGTTTGAGGAGTCGCGCGAAGCGCCGCTCCACATAGTGGATTTTGGCTGCGGCAGCGCGCATTTAACGTTTGCCCTGTACTTCTATCTCCGCCATATTTTGAACCGCGACGCGCGCGTAACGGGCGTGGACGTCAAGCCTGACCTGATGGCGCGACATCGTGAAACGGCTAAACGCCTGGGCTGGGATTATGCGACGTTTGAGACGGGAAGCATATCGGATTATCAGACTTCCGCAGCCCCCGACATGGTCGTCGCGCTCCATGCCTGCGACACCGCCACCGACGACGCCATCGCGCAGGGAATCCGCTGGGGGAGCAAGGTCATCCTCTGCGCGCCGTGCTGTCAGCATGAGTTGCAGACTCAAATGGCGCGAACCGACCTGCCCGAAGCGATGGCGTCGCTGCTCGGGCACGGCATCCTCTTCGAGCGAATGGGCGACCTGCTCACGGATTCATTCCGCGCCGCAATATTGCGCATCATGGGCTATCGCGCGGACATCACGCAATTCGTCCCCATTGAACACACCGCCAAGAACCTCATGATTCGCGCCGTGAAGACCTCGGAACCGGGGAAAAATACCCGCTGGCTGGAAGAGTATCGAAATTTGAAGGCGCAGTGGAAGGTTACGCCATATCTTGAGAAATTGTTGGGCGGGAACTTGACCCGCTATTTTTGAAACGGCTCGGACGAAGACGAGAGCGTATTCCGTCCATCGGGCTTTATCTTCGCCGCGCGCCCGCGCGGGGATGAACCCCCGCGCTATTCCTACAAACCCCGCTAAAGCGGACTATCCCAAATAATCGGAGTTTCACCATGACAGACTACGACGCAATCATCATCGGTTCGGGCGCGGGCGGGCTGACAGCCGCCCTCGCATTGGCGCGCGCGGGCAAAAAAGTTCTCGTCCTCGAACAACATGACCGGCCGGGAGGCTGGACGCACTCCTTCACGCTGAACGGATACCGCTTCAGCCCGGGCGTGCATTACATCGGCGCTTTGCAGGAGGGCGGCGGCTTGCGTCGCATTTACGACGGGCTGGATGTGTCGCAGGATTTGGCGTTCGTTGAACTCAACCCCGATGGGTACGATCACATCATTGTGGGCGATAAACAAGTTGACTTCC
>CAADGT010000058.1 GCA_900696595.1 uncultured Chloroflexota bacterium
ATCGGAAATTATTTTGGACGCGGACAAGCGCGGAAAACGCGGATTTTTTGCTCTTTTATCAGCGTAAATCCGCGTTCATCTGCGTCCGACAAAAGGATTTTGACTTATTTCCGATAACGTCCAATATATCTGGATACGTGCAGTATACAGCGTCCCCTGGACCACAAAACCCAGATTCGCGTCGCTCTCGAAGCGGAGGCGGTCTTAGGCATTCTGACTCTTGTGGAATCCAACGAGGTAAATCTGGTTTCATCGGAAATATTGCTCTTCGAGATCAATCGAAACCCGAATCAAATTCGCAAGGAATACGCGCTGGAAGTCGTTTCAAAAGCGAAAGACTACGTAGGCATGAATCCCAAAATCGAAAAGAGGGCAAGAGAATTTATCGGGCTGGGCATTCATTTTCTGGACGCGGTTCATCTGGCTTCCGCCGAAAGCGCTCATGTGGATTATTTCCGCACCTGCGACGACGGTTTCTTGAAAAAAGCCGGAAAACTTCCGAGGTTAAAGACAAAGGTTGTTTCCCCGCTTGAATTAGCAGAGGAGTTATAAAAATGATAACAGACACGCTTCCGCTCGCGGAAATCACAAAAGAAGCGCTGCGGGTTCTCTACAGAGAAATCGGCGTGGTAAACACTATTCGGTTCGTTAACCAATTTACGACCGGATACGGCGATTACACCGCGGAAAGGAAAATCCTTTTTTCCAATATGACTCTGGACGACCTGCTTACGGAAATGTCCAGGTCCAAACAAAAGCCGCCAAGAAAGAAGCCGGAATAGCTCGATGAAAAGAGGGTTGAGATCTTATTCTCAACCCTCTTTTCATGAATTTTGCCTCCACAGGCAAGGGGCTGTCGCATGGCGGCGCCTTTAGGATTTTCGCGTACGGAAAAATTTTGGCATTGACGCTTACAGCGTGGAAAAATTTTCAGAAAACCGAATCAACTCCAAGTCCACAGAGGAGGCGGATTATCCCCTCCCCCTCATGACCTCCATCACTGGCTTGTCGGACAAAAAATCGCTATACTTCCCCCAGCGAGGTAAACCATGACAAACGAAGACCCCAGAATTTTGGAGCTGAGAAAAATCCGCGCGAAGGCGAAGGAGGGCGGCGGCGAAGAACGCAACGCCAAACAGCGCGCCAAAGGCAAGATGACCGCGCGCGAACGCATCGAGGCTTTGCTCGACCCGGGGACGTTCAACGAGATCGAACCGTTTATCACACATCAGGGCGATGAACTGGGATTGCTGAAGGAAAAATTCTACGGCGACGGCGTCATCACCGGCTACGGACAAATTCAAGGACGGACGGTTTACCTTTACTCGCAGGACTTCACAATCTACGGCGGCACGCTGAGCGAGATGCAATCGCACAAAATCTGCCGCGTCATGGATTTAGCCGTCCGCAACGGCGTGCCGTTCATCTCGCTGATCGATTCAGGCGGCGCGAGAATTCAAGAGGGCGTGCGCTCGATGGGCGGCTACGCGGAAATCTTCCGGCGCAACGCGCAATACTCCGGCGTCATCCCGCAGGTCAGCGTCATGCTCGGGCCGTGCGCGGGCGGCGCGGCCTACTCCCCCGCCCTGACCGACCTGGTCGTCATGGTCGAGAAGCAATCCTTCATGTTCCTGACCGGACCCGACGTGATCAAAGCCGTGACCGGCGAAGTGATAGACGCCGAATCGCTGGGCGGCGCGGCTGTGCATAACTCCGTCAGCGGCGTGGCGCACCTGAGCGTAAAAAACGAAAAAGCCGCGCTGGAAATGGCGCGCCGATTCCTCTCCTACCTGCCATCCAACAACGTCGAAAATCCGCCATACGTTCAACCCAATGACGATCTCTCGCGCATGGACGAGTCGCTCAACGGCATCATTCCGCTCGCCGCGAATGAACCGTACGTCATGCACCAGGTCATCGAGAAGATCGTTGACAAAGAAACCTTCCTCGAAATTCAACCCGACTGGGCGCGCAACGCGATCTGCGGACTCGCCCGCATCGGCGGACACAGCGTCGGCATCGTTTCGCAGGAACCATCCATCATGGCGGGCGTGATTGACATTGACGCCGCCGACAAAATGACGCGCTTCGTACGCATGTGCGATTGTTTCAACATCCCGCTCGTCACCTTTGTCGATTCGCCCGGCTTCCTGCCCGGCATCGCCCAGGAACACGGCGGCATCATCCGGCACGGCGCAAAACTGCTCTACGCCTATTCCGAAGCGACCGTGCCGAAAATCTGCGTCATCACGCGCAAGGCGTACGGCGGCGCGTATGTCGTCATGTCCAGCAAGTATCTCGGCACCGATGTCACCTACGCCTGGCCCAGCGCCGAGATCGCCGTCATCGGCGCGGAAGGCGCGGCGAATATTCTTTACAGAAAGCAAATCGAAACCGCCGCCGACCCGGCCGCCGAGCGCAAACGTCTTGCGGATGAATACCGCGAAAAATTCAACAATCCGTATTACTCCGCTTCCACCGGCTACGTGGACGACATCATCGAACCGCGCGAATCGCGCCCAAAGATCATCGCCTCGCTCTCCGCCCTGCGAGACAAATACGCCCCCGCCCCGCCGCGCAAACATGGGAACATTCCGGTGTAGACGAAGGACGACAGACCGCAGACGATGGACCATCACCTATGAACGACTTCACGCTCTCCCTCCAAATCACCGCCCTCGGCATGGGGCTGGTTTTCGGCGCGATACTTTTATTGTGGCTGATGATGATCATTCTCACCGCTTTGACTGCGGATAAAAACGCTTCGACTTCGCTCAGCGCAGGCCCCGCTTCCGACTCCGCCAAAGCCGATTCAACACCCCAAGCCGATTCCACGCTGAAGGTTGCCCTGCTCGCCGTCGCGCTGGCTCTGGCGGAGGAAGAATCCTCGTCCGCGCACCCGCTGGCGACCCCGCCGACAGCCATCGTCTCGGCATGGCAGTTGGGCATGAGAACGCGGCAAATGGCGGAAAAAGGAAATCGCGTCAGACCTCCGAGGTCTTAAAGACCTCGGAGGTCTCTTGGGAGATCGAATGAAATACAAACTCACAGTCAACAACCAAACCTACGAAGTGGAAATAGAAAACATCAACGCGCGGCCGGTCGTCGTGACGGTGGACGGGCAACGGTTCGAGATCATGCCCGGGGACGACGAACAAGCCGGGGACGGGAAAGAAGCGGGCGCGGGCGGCGAATCAAAACCGGTTGGGCAGAATCGGGTTGAGGCGGCGAATCCGGCCGCGCAGGGGAATCGCATCCTCGCCGCGCCGCTTCCGGGAACGGTCGTCGAAATTTTCATCAAGCCGGGCGAGCAAGTGGAAGCGGGGCAGGTGGTAATGATCATCGAGGCGATGAAGATGAAGAACAGCATCCGCTCGGTTTACAGCGGCGCGGTGGACAGGGTGCTGGTGAGCGCGGGTCAAAGCGTGGCGCACAAGCAGGCGTTGATTCATTTTGCAGAGTGAAATTACGGATTACGCATCACGGATTAAATAATGCGTAATCCGTGATGCGTCAGGAATTATTATGGATTTGAATTCATTGCTTCCCGAACTGCTCAAAGGATTTTCCAACTTCACCGTCGGCAACGGCGTGATGATTTTTGCCGCGCTGATATTGATTTATCTCGCCGTCTTCAAAGAGATCGAGCCGGTTCTTTTATTGCCGATTGGCTTTGGGTGTTTGCTGGCGAATATTCCGCTGGCGGGCATGACCGCCGCCGAAGGCATGACGAAGGTTTTGTACGACGCGGGAATCAAAACGGAATTATTCCCTTTGCTGATCTTCATCGGCGTGGGCGCGATGATTGACTTCTCGCCTTTGCTCGCGCAACCGCGCATGGCGTTGTTGGGCGCGGCGGGACAGTTCGGCATCTTCGGCACGTTGATGCTGGCAATTGCGCTGGGCTTTCCATTAAATCAAGCCGCCTCCATCGGCGTGATCGGCGCGATTGACGGACCGACTTCGATCTTCGTAGCGAGCAAACTCGCGCCGGAACTGCTTGCGCCGATTGCGGTGGCGGCGTATTCGTACATGAGTTTGATTCCCATCATCCAGCCGCCGTTGATGAAATTATTGACGACGAAAAAAGAACGCCTGATCAAGATGGAATACGCGCCCAAGCCGATCTCGAAGCGGACGTTGATCCTCTTCCCCGTCGTGTTGACTCTTGTGGTCGGTTTGCTCGTCCCCGAAGCCACGCCGCTGATCTCGATGCTGATGCTCGGCAATCTGCTGAAAGTCTCCGGCGTGGTGGAGCGTTTGAGCAACGCCGCGCAGAACGAGATCATCAACATCTCGACGCTTTTCCTCGGGCTTGCCATCGGTTCGACCATGACCGCCGCCGGTTTTCTCAACCTCGATACCGGCAAGATCATGCTGTTGGGTTTGTTCGCCTTCGCGCTCGACACGGTGGCGGGATTATTGTTCGGCAAGTTGATGTCAGTTATCTCCGGCGGGAAGATCAACCCGCTCATCGGCGCGGCGGGCATCTCAGCCTTCCCCATGGCGGGACGCCTCGCCGCAAAAACCGCCAACGACGAAGACCCGGACAATTTCATCCTCATGCACGCGATGGGCGCGAATACGGCCGGTCAATTAGGGAGCGTCATCGCAGGCGGCATTTTGCTCTCGGTGGTCGGCAAGATATTGGGAATCGGCTAGGGGAACATAGCGCGTAGGACAAGTCCTGAAGATTTTTCGCGGTACTGCAAACTTCAGTTTGCTTCTCGCGCAGGCGCAAACCAGAGTTTGCGGTACGAGCCGCGCTATGGTTTAATCGCCCCCAAGGAGATTCATTAAATGACAGCCTATGTAATTTTTGACGTGGAAGTGAACGACCCGGCGGGTTATGAAGAATATAAACGGCTCGCAACGCCGACGGTGGCTTTATACGGCGGGTCCTACGTCGTGCGCGGCGGGAATGTGGAAACGCTCGAAGGCGGCTGGTCGCCGAAACGGATCGCAATCCTGAAATTCGAAAACATGGAACGCGCCAAAGCCTGGCTCAATTCCCCCGAATATCGCGCGGCGCTGGAACTGCGCCATCAATACGCCGTCTCCCGTGTAATTGCGGTCGAGGGCGTCGCCTAAAGGGATTGGATGACCGCTGTTTCCTCCCTCACTTACTATCCCATCAAAGCCTGTCGCGGGTTCGACCTCCGCGCCGCAAATGTCGAGCGCATGGGGTTGGAGAACGACCGCCGCCTGATGGTCATTTCGCTTGAAAACCGCTTCCTGACCCAGCGCGAATACCCAAAGTTCGCATTGGTCACGCCGACCCTGCAAAACGGCTCCATCACGCTCTCCGCGCCGGGTTTCGATTCGCTTCAATTCCCGGTCAAAGCATCCGGTCATACGTTCCCCGTTCAAATCTGGGGCAGTCACGGCGTTCCGGCTGTGGATCAGGGCGACGAAACCGCCGAATGGTTTTCAGAATGGCTCGACGCGCCCGTACGCCTGGTTCGCATCGCAGACGGTTACAAAAGAAAGGTCAACGCGGAATATGCGGTCAACGAAGACGACCACACCGGATTCGCGGACGGCTACCCGATTCTCCTCATCGCGGAAGAATCGCTTCAAGACCTGAACTCGCGGCTGGATTCCCCGCTCCCGATGAATCGATTCCGCCCGAACCTTGTGGTAAAAGGCTGCGAACCGTTCGCGGAAGACGGCTGGAAGCGCATCCGCATCGGGGACGTGGAGATGGCGCCGGTCAAGCCGTGCGCAAGATGCAAGGTGACGACAATTGACAAGGAGACTCTGGCAACAAGCAAAGAGCCGTTGAAAACATTGGGAATTTTCCGCAGGCACGAGCTGGGCGCCATCTTCGGCATGAACGTCATTCCGCTGAACGAAGGCAGGATAGAAGTCGGGATGAGCGTGGAGATTCTCGCATAATGGATTTACTGATTGATATCCTCGGCTGGGCCGGCTCCGGGGCGTATCTGCTTGCCTTCGCCTTGAATTCCGCCAAAAAAGTGAAAAGCGATTCGTTTGTCTATCAGGGCATGAACATCTTCGCCGGAGTCGTCATGGCGTATTACACTTTCGTCCACGAGGCGTACTCGGCGACAGCGTTGAATTCGGTCTGGGCGATCATTGGGGCGGCTACATTATTGAACAAAGGCAGACGATCAACCACGGACGATTGACAATGGTCTATCGTCTATCGTCCGCCGTCAACGAACTACGTCCTGCGAATACTTATCCGCAAACAGCGCGGGCTGACCGCCGGTGTGCCAGAAGAGAATCGTCTCATCCTTCTTGAAAAATCCCTTGCGGATCAGGTCAATCATCCCTGCCGCGGTCCTGCCGGTATAAACCGGGTCGAGCAGCAAGCCCTCGTGTTTTGCAAAGAGATGGATCGTCTCGCGCTCGCCCTCGCCAAACACGCCATAACCCGCCCGGCAATAATTTTCAGTCGCCAGCACATCGTTGCGCGAGAATTGAATCCGCCCGCCGAGTTTTTCGCTTGCGCGCGAAGCCAGGTCCGAGACGTGCGACTTCAATTCCTCCTCCGGCTCGTCAATGCTGATCCCCAACACCTTGCCTTTGAACCCGAATAAACGCTGACCCAATACCAGCCCGGCATGAGTCCCGCCGGAGGATGTGCCAAAGACGATCCAGTCAATGCCGCGTTCCAGACTTCCGAAGTTTTGAAAACTTCGGAAGCCTCCGCTTAATTGCTTCATCAATTCTTCCATCGCAAAAGCGTACCCCAACGCCCCTGTAGGGCTTGATCCGCCGTAAGGGACTAAATACGGTTTCTTTCCCGCCGCAAGCGCGTCGTCGAAGGTTTTTTGCAAAACTTCGTCGCGGAAGGCGCGGTCTTCGACGGTGGTGATTTCCGCGCCAAAGAGTTGATCGAGCAAAAGGTTGGCGGAGGCGCGTTGGGGTTTTTCCCCCGTCAAAACCAGTTTGCACTCAAAGCCATATCGCGCCGCCGCCGCCGCAGTCTGGCGACAGTGGTTGGACTGCAACGCCCCGCCGGAAATTAACGTATCCGCGCCTTGTTCCTGCGCCTCGGCGATGAGGAACTCCAGTTTGCGGGTCTTGTTGCCGCCAAAGGCCAGCCCGGTCTGGTCGTCGCGCTTGACGAGGATGCGCGGTCCGTTCAGGGCGTTGGAAAGATTGGGCAGTTCTTCAATCGGGGTGGGAAGATGGGCGAAGTTCAGGCGGAGGGTTTTTTCCATGACATGAGTTTTCCGACGATTTTTTTGCAGACAAGAAAAAAGATGATCAACCCCGCATGATTGACGGCAAACACGATTAAATAATTCCGCCATGTCGTTTCCAGCCAGCCGGCTTTGGCAAAACGCGCCGCTTCGTAAAATTCGCCTAATGAGACGAATTCCCAGGTCTGATGCAGGCTTTCGCCCTCCTGCGAAAACTCCCGCACTTCCACAACAAGCGGAAAGACCGGCAGGCGGGATAAGATCAGGACGACGCCCAAAGAAAGGACAAGGATCGCGATTTTACGTTTCATCAGGAACGATTGTACCCCAGGCATTTTCTTTCGACGAGCGATAAGCGGAACTCTACATCTTAGGATAAAATGACAACCGACAACAGTCCGGCGTTGTCTGCGCGCGAGATGCGGGCAACCGCCGGATAACGACGCGACTCTCAGCGTGAGAAAAAGCGGGGGAGCAGTAATCAGTCCCGGCTGAGTCTGAGGCGTCCATCATCAAAAAAAAATTGGAGTTGTGTCATGTCCGATAAATTGAGCAAAGTAAAGGAAATCCTCGGCGAGGTGTTCGACCTGAACCGCGCCGCCGCCGTGTTGGGATGGGATCAACAGGTGAACATGCCGCCCGGCGGGGCGGAGGCGCGCGGCCAGCAACTTGCCACGCTGGGCAAGATCGCTCAGGAGAAGTTCATCTCCGACGAAGTGGGGAGCCTGCTCGAAGATTTGAAGAAGGAATTTTCAGATACTGAAACCGACGAAGGCGCGATGATCCGCGTGGCGGCGCGCAATTACGACAAAGCCAGGCGCGTGCCGCCGGAATTCATCGCGGAACAGGCGCTGGCGGCGACAAAAGCAATCGAGGCATGGGTGGAAGCGAAGGGTAAATCCGATTTTTCGATCTTCCGTCCGCATCTCGAAAAGAACCTCGAACTTATAAAGAAATACGTCTCGTTCTTCCCGCCCGCGGCTCATCCATACGATGTGTTGCTGGACGATTACGAGCCGGGCTTGCCCACCGCCGAAGTGCGCGAGATCTTCGACAACCTGCGCCCGAAGCAGGTCGCGCTGATCAAAGCCATCGGCGGGGCGAAACAGATCAAGAGCGACTTCCTGCAAAAACCGCTCAACGAGAAAAAGATATGGGATTTCAGCGAGCGGGTCATCGCCGAATTCGGCTACGACTTCAAGCGCGGGCGGCAGGATAAAGCCCCGCATCCGTTCGAGACGACCTTCAGCGTGAACGATGTGCGCATCACCAACCGTTATGAAAAGAGCGAACCGCTCGCCACATTGTTCAGCGCCATGCACGAATGCGGTCACGCGCTCTACGAACTGGGCGGCAACCCCGCCTACGAGCGCACGCCGCTGGCCGGCGGCGCGTCGCTGGCTGTGCATGAGTCGCAGTCGCGCATGTGGGAGAATCTCGTCGGGCGTTCGCTTCCGTTCTGGCAACATTTCTATCCCGATCTCAAGAAAACCTTCCCGTCGCAATTGGACGGCGTTAACGTCAAGTCGTTCTATAAAGCCATAAACAAAGTCAAGCCGTCCTTCATCCGCGTCAATGCCGACGAAGCGACCTACAACCTGCACATCATGCTCCGGCTGGAGATCGAGATCGGCATGGTCGAGGGCAGTATCGAGGTGAAAGACCTGCCGGAAATCTGGAACGCAAAGATGCGCGATTATCTCGGCATCACGCCGCCGGACGACGCGCAGGGCGTCTTGCAGGACATTCACTGGTCGTACGGCGCGATCGGTTATTTCTCCACATACGCGCTCGGCAATATCATCTCCGCGCAGTTGTGGGAGAAGATCAACAGGGAGATCAAGAATCTCGAAGAGCAGATCCGCAAGGGTCAATTCGCCGAACTGCGCGAGTGGCTGAGAGTCAACCTTCATCAATACGGTCACAAATACGACCCGCGCGACCTCGTCCGCAGAGTCACGGGGCAGGATATTGACCCCGCCGCTTACGTCCGCTACCTGACGAAGAAATACACCGACGTGTACGGATTGTAGATTCGACTCAAGGGACGCCATCACGCCCGGAGCGTCCCTTCTCAATTTTTACGCTCATGGCGGCGTCCCCGCCGCCGAGGACGGCGGCTTTGAGCATGACCACCTGGAGCGTCTCTTCTCTTTGACATGAAATTTCGTTTGACTTTCCTCGCCTCTTTACTTGGACTTGTGTCCGCCTGCTCGCCCCAAGCCTCCGCCGCCCCGACGCCGCTCCCGCCCGATTATCTGCCGACGGTGGTTGCGTTGACGGGACAAGCCGCGTTTGCCACCGCCTCCGCCATGCCGCCCGAATTCACGCCGACGGTTGAGGCGTTGACGACTCCCACCCCGACGCTTGAAATCCCAAGCCCGACTCCGACCCTCGCGGCTGGATTCACCGAATACGCCCAGATCCGTTTCCTCTCGCCGGGACCGATGTCCAGCCTGACATCGCCCTTCATCATGAACGCCATTATTGCCTCCGGCGAGAGCGATAAATTCCAGGTGGATTTGCTCGGCGAGGACGGGCGCGTGCTTCAGCGCTTCATCCAAAAATTGGGGCGCAATCCGCTGGGCGTCTTCCAGCGTTTTGAATTTACTTATGAGATTCGCGCGGTATCCGAGGCGGGGTATATCCGCGTCAGCACAAAGGACGATTTCGGACGGATGCAGGCATTGAACACCCTGCCGGTGTTGCTGTATTCAGCCGGAACGCCGCAGGTCACCCCGCCGGGGAATATCATCTACGAACGCATCGCCATGGACGGCTTCAAGGAAAAACAGCCGTTCTTCGGCGGCGAAGTCCCGCTCAAGGGGCGCATCTGGCCCTATAACGACCAGCCCTTCGTGGTGGAGTTGATCTCGAAAGAAGGCAAGCCGCTCGGTTCGCGCATCCTGGGTATCAATGGCATAGATACCCAACCTTTCGAAACGGTCATCCCGTACAAAGTTGGCGAGCCGACCCCCGCGCGCCTGACCTTTCGGCAGGATAACCCGCTATTGGCGCTCTCCGACCCCGAACTGGGCAAGTTGGTTTATCTTTACACCATCGAGGTGATCCTTAATCCATAACAAGGATTCCGGCGATAAACGAAGGAGATCGAATGACCCAACCCATAGACACATTATTCATCAACGCCATCGTGTTGACGATGGACGAAAAACTGACACAATACGATCCCGGCGCGGTCGCGGTGAAAGGCGATTCCATCGTCGCCGTTGGAAATGAAGCGGATCTCAAAAAGGAATGCACGGCAAACGAAACGATTGACTGCGGCGGGAAGATCCTCATGCCGGGGCTGGTCAACGCGCACACGCACGTTCCAATGACGCTCATACGCGGGCTGGCGGACGACCTGCGCCTGGACGTGTGGCTGATGGGCTACATGCTGCCGGTCGAGCGTCAGTTCGTTTCGCCGGAGTTCGTGCGGCTGGGAACGCTGATCGCCTGCGCCGAGCAGATCCGCTGCGGCGTGACGACCTTCAACGACATGTACTTCTTCGAGGATGATATTGCCCAGGCGACCGCCGACGCGGGCATGCGCGCCGTGTGCGGCGAATCGATCATGAAATATCCAGCGCCGGACGCGCCTTCGTACGACGACTCGCTCGCCTACGCGCGCGAGTTCATCAAGAAGTGGAAGGGACACCCGCTCATCGTCCCGTCCATCGCGCCGCACGCGCCCTACTCGACCAACCCCGAAATCATCCGCGCCTGCGTGGACCTTGCGAAGGAATTCGACGTTCCCCTGCACATCCACATCTCGGAGACCGCGTTTGAAGTGGAGACCATGCGCAAGGAACAGGGAATACCGGTCGTCCCTTATGTAAAGAAACTCGGGCTCTTCGAAGCCAAAGTCATCGCCGCGCACTGCGTCCACATTGACCCGGGCGAAATTCGCACGCTGCAACACGCCAACGCGGGCGTGGCGCACAACCCGTCCTCGAACCTGAAACTCGCTTCGGGCTTCGCGCCCGTCCAAAAAATGCTGGCGGAGGGATTGAATGTCGGCATCGGCACCGACGGTCCCGCCTCGAACAACGACCTCGACATGTTCGAGGAAGTGCGCCTCGCGTCCTTCGTCGCCAAAGCCGCTTCCAACGACCCGACCGTCCTCCCCGCCGCCACGGCGCTGACGATGGCGACCCGCCTCGGGGCAAAGGCGCTTCATCTCGGCGACATCACCGGCTCGCTCGAAGCGGGTAAACGCGCGGACTTGATCCTTGTGGACACAAACCCGCTGCACAACACGCCGCGCTTCAAACGCGATCCGCACAACGCCTACGCTCAACTGGTCTATGCCTCCAAATCCACCGACGTGACGGATGTGATGGTGAACGGCAAATGGCTGATGCGCGACCGTCAATTGCTGACCATCAACGAAAAGGAATTGATCGCCCAGGCGCGCGAACTCGCCGTGAAGATAGACGCCTTCCTGACCGCGCGCGAACAGTCGGTGCTGTCGAAACTCATCGCGCTGGGCGGCTCGATGGAGGAGGAATCGTTCGAGGTGCAGGTCAAAGCCCGGGTCGAGCAACCCAGCCTCATCGTCCGGAATGTGAAGCGGGACGAGATCGAGATCGCGGCGCACAAACATTATCGTCAGTTCGACGAGTACTTCCTCTTCGACGACCCGCATCAGGGACGCCTGCGCTTCCGCGAGGATAACCTCATCAACGAAAGGGACGAGATCGTCAACACGCGCTCGCGCCTGACGTTGATCGGCGCGAAACGCGAAGGCGAAATGGGATACGACGTCCTGTTATCGCGCAGCCGCTTCCTCGCGCCCGCGACCCAATCGTTGAGGTTCTATCGCGAATATTTCAAGCCGAGGACGGAAATCTCCGTGGAGAAGGACCGCCTGCGCTGGCACGTCAAATACAAGAACACGGAGTTCTTCATCAATCTCGACGAAATGAAACAGCCGCCGATGGGAACCTTCCTTGAAGTCAAGAGCCGCACCTGGAGCCGCAAGGACGCCATCCGCAAAGCGGAACTGGCGAACGAACTGCTCGACATCCTCGGCGCGGGCGACGCGGAGACCGTGACGCGCGATTACATCGAAATTTTGGCGGCGTAAGGCATGAACGCTTTCAAAAAAATATTTTCCCCAATCCTCGCCGCCCTATTTGTTGTTACAGCCGTCGCCGCGATCCTGCTCTTCAACTTCGACCGGCGCGCCTTCACCGCCAAGACCTATCAACGCGCGTTTGCGCGCGACGATTTCTACAATAAACTCCCGAACATGCTGGCGCAAGCCATCGCTGCGCCCGGCGCGGATAAAAGCGGTTTGTCGCCCGTTTTACAGGGCCTGAGCGTCGAAGCCTGGGAAAATTTCATCCGCGCGTTGATCCCGCCGGAGGCGTTGAAGGCGATGGGCGACGACGCGCTGACCTCCACATTCGCCTACCTCAACCTGCAATCGGACTCCGCCAGCGTCAGCCTTGCTCCGGTAAAAACCGCCATGACGGGCGAAGCCGGAACGCAGGCGGTCATGACTCTCATCCAAACGCTCCCCGCCTGCACCGTCGAACAGATCGCAAAAATCACCATCGGCTTGTTCTCCGGCGGCGAGATTCAACTTTGCAACCCGCCGGATGAAGCCAAGCCGCTCCTCGCCCCGATCGTTCAGGGACAGTTGCAACTGGCGGCTTCGATCCTGCCGGATGAATTGACTCTGATCGCCGCGCCGCCCGCAAACGACCCGCGATTGAG
>CAADGT010000059.1 GCA_900696595.1 uncultured Chloroflexota bacterium
CTAAAGGAGAACCATGTCTGTAAAATATCTTCCCGCCACCGAAGTCAAGAACCGCTTTGGGCGCGTCCTGCGCGAAGTCGTCAAGTCGGGCGGACCGATCTATATTGAACGCGACGGAAAGTCTGTCGCCGTCATTTTAAGCGTGCGCGAATACGAACGCAACAAGCGCGTCCGGCTTACACCCGCCAAATCGAAGGTGTTGCGCGAGGCGTTTGGGATGTGGTCACACCGCGCGGATATAACGGACGGCTGGCTGGCTGAGGGACGCGCGCGCTGGCAGAGCGAATGGAAAAATGGCGCGTCAGGCTGAGCTCCTTTTCGATACAAACGCTCTCATAGATATATATCGCGGCAGGAGTGTCATCCAGCCTTATTTCGATTCAATTGTCGCTGATTCGCTGGTGCCATATGTGTCGGTTGTGACCGTTGCCGAGTTATGGCGCGGACTGCGACCGGAGGAGTTGGAAAAGCATGAACTGCTGATGGAACGATTCGTCTCCGTCTCGCTCGACTCGGATATGGCGCGGCTGGCTGGCGCGTGGATGCAAAAGTACGCCGCCGCTGGGTTGGGCTGGATGGATGCCTTGATCTCCGCGACGGGCAAGATTGCAGGGCTCAACATTCTGACCAGGGACAAGCGGCTGGCTTCCGTTTTATCGGCTGAACTAAAATTCGAGGTTTACGAAGCATGACCGCCTACTGTGATTACTGCAACTCCCACCCCGAAGATACCTTCAACAAAAATTATCACGATACCCAATACGGATTCCCCTTGAAAAGCGACGACGAACTCTTCGAGCGGCTGATCCTCGAGATCAACCAGGCGGGGCTGTCGTGGATTACGATCCTGAAAAAAGCGGATAACTTCCGCAAAGCCTACAGCGGATTCAAAGTTGCGAAGGTCGCAAAATATACCGCCAAAGACCGCGCGCGCCTGCTCAAGGATGCGGGCATCATCCGCAACCGTTTGAAGGTCAATGCCGCCATCGTCAACGCGCAAAAGATTCTCGAACTGCAAAAAGAACACGGCTCGTTTAAGAAATGGCTCGACATGCATCATCCGCTGACCAGAGACGAATGGACGAAACTCTTCAAGAAAACCTTCGTCTTCACCGGCGGCGAGATCGTCAAAGAATTCCTCATGTCTGCCGGCTACCTGCCCGGCGCGCACCAGAAAAACTGCCCGGTCTTCAAAAAGGTCGCGACGAAGAAGCCGATGTGGATGCGAAAACCGTAATCCGCGATTCGTAATCCGTATGCATAATCGAGGTGAATTTAGGAACGCGTAAAACGAAAACCGTAAGTCGCAAATCGGAAATCGTAAATCCAAAATCGTAATTCCTCCCTCATCCCTTGTTACTCGTAACCCGTATCTCGTCTCTCGTAACTTGTAACTCATAACTCATCCCCTCCGCCCTCCCGCAACCCAACCTCCAATTACCAATTACCAATTACCAATTACCAATTACCAATCCATGCCCTCCTTCGCCCTTGCCGGTAAACTGACCCGTGAATACCTCCTTCCGCCCAACGGCTCTGCGCGGCTGGATTCTCCCGGCGGCGACCTGCTTTACGCCGCAGGCGGGCTGGCGGTCTGGGATTCATCCCTGGCGTTGATCTCGAAGGTTGATAAAAACTATCCGCGCGAATGGATAAACGAACTCGAAACGCGCGGATTCGACGCGCGCGGAATTTATCGCGACGACGACCTGGCTGAGACCGATATGCGCGACTTCATAGCCTACACTGAGACAAACGAGCGCAGCCGCTCCAACCCGGTCTCGCATTTTGCCCGCCGCGAAATGACCTTCCCAAAATCCCTGCTTGGGTATCAGCCGCGGGACGAATCTCCCAACCCGTTGCGCGAGAGAGACCCGCTTTCGCCCGATGCGTTGCGCGTCCCCAAGTCATACCGCGATCTTCGTTACGCGCATCTGTGCCCCTTCGACTTCACCAGCCAAAGCCGGATGTCCAGCCTTTTTAGGGGCGGCTCCAGCCAGACCATTTCTCTCGATCCGCACCCCGCCTATATGAAGCCGGAGCTTTTACGCAACCTGCGCGCCCTTCTGCTCGGAATCAAAATCTTCCTTCCCTCCGAAGAGGAGTTGCGCGCCCTGTTTTGGGGCGAGACCAACGACCTGTGGGAGATGGCTCAGAAGGCCGCCGAATTCGGACCGGAGATCGTCGCCATCAAACGCGGCAGGCAGGGACAATATATCTATGACGCGGCTGGAAAGAAACGATATGAGATTCCCGCCTACCCCGTCCGCCTCATGGACCCGACCGGGGCGGGTTCGGCGTTCTGCGGCGGATTCCTCGCCGGATACGCCCGCGCGAACGACCCGCTCCTCGCCGCGTTGCATGGGAACATCTCCGCTTCTTTGAAGGTCGAAGGGACGGGACCCTTCTCCACACTGGACGCCCTCGCCGGTCTCGCCGATGCGCGGTTACAATCGTTGAAGGAAATGGCGAGAGCAGTTTGAATTTTACGGATCGCGCATTATGGTATTACTCTTTAAAAACTACGCCAGTCGCGAAGATTTTGCGCGGCGCTGCAAACTTCAGTTTGCTTCTCGCGCAGGCGCAAACTAAAGTTTGCGGTACGAACCGCGCTATGCATTAAGTAACTCACCCTGCGCGCCTGCCCTTCGACTCCGCCCAGGGCGGCTGGCGCCGGGAGCATGGCGAACCGGATAGGTTCTTATATCAAAGCGTTTGAACTGCGTAAGGCGAGCTCGTAAAAAGCAAGGAAACAATGTCGTTTGTAAAAGCCATCCTCGATCTTGCAATCCAAATCCAGCAAATTCCCGCGCCGACGTTTGGAGAAGGCCCGCGCGCGGAGTTCCTGCGCGATCTGTTCGCGAAGGAAAAACTGGAAGACGTTTCGATGGATTCTCTGGGCAACGTCTTTGCGCGGCTGGCGGGGAAACAGAAAAAGGCCAGGGCGTTGATCGTATCCGCCCACAGCGACACGGTGTTCCCGGCGGGGACCAGGCTGGAGATTAAGAGAGAAGCGGGGAAGGTTTTCGGTCCCGGCTTGGGAGACAACTCCATTGGCGTCGCCGCGTTGTTCGGAATCGTTTGGGGAATCCGCGAGCGGAAGATCGAATTGAAGCGCGACATCTGGTTTGTGGCGAACGTGGGGGAGGAAGGCTTGGGCGACCTGCGCGGGATGCGCGGTGTGGTCGAGCGATTCGGTTCGGAGGCGCTTGGTTATCTCGTCCTCGAAGGGCTTGCGTTCGGGCATGTTTATCATCGCGCCATCGGCGTGCGGCGTTATCGCATCACGGCGAAGACGCGCGGCGGACATTCATGGTCGGATTATGGCAACCCTTCGGCGGTGCATGAACTCGCGGCGATGGTCGCGCAACTGACGCAGATGCGCCTGCCGCGCGAACCGCGCACGACGCTGAACGTCGGCGTCATTCAGGGCGGGACGGGCGTGAACGTGCTTGCCGCCGAAGCCAGTTGCGAACTGGACCTGCGCTCCGAAGACCCGGCGGCGCTGGCGAAGATCATTTCCCAGGTCGAGGAGACCATTCTGCATTGGAAGCGCGAAGGGATAAAATTCCAAGCCGAGATCATCGGCGAACGACCGGCGGGCGAAATCCCGGCGGATCATCCGATGGCGCAACTTGCCCTTGAATGTGTCCAGGAACAGGGCGTCGAGGCGACCCTCACCTCTGGCTCGACCGATGCGAATATTCCCCTGAGCAAAAACATTCCCGCCGTCGTGATGGGAATCACCACCGGCGGCGGCGCGCATACGGTGAACGAGTACATTGACGTGGAGCCGATCGGGAAGGGGATGGGAAGTTTGTTGAGGTTTGTGGAGGGAATGATGAAGGTTGAAGGTTGAAGGTTGAAGGATGAAAGTGGAATTGGTAATTGGGGATTGGAGCGTGGAAAGAGGAAAGTGATCAGTGGGCGAGGATGGACAGGCGCAGGCGCCAGGTGTTTGCGTAACGGACGTGGTTGACCCAGCCTTGTATGGATGCGTTGATCCTTTCAAGGGAAATTTCGCCGCGCAGATGGTCCTTTCGCAATTTCCGATATTTTCGTTGGAACGCGATCCCCTTGCGCCTTTTGAGCAGGCGATGTTCTGGAAAAACGACAAAACCCAGAAAAGGGATTCCCTCTGCGACGGGGCGCGGCTGGCATTTGGTTTCGTGCAGGGTCAGGCGCAATTTGGCAAGTTCGGCGATGATTTTCAGCCGCCATTCGTTTAATTCGGCTTTGTCATTCGAGAACAGAAGGAAATCATCCACATAGCGGACGTAGCCCTTGCATTGCAGGTTGCGTTTGACGAAGTGGTCGAATGGGTCGAGATAGCAATTCGCCCAGAACTGGCTGGTAAGGTTGCCGATGGGCAGTCCGCGCGGACGGTTGGCGGCAAAGAGGCCCTGCCCTGAGCCTGTCGAAGGGTCGTCGCCTTCGAAATACACCATGTCGTATTCCTCCTGCAAGACGCCCATGCCGCTTTGCAGGATCGAACGTACCACAATCTTCAGATTGTGGAGCCGGGCAAACTGAAGATTGTGCACGCAAAACATGTCAGGCAGGTTGCTCCCTGCGCCGTCCCCGGCGCAGGATTCCCTCGTAACACGCCGCCGGGGATGGCGGCTTGAGCGTATGCGGCTGACAACCTTTGCGTGCACACACTGAAGATCACAGCCCGGGGCAAACTGAAGTTTGCGGTACAGGGTGGTTAACAATATTTCATGGTCTATGGACGGAAAATACTGGCGGATGTCGCAGGTGAGGACGTACTTAAACCGCCTAGCAAACTGCTGTGCGCGGTCAATCGCCTTGTGCGTCCCCTTGCCGACGCGGTTGGCGTAGGAATCGGAGATGAAGGATTTTTCGAAGATGGGTTCGATCAGATTGCATAAGGCGTGATGAACAACGCGGTCGCGGAAGGGCGCGGCGGAGATCAGGCGTTTTTTGGGGTCGTGGATGTAAAAACTGTGATATTGCCCCGGCTGGTAGGTTTGCTCTTTCAATTCCTGTTGGAGTTGTAAAAGGTTTTCTTCGAGGCGGTATTCGAATTCCGCCACGTCGGCATGACCGCGCTTGCCTTTGGCGGCTTTATGGTAGGCGAGCAGGAGGTTGTCCCAATCGTAAAGGGCAAGACCTGACAGGTTTTCACTCGGCGCGTTTGAGGCAGAGTTGTTATACATGCGAAGGTGATTGATGGGATACATACTGGTGAAACCTGTCAGATCTGGGTTTTGGGTTGCCGCGCCGTGTGTCCTTCTTGCTCAGGACGAGACGGCGCGGCTCTTCTATATTTGCCTGATCTTCCCTTGCGCCCCTCTCCTCGCAGGAGAGGGGCAGGGGGTGAGGTCAGCCGGGACGCGGCTGCGCTATTTCTCCGTTGCGGTCTCGGCGGTCATCCGTGAATGAAACGCATTTCCGACCTGAGCGTTCAGGCGCAAGCCTGTCTGCTTTCAAGAGAAGCATGAACGACGCGCGCGCCACACAACGAAAACCGATGTTCTTGTTCCTGTTGTTGGGATTGTTCCTGTTGCGAGCCGCACAACGCAGATTTACGCCTTCATTGTTGTACGAGCCGCCACGCAGAACACGCGCGACGTTATCAGCCAGCCCCGCCAATTTGCATTGGCGCGCCTATTATAAATCGCTCCCGCTCTGTGGGACAAGCCGCCTGCAGGCTTGTCCCACTTTATGCCTTTTTGCTCCAGCCGCCCAATAACCGGCCGATCTCTTCGATCATTTTGAAGACGTGCTCGTATTGACCCTTGTTGAAGAACTGCATCCGCTGGCACAGGCGCAGGTAAAGCCGCAGTCTTTGTAATTCAACATCGGCTTCCTGTAAATATTTCTTTTCTTTACTGATCGAGGCGGCGGTGATGGCTTCGTAAAAATCGAAGGCGGCGCTTTGCAGCCTGGCGGTCAATGCAAAGCGTTGTTCCTTTGGGAATTTTTGCGTCACCGGCAACAGCCATGCCAGCATGTCGAAGGTTCGTACGAAGATGGGCGATTCCTGCATCGTTGTTCTCCTTATTAACACGACCTGTCAGGTTTCCCAAACCTGTCAGGTCTGAAAATCAAAAAAATTTTTTTAAGAGCTCAGAAACCAGAAACCCAGAATTCAGAATCCAGAACAAAATTACGGAGAAATAGGGAACGACGCGCGCGCCACACAACGAAAACCGA
>CAADGT010000060.1 GCA_900696595.1 uncultured Chloroflexota bacterium
CCGCTTTCCTTGCCCCTCTGCCTTCGAATGGCATGATGACCAGCATATCCACATCCGAGTCCGCTGTGGGCTTGCCATAGGCGTACGACCCAAACAGGATGATCTTTTTGGGCTTGAACTCTTTGGCCACCCTGCGGGCAAATGCGTGAATGGACCGCTTGGAAATTTTTTCCATGCGTCTATTATACCCAAACAAGGCGGCGGTCATCTTTAAGATGACCGCCGCCTTGAATCATTCGTTTCCATATCGAATCGGCTCCACATCCCGCTTTCTTTCCTCCTTCCTCTTTCTTTCCCGCGCATAGTAGAACGTTTCGCGCAACTGCGGCGTGACGAGGCTGGTCTCACGATGACCGATTCTTGTTCCATGAAATTGGGCGAAGCGAAACCAAAAGATGGAGGCGATACTTTTGAGCATAACGCCTTCGCGCGCGGCGTGCCACAGATCGCTGAGGATATTGGTCGCGGTCAGGCGGATAAAATCGTAAAAGTTGAAATGCGCTTCGGGGTAGATGCGCCTGAGCGCCATCGCTTCGCGGCGGTAGCGGTTGTAGACTCCGCGCGGGGTTTCGTTGTGGACGTGGACGATCTCGGCTTCGGCGGCGTAGGCGATTTTGTATCCCTGCCCTTTCGCCCACTTCGCCCATTCGAGGTCTTCGAGCCCGGTCAGCGTTTCGTCGTAGGGATGCAAGTCCCACAGGCTTTTGCGGATGGCGGCGTTGGCGTTGTTGCAAAACGCGGTGGACTGGTCTGCGGCGCTCGCGTCGGGATACCATTGATGAAAAATTTGGCGCTCGGAATATTTCGAGTTTTCATCTCCGCGCTGTTTGCCGTAAGCGAGGGCAACCTGTTCATCTTGAAAAGGCTTGAGAAGAGTCTCCAGCCAGTCGGGGTAGACGGGATAGACGTGCGCGCTGGCGATGATGATGAACTCGCGGCTCGCGGATTTAATCCCGAAGTTGAGCGAACGCCCAAAGGTAAACTCCGCCGGGGGGATGCGGACGATTTTCGCGCCGAAGGACTCGGCAATCGAAACAGTGGAGTCGGTCGAGCCGGAGTCGACGAGGATGACTTCCACATTTTTGACAGTCTGCTGTGCGATCCCCTCCAGCAGGCGGGCGATGTGTTTTTCTTCGTTATAGGCGCGGATGACGAGGGAGATCATTGGTGATTGGTAATTGGTGATTGCGAGTTACCAGTTACTGTCCTTTTCGTACCCCAGTTTGATCAGCAAATCACCGGCCGCTTCTTTGAATAACGCCTTGTGTGCATCGGTGAAGTATTTTTTCCATTCGCCGGTTTTGCCGGAGCGGAAGGTGGGGGACTTCTCCGGGTTGATGGAGGCTTCCAGCGAAGCGAGGATCCGCTCGCGGGGAGTCTGAAGCGTGACGCGGCTGAGGAGGCGATTCAGGATTGAGAGGAGAGTCGACTCGCGGCGGTGGATCAGGTCTTCGAAGTGAATTTTCAAAACTTCTTTTTTGTCGAGCCAGCCGAGGTAGGGGGCGAAGCGTTCGGCGATGTTTGGGAATTCAACGCCTGCTTCGGGTCTTCCCAAAATGCTGACTTTGAGGCGGGCGTTGAAATCGGGGAGCGATTGGTAGTAGGCGTGGTGGACGTGGCGCGTTTCCATGTCGGCGACGTAGAAGACGTGCGAGACGACCACGTCGCGCGGGTCGCGGAAAATGAAATAGGGAACGAATTTTTCGGAACATGCGCGCGCGACGGTTTCGGGTCGGGCGAAGAGATGCGCGGAGGCGATGTCGCGCGGGCGGAGCGTGTCGAGCCAGTGGAGCGCCTGTTGTGGGTCGCGTTTTTTTCCGGTGTCGCCTTCGTATTCGGCGTAGAATGAATGCAATCGTTTTGCGTACGGCGCGACGTTCGAGAAGCCGAGCAGAATCTGGTCGAGCAGGTGCGTGCCGCTTTTGGGGAAGGATATTCCGAGCAGGGCAGGGAGGTTGGCAGGCTGGGCGGGGAAGCGCAGGCGCTGGATGATTTTTTCCGTTTGATAGACGGCGGAGCGCAGAGACGATTTGACCATGCGGGTATTTAACCACAAAACCGTTGCGAGACTTCATCCTGACTTCGGGGTTTTATAGGCAGAGGATTCATCCTGTGAAAATGACCATCTTCAATACCCCCATCATCAGCCCGATTTTGCGTTTCATCAGCAATACGATCATGCGTTTTGCCGGGTGGCGCGTGGAAGGGCAATTGCCCGACCTGCCGAAATTTGTGATCATTGGCGCGCCTCATACTTCGAACTGGGACTTTCTACTCTTTCTGGGCGTTATCTTTCGCCTGAAGGCGGATGTCCGTTATATGGGCAAGGCGGAGCTGTTCAATAATCCCTTCGGCTGGTTCTTTTACTGGTGCGGCGGCGTGCCGGTGGATAGGAAAAAGTCCACGGGGCTGGTGGATCAGATGGTGGAAGCCTGCAACAAGTCGAAGAAGTTCATTCTGGTCATCGCGCCGGAGGGGACGCGCTATCACGTCCACGAATGGAAGCGCGGTTTCTATTACATCGCGCAGAAGGCGAATATTCCGATTGTGACGGCAAAGGTGGATGGCATTAACAAGGCGACGCATGTGGGCGAACTGTTTCAGCCTGGGGACGATATTGAGGCGGATATGGCCGCCATCATGGCGGCTTTTCACGGCATGAGCGGAATCAATCCCAGGAAAAAGACGAAGAAAAAGTATATTACGCTGGAGGGATGAAGGCTTATGCCCTTCCCCTTCTCACCGCCAGCAACCTCTGCACGCGCTGATACCTCTCCCTTGTGAGCGGATAGAACCACGCCAGAATGATCGTCCCCGTCAAAATCGCCGCGCCGATGAACGAGTCCATCACGCGGATCATGAACAGGGCGGAATCAGGTTGTGTAAATTGAATCACATTATCGGGCGGGGCTTGATAACCCGACCCGCCTAAAATCTGTAACGTGATGAAGATGACCAGCGCTCCCGTCAGTTTGCGAATGAGGGTGCGGATGCCGTAATAGATTCCCTCCTGCCGCCTGCCCGTGCGGAGTTCGTCCCATTCGATCACGTCCGGCAAAATCGAATCCGGTAAAACATACGCGGCCGAAACGCCGACACCCGCCAGCGCCGCAATCGTCAGCAGATAATTGATCTCGCCCGGCTGGATGGTGAAGATCATGACCTGCACGACAATCCACGCCGTCATGCCCGCGATGTACGCGCCGATTTTATTGAAACGCTTCGAGACCTTCAGCCAGAACGGCACGAACAAAATGCAACAGAACATCATCACGCCAAAGAAGGCCGACTCAAGCGCGAGGTCGAACCCAAAAAGATTGATCTTCGCCAGCAAATCCCCCCGCGCCACCCAATATAAAAGAAAGAACGGGAAGGTGATGGCGACCATATCCACCGCCGACCAGTTGAACATGTAAATGCCCGCCGCGTAACGGAACGGCACGTTCTGCCACGCCAGTTTCAAGGTCTCGCGGAAGGAAAGCGATTCCCGCTCCGCCGCCTCCGATGCGAAGCGCTCGCGGATGAACAACCCGATGATGAAAAGCGGCAGAGCGCCGATTGCGCCGAAGACCGCGCCGGCCGTCATGAATCCCTGCTGCTGCGAGCCGCCGCCCGCCATGACCGCATCCACGATCATGGGCGCGGCGATCACCACCACCATCGCCGAAGCCAGTTGAAACACGGTGCGAAAGCTCGAGAGCGACGTGCGCTCGTCGTAATTTTGAGTCAACTCGGGAGTCAATGAATAATAAGGCACAGCCACCAGCGTCGTCAGCGTATCCGAAAGCATGAAGGCCAGCGTCACATAAACCAGCAAGCCGACCTGGCTCTCCCAGTTCGGCGCCGACCACAGGATGACGAAACTCAAACCGAATGGAAACGCAAACCACAGCAGGAACGGTCTTCTCCTCCCCAATTTCGATTTCACGCGGTCGCTCAACATGCCGATGATCGGGTCGTTCACCGCGTCCCACACAATGCCCGCCAATGCGCCCAGCGAAGCCAGCCGCGGCTCAATGCCGACCACATCCGTCAGATATATCGCATAGAAAATGGATCGCATCATGCTGACGCTTGCAATCCCCCAATCGCCCGAACCGTATAAAACCTTCAACCAGAATGGAAGTTTTGCGCTCATCGGACTCGCGCAAGTGTAACATGGATATAATACCCGCCATGCCCTCGCTTGCGGATAAACTCAAGTCGCTCGGCGTGAAGACGGGAAACGCGCTTCCGACTCCGCCCAAAGCGGAATCCTGGTCTATTGACTCGGTCGTCGCCGGGAGTTTTTTCTCCTCTCCCAAAGGCGGCCAGACCTTCGTCGCCGAACAAACTTACGGCAAAGACTATCTTCATGGAAGCGCATCCCCCTACTCAGACTTTTCACTCTCCATTATCGCTCAATGGGCAAACGACCCGCGCATCGAACAATTGCCAATTACCAAATACGCCTTTCTCGACACTGAAACCTCCGGCGTTTCAGGCGGAACGGGGACGTACGCCTTCCTCGTCGGCGCGGCGCGTTTTGTGGACGGGAAATTCACCCTCAAACAATTCTTCATGCGCGACCCGGCGGAGGAAAACGCCATGCTCGAAGCGTTGATCCATTTCCTCGCGCCGTGCGAAGGACTGGTGACGTTCAATGGAAAAGCCTTCGACGCGCCGTTGCTTGTTACGAGATACAAGTTACATCATATCCCTGTTCCGTTCAAAGATTACGCGCACATTGATCTTTTACCTCTGGCCCGCAGACTCTGGCGCGACCGCCTGCCTTCGCGCGCGCTGAAATATCTCGAAGAGCATGTCATGGGCTTCACCCGCGCATCCGAGGAAGTCCCCGGTTATGAAATCCCCTGGCTGTATTTCGATTACCTGCGCACCGGCGACGCGCGTCCGCTTGGGGGCGTGTTCTACCACAACGCCATGGACGTGGCAGCGATGGCGGCGCTGCTCGCGCATGTCAGCGGAATCCTCGCCGACCCGTACAACGGAACAGTGAAACACGGGCTCGACTTCATTGCGCTCGGCAAACTCTTCGAGGACCTCGGGCGCTGGGACGAAGCGGCTCGTCTCTTCGAGCGTGGACTCGAGCTCGGGCTGGACGAATCCGATTTCGGCGTGGCGGCGAGGCGGGTTTCCATCCTGCAAAAAAAGCGCGGGGATTTGAATCGCGCCGTCGAGTTGTGGAAAGCGGCGGCGAAGAAGGGTCACATCTACGCCCATATCGAACTGGCGAAATATTACGAGCATAAAATGCGCGACGCGAAATCAGCCATGAAATGGGCAAAGTCTGCGCGCGCCGAAGCGGAGAAAGCCGACCTGCCTGCCTACGCCCGCAAACACTGGCTGGAGGAGATAAATCACAGGCTGGAGCGGCTGGAGCGTAAAGCGGGTTTATAACTCACCTTACGCAAGATGGCATTTGGTTAGAAAATGCGCTTGCCGATGAGTCTGTGACCGTCCACGAATGTTCACAAATAAACGAATCGGCGCGCCAGCATGCGCGAATTCGTGACTTTATTCGCGGACGGTTCGTGAGGGTGGCAAAAGCGCTTAACATGAGTTTATAATAAAAAACCAATGCATGGAGAGAAAACATGGATATTAACATTTCACAGGAAATGGGGAGCGCGCCGGTCACGGTGATAAAAGTGTCCGGTCAATTGGACGGGCAATCGTATCAATCGTTGATTGCATCGGCGCAGGAGTCCATGGCTGGCGGGGCAAAGAATCTTCTACTCGATCTTTCCGACCTGACGTTTATTTCGAGCGCGGGGCTGGGGGCGTTGCATACGATCGCCCTGCTGACGCGCGGAGAATCCGTCCCGGACCTCGAACACAGTTTGGCGGCGTTGAAGTCGGTCGGCAAGCCGCGCGAGAGCGGGGAACAGAAACACGTCAAACTTCTCAATCCGCGCCCCGAGGTCGTAAAAGTGCTGGAGATGGTGGGCTTTTCGTCGTTTTTCGAAATCTATGACGACCGACAGAAGGCGCTCGACTCTTTTTTTAGCGACCCGACAGTTTCATGAATAGGTGGGCTTTGGTGCATGAAAAGCTAGACAAAAAGGGCGTGACCGTGTAAGTTTGGTTTATGCCTAAACAAAACAAGAAGCCACAGTCACGCCGCAAGCCATTATACCATGTAGGAAACTGGTCTGAATATGATAAAGCCTTGGTGCAACGAGGTTCGATCACGTTTTGGCTGTCGGATGACTTTGAACAAACCTGGTTGTACAGCGGTGAAAAACAGCGCGGCAGTCAATTTGAC
>CAADGT010000061.1 GCA_900696595.1 uncultured Chloroflexota bacterium
AGCGAAATCAGCGTTTTTCAGCGTCCAAAAAGCATTGTGTAAGGTAATCAGGTTTAATGGTTAATCTGCAATAGTCGCTTTTTAGCCGAACGACTGAAGTCGTTACTACGTTTTCGTGATCTACTGATAATGAGATTATACCGTTCGTAGGTCACGCTTGTAGCGTGACGTTTGCGAGCCCGGGAACGATGTCACGCTGAAAGCGCGACCTACTTTATAATCCTTGCCATGAACAAATCTTCATGGCTTTTCCCCTTTCTGCTCCTGATCGGCGTAACCACCTACACCTTTCTCGACCAGGCGCAACTGCCCGGCGACGGATTCGCCACATTCGGCGCGGATACGGCGCAGGCGGAGGTGGCGCAGATCATCGAAGAGGGGGAAGTTCAACTTGGGGAAAGCGCGCAAACCTATCAAATCGCCCGCATCAACATTCTCGAAGGCGCGTATGAAGGCATCCAGATGGAGATTGACTACGGCAAACGGCAGGCGCGTTCGGACGACTATCTGCTCAAACCGGGCGATAAAATCATCGTCACCATTTCGAAAACGCCGGACAACATTGTCAACGCCTACTTCGTGGATTATGTCCGCACGACGCCGATCCTGTGGCTGACGCTTGCCTTCGCCGCCGCCATCGTCCTCATCAGCCAGTGGAAGGGCATCCGCGCACTGCTCAGTATGGCGTTCAGCCTTTACGTCATCGTTGGCTATATCATCCCGCACATTCTCGCCGGGGATGATCCGCTGGCGGTCAGCGTCGCCGGTTCGATCATTTTGCTGGCAGTCACGCTCTACCTCACCTACGGCTGGAGGCTTAAGACTCATGCGGCAGTCATCAGCATGGTTTTGGTTTTACTCATCACCGGCGGGTTGGCGGCGATCTTCACAACTTTTGCAAAACTCAACGGCTCCGGCGACGAGAACGTGATGTTCCTGATGCAGTTGAGCGAAACGCCCATCAACCTGCGCGGACTTTTTCTCGGCGGCTTGATTATCGGCGCGTTGGGCGTGCTGGATGATCTCGTGACGACTCAAGCCTCGGCGGTTTTTGAACTCCACCACGCGAATCCAAGCCTCGGCTTCCGCGGTCTCTATGCGGCTGCCATGCGCATCGGTCAGGACCATGTGGCGGCGACCGTGAACACGCTGGTCTTAGCCTACGCTGGAGCCTCTTTGCCGATGCTGTTGATGTTTTCGCTGGCGCGCGGCGATTACGGCTATATCGTCAACTTTTCGTTCATCGCCGAAGAGATCGCGCGGACTCTGGTCGGGTCGCTGGGGCTGATAGCCGCTGTGCCAATCACCACGGCTATTGCGATTTTCTTCACTCAAAGGTCAGAAACGCTTGGGAAATGGGAACAGGTCCTCGGTCCCGAAGGAGGCGGGCACGGGCATGGTCATTAGCCGAATTGCCAATTACCAATCTCCAATTACGAATCCAGTAAGCGGTAATTGGTAATTAGAGATTTGTCCAGCCAATTTTGTGAAACTTTTCCTCTAGTGAATGCGTAAGAGAAGGTGAAAGCCTTCCCGAGGAGAAACGTGAACGAAGAACAAACCTGGGTAGCCCAGGCGCAACAAGGCGATGACGAAGCGTTTACCAGACTCGTCGAAACCTACCAAACCCCCGTTTTCAACCTGTGTTATCGCATGTTGGGCGAGCCGGAACTCGCGGAAGACGCCGCGCAGGAGACGTTTTTGCGCGCCTATCAACACCTGCACCGCTACGACCAGACGCGCCCCTTTGCGACATGGCTGCTTTCGATCGCGGCGCATTACTGCATAGACCGTCTGCGCCGCCGCAAATTTTCGATGTTCTCGATGGACGCCGAGGACGACGAGGGCAACTCGTTCGAGATTCCCGACACCGACGCGCCCAGCCCCGAAAGTGAAGCCATCATTGGGCAGACCAATACGCGCGTCCACGCGATGTTGCAGAAACTGGACACGACCGACCGCGCGGCGGTCATCATGCGTTACTGGTACGACTATTCGGAAAAAGAAATAGCGGAATCCTTGAATTTGACGGTCAGCGCGGTGAAAAGCCGCCTGCACCGCGCGCGAAAGGAACTGGCGGGCATTTGGGTCGAACAGGAAGACGACCTGCTCGCCGAAATGGAAAGGAGACATCATGAATTGCCAGCCTTTTGAAACCTGGCTGTTGGACGATAAAACCCTCAACCCCGCCGAGAAGCGCGAACTCGACTCGCATCTGCGCTTGTGCAAGACCTGCTCCGCCCTGGCAGAGACGGGACTCGCCCTGCGCTCGGCGCGCGTCGCCGCCCCTCGAGGCGGGTTCGTCCTGCGCTTCCAGAATCGGCTTGCCGCGCAAAAACTCGCGGAACGCCGCCGCAGGTTGTGGGGCTTGATCGCCCTGCTCGCCAGCGGCGCGGGGTTGTTCGCATGGTTCGCTGCCCCATTGCTTTCAACCATTGCGTCCAACCCGGTCGAATGGGCGCTCTCTCTCGCCAGTTATCTTCTATATATCTTCTCGTCCCTGCAAGCCATCGGGGGAGTAATCGGAGTTTTCATCCGTATGCTTCCCGATTTCCTCCCGCCCTATGCGTGGATGGTCATCCTCTCCGCCTTATCGGGAGGCGTTTTGCTATGGGTCGTATCCATCTGGCGCTTTGCGCGCAGACCCCAAGGAGTTCTTGCATGAAGTTCAAAATCATCCCATCCCTGCTCGCGCTGGCGCTATTGATCCTGCCCACAGGCATCGTCCGCGCCCAGGACCCGGTCCACGACGGGGATGTTGTGTTGTTCGGCCAAAACTATACGCTGGGCAGGGGAGAAACGCTGAACGGCGACCTGGCAGTCTTTGGCGGCAACATAAAGATCGAAGAAGATGCCATGCTAAACGGTTCCGCCGTCATCTTTGGAGGAAATTTTTCCATCGCAAATGGCGCGGTCGTCAACAATGACCTCGCCGTCTTCGGCGGCAACCTGACCATATCCGGCGAGATCAACGGCGATATCGTCCTCTTCGGCGGGCAGGCATTATTGGAGGAGGATGCGGTCGTCAACGGAAACATCGCCACCTTTGGAGGGCAGGTGAGCCAGGAACCCGGCGCGGAAATCACCGGCGACATCACCGAGAACGCGCCCCCAAGCGTGGATGTTCCCAAAACGCCCGACGCGCCCAATCCGCCAGACATAAGGGTAAACGTAAATCCATTACAGAGCGCGGCCGGTAAATTTGCCCAGGCTGTTGTAATCGCCGTAATCGGCATGTTGCTTACGCTTTTCCTCCAGCCGCAACTCGATCGCGCGGCGAACGCCATCGTTCGCCAGCCCTGGGCGGCGGGCGGATTCGGCTTGCTTGCCTTCATCGTCCTGCCCATCGCCCTCTTCATCATGACCCTTACGATCATCCTCATCCCGGTTGTGGCGGTCATCGTCCTCTTGATTCCGCTTGCCTGGCTGTTCGGCATCATCGCCATCGGTCAGGAGGTCGGCGACCGCTTCGCCAAAGCCATCAACCAGGTTTGGGCGCCCGTCCTTTCCACCGGCTTCGGTGTCTTCCTGCTCATGATTGTGATCGGCTTCATCGAACTCATCCCTTGTGTCGGCTGGATTCCCTCCACCCTTATTTATCTGCTTGCGATCGGAGCCACCGTCATGACCTGGTTCGGGACTCGCAACCCTCCCGGATACATCCCGCCCGTTATTGCGGATGAAGTTCCCCCCGCTTCCTGACGTGTTTTGAATTGATCCTCACCATCCGTCCCGGTCCTGCACTGGGGCGGATTTTTTAGCGCCGCAAAGTTCACTTTGCGTTCACAGAATTTCCATCAAATCAAGGCGCAAAGTTCACTTTGCCGGCGCGTATTTTGGCGGACAACCAGCGGCTTGCAAGCTTGCAGTACGTTCACCCCTCCTTCAACAACAACGCCAGCGGAGAAGCGACCAGCGCCATGCCGGTGGTCATCGTCAGCACATAGGGAAAACCGTGCAACTCCGCGAGGTGACCCGTGTAAAGCAAGCCCAACGCCCCTGCCGAAAAGATAAAGCCGAGGATCAAGCCCGAAGCGAGGGCCATTCCGCCGGGGATGACGCGCTGGGCAAGCACGACCATAATGCTATGCACTGCGCCCGTCCCCGACCCCGCAAGCGGAATGAGAATGTACAACCATCCCGACCACCCCACCTGACCGATGATAAAAATCGGAAACGCGGAAAGCAATAACGCCAGAGCCGCCACAAAACGTTTTGGAAAACGATCCGCATAATAACCGCCGATCACATTCCCCAACGCCGAACCGCCCATGAACAAACCCGCCATGCTCCCGTACACGGTGGCGTTCTGCCCCAGGTCCTTGATGTACTTGGGAATCAAATTGACCATGTTCGACTGCGCCCAGGATTGCAAAGCCGCCACCACCATGAGGCTGACGACGAAGACCCAACCCGCCTGGTTCCTCTTTGAGATCACCGTTTTTTCAGGCTGCGGGTGCGGATGATTGTCCTTCAATTGATACATAAGGGAAAAGCCGATGGGAATGGAAATCAGCGGCAGGATGTACATGCCGGGAATCTTCAACGCAGCCAGGATCAACCCGGCGGCGATCGGGCCGATGAAATGCCCCATCTGCCCGGCGGTGAAGAACAGCGATGTGGAAGTGGTCTCGCGCCCCTTCATCAAGTCGCGTCCGCGCAGGGCGGCTTGCACCGCGCCGACAGGGTGAAACGCCGAAGACCCCAACGCGGCGACGATCAAACATCCCAACCCAAGATTGCCGGGCAAAGCCAACGCAAGCGAGTAGAAGGCCGTCATCCACAAAACTCCGCCCGCCGCCAGCCAGCGCGGACCGGCGCGGTCGGATATCCAACCAAAGATGGGCTGGGTCAACGCCGAAGCCCAGATATAAATCGTCGAAAATAACGCGATCTGCGATTCGGTCAAGCCGAGATAAGTCAGCAGAACAGGGCGGCTGGCGTTGAACACATCCACCATAAAGTGGGAGAGGGCGACAAAAGAGAAGATGGAGTCGAGGAAGAGGGGCATACGATTTACGATTTTGGATTGGGGATTGAGAAGGATAAAGAATGGAGGATGAATGGAAAGTGGAAAGATTGTTCTAAGCCTGACGATGCGGAAGTCGAAGGGACGAATTATGCCATACGCATCAGCGATACAAATGATTCCTTTCGATATAGCCATAAACCTCCGGCGTGACGTAATACCGATACATCTCGCCGTTCGAGATTCGCCTTCGCAGTTCGCGGGAGGAGACGGATTGCAACAGAGCGTCCATGAAATGAAGTTTCTTCGTAACGCCGGGGAGTTTCGCCTCGAGCGCCGACGAGTCGGAGGAGTCGCCCGGGCGGCGCATCACGCCGATTTTGGAAACCCCAGCCACGAGTTCGGGAGCGAAGCGCCAGGTGGGCAAATCCGCCAGAGAATCGCCGCCGAGCAGGAGGACAATATCCGCCCCGGGCTCGCGCTGTAAGAGCAGGCGCACAGAATCCACCGTGTAATGCGGGCCGGGTCTTTCCATCTCGATTTGCGAAAGTTCAAAGGCGGCGTTATCCGCGATCATACCCTTCAGCATGGCAAGGCGATGCCGCAAAGGCGTGACAGCGTTTTCCAGTTTATGCGGCGGTTCGGGGGAGAGAACCCACAGCAGGCGATCGAGTTGGAATTGATGAAAAGCCTCCCCGGCAAGGATGAGGTGTCCGATATGCGGCGGGTCGAAGGTGCCGCCGAAAAACCCAATTCGTTGAGACATGGGGGTAGTATATCCCAATCCGAACGCCGGGATTCTTGCGGTATACTGACGGCGTATGTCGCAATCTCATGCACGCGTCGTCAGTTCGCCGCCGCCGTTGAAGCGCATCATGCAAGCCGTGCGCGCCATAGAACAGGGGGATTATGACTCCGCGCTCCTGCGCGAATTCATCGGCGAGACAGGCGACCTGGGGCAGATCGCCCAGGCTCTGGACGCGATGGCGAACAACATCCTTCAGCGCAACACCCAGTTGACCCTGTTGAACAAGGTGATTCCCATTGGCGTTTCGCTTTCGGCGGAAAAGGATTTCAACCGCCTGCTCGAATCGCTGGTGATGGAAGCGCAGTCATTCACAAACGCCGATGCCGGGTCGCTTTATCTTGTGGAGGACGACAAACTGCGTTTTGTGATCCTGCGCAACACCTCGCTGAACATGAAAATGGGCGGCACAAGCGGCGAACCGATCGTGTTCTACCCGGTGCGCCTGCACAACGAAGACGGGAGCGAGAATCGCGCAAATGTGGTCTCCTACGCCGCGCTGACCCGTCAACGCGTCAACATTGCCGACGCCTACGAAGCCGAGGGTTTCGATTTTTCCGGCACAAAAGCCTTCGACGAAAAGACAAAGTATCGCTCCAAATCCTTCCTGACCATCCCGCTTGACAACAAGGAAGGCAGGGTGATTGGAGTTCTCCAACTGATCAACGCCAAGGACCCGAAGACCGGAGAGATCGTCCCGTTCAAGCACGATAACGTGCTGGAGGCGCTGATCCTGCTCGCCACCGCCGCGTTGGACGGGTACATCCGCGAGGCGGCGCTGAGGCGCGAGATCGCCCAACTCAAGATCGAGATAGACCGGTCGCGCCGCGACAAACAGGTGAACGAAATCACCGAAACCAAATTCTTCCACGACCTCAAATCCAAAGCCGAGGAAATGCGCGCCAAAGGGAAAAAATAACCCCCTGCCCTATCGTACAAACCGCCATTTCTCCTCATTACGCGGGCGCGCGCAAAACATATCGCCTAATTTTTGTCCAAATTAGGCTGCATTTCATCGCTCGTCACCAAGTTCTGGACACGGCTTTCTCGGATTTCACGAACGAACACAGAAAAACCCAGGAAAAAAATCCTCAAAAATCCGCGCGTTCCGTGTAATCCGTGTACGAAAGGGTTTTTATTCAACCCATCGCGCGATGACTTGTCGGTTATTTTGGGCGAAATTTAGGTGTCAGGTTTTTTACTCCCTAATATTCGGCCAAAGCGTAGACCGCCTGAGCAGTTCAAAAAAACGCATTTCAAACGTCCCAAAAACCAGGTGTAAGGTTATCAGCGCCATGACGCAGAAATTCGCCGTATTCGCGTGAAAGGGGTTGACTTGCCGCCGGCGCTCCGGAGGTTTTCGATCTCGATCCAATGACCCTTTTGGGGGAAAAGCGGCTACTAAAGATACAAATACCAGTTCCGAAGTATTGCAATCCAATCTCGCCCGGAGGGCAGGAAATCCATGAACCCATTCGCCAGAAAACAACTGAATGCCGCGGCCCTGACGGCATATCTCGCGTTCGCTTTCGCCCTCGGCGCCTGTGGCACAACCGACGAACTCGACCTCGGAGGCGCCGCAGGAGCAATCCCCGAAGAAGCGCCCCCCACCGAAGCGGCGAACGTCAACCCCGTCATCGAGACCCCCACGCCGATTCCCCCCGCCGAGGGCCGCATCATCTTCACCTCCCGCCGCGACGGACAAACCGACCTTTACATGATCACAGCCGACGGCGCGGAAACCGTCCGCCTGACGACTGGCGCGGCGGTGGAAGAAGGCGACACCCCCAAACTCTCGCCCGACGGAACAAAGGTCGCCTTCGTAGGGACGGTCGCAGAAAACACCGACATCTACGCGCTGGACATCGCCTCGCGCGCAATCACCCGCATCACCGACGCGCAAGGCAGGGACTCGTCGCCCTCATGGTCGCCGGACGGTCAACGCATCGCCTTCGAATCTTTCCGCGACGGGAATCTCGAAATCTACGTCGTCAACGCCGACGGCTCCAACCTCATCCGTTTGACAAACGACAGCGGCGGAGACAGCAACCCGGTCTGGTCGCCAAACGCCAACGACATCATTTTCTCCAGTCACCGCTTCGGCAATTCGGACCTGTTCCTGATCGGACTCAACGGGTTTTTATCCACGCTGACGACGAACCCCGAACCCGACAACAACGCCGCCTGGTCGCCGGATGGAAACTTCATCGCCTATCTCGCCTTTCGAGGCGAACTCTCCAACCTCTGCCTGATCGCGCGCGACGGGTCGAACAAGACCTGCCTGACGGATTTTCCCGTCAAATTCGAAACGCCCGTCTGGTCGCCAGACGGGCTTCGGATCGCGGTCGCTTCTGAAAAGGAAATCCACATATTCAACCGCGCCACGGGCGAAGTCGTTTACCTGTCGCAGGAAGGCGTCGCGCCGGTCGGCGCCCCCGCCTGGTCTCCGGACGGGCTCAGGCTGGTCTTCCAGGGACTTTCAAACAGGGAAATGGAACTCTACCAGGCGGTCGTGCAAACGAATGAGTTCACGCAAATCGCCGCCGCCCCCGGCTTCGACGGCAAGCCGATCTGGATCAAGTAACCCGCCTTGCGCGCCGTCCCGAAGGCTGGGCGGAACTCAATTTCAATTTGCAAGAACCTTCGGGGCGGGAACTCTCATACCTTAGCCCGGGCGCGCGACGGTTATATGCTTTTGGGACAAACGTTCAATTCAAGTATAATGTAAACATGCTCCCGGAATCGCCGCTCACAACGATCGAAAACAGACTGCGATATTTGCTCCCGGCGGAAATGTACGCGGAGATGTGGGGCAACCCGTCGGTCGAGATCATGATCCGCATCTTCAATCATTTGCGGACCCTTCAGCGCATCCTGCACGATTACACCTCGCGCCAGATAGACCTCGCCAAACTCAAGCCGGGAGACGTGAAGACCGAGTGGCAGTATGGCACAATGATGTTCACAGACCTGGCGGGCTTCACCAAACTGATGGAAGCCAACGCCGCCAAAGGACGCGAAGGCGCGGAAAACCTGCTCAGGGAACTGACGAGATATTTCTCAACCATGATCTCGATCATCGGCAAATCGGGCGGCGAACTGGTGGAGTTCACCGGCGACGCGATGCTGGTGGTCTTTGCCAAGAAGAAGGATAAAAAAGACGACGTCCAGCGCGCCATCCGCGCGGGACTGCGGATGCAGAGGGCGATGGCCGATTTCGCCGAGATACAAACTCCATCGGGCATCGTCAACCTGCAAATGCGCATCGGCATCCACAGCGGCAGGTTTCTGACGGCTGAGATCGGCACGCCGCGCCGCATGGAACACGTCCTGCTCGGCAAGGACGTACAGAAAGCCAAATTGGCAGAAAGCAAGGGGCGCAACGCGCGCGTAAACGTTTCCTCCACCGCCTTTGAACTGGCAAAGAACGATTTCCGCTTTGAAGAGGGCGAATCCGAATACCATCTTGTGATTGACGACCTGGACGCCGACACGCTGGGCGATTATGAAATTACGCCGATCAGCCGCCGCATGGCGAGCAACGTGCTGTTCGACAAGAAGGATAAAAAGGAAGTTCTGAAAAATATCAACGGGTTGCTCGATTCCATCGAACCGCTCGCCAGCTACATCCCGGACCCGGTCCTCTCCATGCTGGTGGAGAGCGCGGCAGACCGCGCCATTCGCCCGGATTTCCCCAACCCGACCATTATGTTCGTCAATTTCATCGGCTTGCCCGAATCGGCCGACCGCGCCCTGCCCGGCGAGGAACGCAAATTGGCGGCGAGTTTTTCCAAGGCGTTTTCGCTGATCAATGCCGCTGTGGACGCGCGCGGCGGGGTATTGAAAAAAGTAACGTATCACCTCTCCGGCTCGGACATTGTGATCTACTTCGGCGTGCCGAACGCGCACACGAATAACGAAATACGCGCCGCCTCGGCGGCGGTCGCCATCCGCGAAGCGGTGAAATTGGTCAATGCCAGGGCGCCGACCATCGGCGGAATCAAACCCGAAGTCTATTGCCAGATCGGCATCAACATGGGGCCCGCCTTCGTGGCGGAGATCGGCGAGCCGCGCGGACGGCGCGAGTTCAACGTATTGGGCGACACAGTCAACACCGCGGCGCGCCTGATGAACCGCGCGCAGAAAAACCAGATCGTCGTTTCGGAACCGGTCAAGAACGCCATCGAGGAAAAATACGAATGCGCCTCGCTGGGCGAGATCGCGCTCAAAGGCAAGAGCAAGCCGCTCAATCTGTACGAGCTGACGGGGAGAAAACCGAAGGACGGGAAATAAACAAGCCCCGAGAAGACGACAAGGGGCGGAACCCCGCAACGCCAACGACCTGGAATATTTCCCCCGCTTCGGCGAACAAAAACCCTACGGTTCCCACGCAAAGCGGATAAGCGCCGCAAGCATCGGTTTGCCCTGATTGCTGAACATCCCCACTGCCCAGGTTTCCCAATCCATCCCGCCGAACTCATCCGTGCCGGGGAAGTGAATGGAATAAAAATTCATCCCGTCATATGGAAAATCAGCGGCATACGTCGCGCCGCCGAGGATCAGTTGATCGCAGAAAACGGCGGGATGCGACAACAAAACTTTTTCCAGCGAAGGCAGGACGATCTGCTGGAATGAACCCTTAACCGGCTCGCCGCTTCCGGGAGCGAGTCCCCAGTCCGCTTCGTAGGTCGTCTCGAAGATAAATTTGACGTTGTCGAAGTAAGTGATGACATTCCCATCGCGGATGTACCTCACCCCCACCCCCGCATCCGGGTTGACAAGGGAGGCGAGCAAATCCCCATCCCGAGTTTGGATTGCGACCTTGAGATCGCCCAGCAATTGCAGGGGGCGTGTGTCCTTGCAATAATCGGGGTTGAAGGATTCGGGGACGGATGTGAGATACGCCGGGATTTCATCCAGCGCAAAGGTCGGCGGGGCGGTCGGCGCGGATGTGGGAAGTTCAACCGTCGCCATAACGGTCGGGGAGATGAGCGTTTCAGTCGCTGGCGCTTGTCCCGGCGTGGCTGTGAAAACGGAAGTCGGGTCCGGCGGCGCGTCCACGGGCGCTGAGCAGGCGCTGAGAAAGAAAATAAACAAAATAAGATTCAGGCGATTGAACATCAGCAACCCGTTCATAATTTGCATGAAAAAAGATGGGTATAAATTCGCTTCGAGCCTGAAGAGATTTTAACGCAAGGACGCAAAGTCGCAAAGGGAAATCTGTTTCTTTGAGTCCTTGCGCCTTTGCGGTAAACGACTTTTTCTTCCAGTTTAAGAGTGTCATCGAGGGGAAAACCAAAGATTCAACGCAAGGGCGCCAAGCCGCAAAGGGAAACCTGTTTCTTTGAGTCCTTGCGCCTTTGCGGTAATAACTTGGATCAACCCTACAAGCCGTTAACCACCCGATGTATCCCGTGCTTGACGAGTCGTTGCCCGAAGTTGATCACAATGCCCAGCTTCAAACCGGTCAGTCGCAGATAGGTAAGGGTCTGTGATTCAAAAATCGGGTTATAAGTCATCACCGCTTTGCATTCAACGATGACCAATCCGCCCGCGAGTAGGTCGAGTTTCAAAGGTGCGCTGAGTATTTCGCCTTTGTATCGAACCGGAATAGGTTTTCCCGCCTCCACCTCGACGCCGCGAAATTTGATCTCATATCCCAACGCGTCCCGATAAACCGACTCCAACAAGCCGGGTCCGCCAAGCGTCTTATGCACTTCAATCGCAGACTCCACAATGATTTTACTCAATTCGTTTTCATCCATATTCGCTCCTTCTCTTTTTGTGTCCCTACGATGAAAAACTCAGGTCTATCCTTCATTATCGTGTTTGCCGGGGCGCCAAAATCTTTAACGCAAGGGCGCAAAGCCGCAAAGAAAAAAGGATTCCCTCGCGTCCTTGCGCCTTTGCGTTAATCTCTTTTTCCTTTCAGCCCGCTTCCTCCGCCGCCTTCTTCGCCACCTTCTTGATGATCTCCGCCACCCCGCCGATTGGATTCTTGAGCGTCTCCAACGCAATATCCGCAATATCGGGCGCCATGCGTTTCAGATTGCGAAACCGTCTTGCAAGGAACGATTCATCGGGCTGCTGCGCCTCCAGCGCCGATTGAATCTCCTTCAATTCCTCTTTTACGTCGCGCTTCGTCTCAGGGGCAAGGTCCTGGTGAATATCGAGCTTCCGGTAGAGCTCATCGAACAGCGGAGCAATGTTGACGCTGTTGTTAGTCACAGTATTGTTACTGCCGATGACGATATTGCTCCCCTGCACGCTCCCGCCGACGACGACGCTGTTATCCCCCGCGCTGATTCCGCCTTTCTTTTTTTTGTCTGCCATTTTTTCCTCCTGCGCGCAAGAGAGCGCGCAACTACACGGATGTGCGTTCAGGACGACCCTTCGTTACGCCAAAATGCCGTTAAAGATCAAGCGGGTCGCTCCTACATTCATACGATCTTCGGCGCAATCGCCACTCGAAAACCGAGATCGTCGTTAAACGTCAGCGGAATGGACCAGTTGCAAAACGAAGACCGCGCGAACCACTGGTAACCGATCCACGAGCCGCCGCGCACGATACGGTATTTCTTATCCTCATCGTACCACGAACCCGTCCACTCCCAGACATTGCCGCTCATATCCCAGGCGTCGGTCGGGCTGACGCCTTGCGGGAAGGTCGTCACCGCCGTCGTGCCGCCCAAACCGGAGCCGGTCGAATCGCTGTCCCAGGTATTCGCCGCAGATTTGTCGAAACCGTCGCCCCACGGATACTCCCTCCCGTCGGAGCCGCGAGCCGCGCGTTCCCATTCGTCGCTCGTCAGCAAACGCACGGCGTAGCCCTCCGGCACAGCCACGATCTTTTTGGAAAGCCATTTGCAATACGCCTCGGCTTCGAACCAGCACACGCCCACCACCGGCACGATCGGGTTGCTCAACTCGATGTTGTGCCAGTAATACGGCGCGCCGCGTTTCGCCAGCGGGCGATGCTCCAGCCAGTCGCGTTCCATCGCCTCCATCGTGCGCTGATCGTACTTGCCCGTTCGCCACTCCCAGCCGTCGTCGCTCCAATACTCGCGCATCTGATACCCATCCTCCTTGACGAAGCGCGCAAACTGAATATTGGTGACGGGATAACGGGCGATGAAAAATTTATGCGGGATTTGCTTCGCCTCTTTCCGCACCCCGGCCTGGTACTCGCCATCGGACGTTTCCACAAACCGATCAATGTCTCCGGGGCGCCAGCCAAGCCGCCCCAGCAAAAGCCCGGCATGACGCCGCAACTCCGGGCGGATGTCTCCATCCTGCATCGTTTCCACCAGGGCTTCGACAACGCGATCCTTGCTTTTGGGCGGCACGCCATTGGGAGAGGTATCCAACACCGCATCGCCGGCGAGGACGACCGCTTCGCCCGCGGGACCGGGGCGATGCTCCACAAGCGAGTCCACCACCTCGCCCGCGATCTTCGGCAACTGCTGGCGGATGCCGAGATAGCCAATGGTCAGCAGCGTCACTTCGCGCCATGCCTGCTCCCCGACGTGACGCGATAAAGTTTCGATGATCGGTTCCGAATCGCCCTGTCCCATCAATGCCAGCGCGACGGCGGCGAGATATTCCTCGAACGTAAGATGGATGAAACCGTATTCGCCGGGTCCGCGCTCGAGCAGGAGCGCGGCGTGTTCGCGCACGTCCTGCATGAACTGGCGCGCCGCCTGGTGCGGAGAAACGTCGCCGCGCTCGTGGAAGAGTTCCTCCAATTTGCGGCGCATGTCCTCGCGCCCCACCAAACCCACGCCGGGGCTGACTTCGTGCATCCACAACGCGAGCGGCGCAAGGATGCGCACGGTCTGGATCTCGTCAATGTCGCGGCCCGGGGCGCGTCCGCTCAAACTGCGCGCGCGGTTCCAGGTGGAAAGCAGGGTGGAAACGTATTGATCGTAGAGTTGCACGCGCCGTTCGGGCAATGTTACGCCCTGACGCTTCATCAACGCCAGGATCGTCAACAACAACGGCGTGGAAGCCAGTTGCCTGACGCCCGGGTTGTGATGGATGGCGTCCAGCAGTTCGCGGCGGTCGGTCTCGGCGTCGGCTTGCGCGACGGGGGTATGCCCCTGCGCCTGTTTCTCGAGCGCGCTCGTCCAGCGCGCGACGAAGTCTTCGATCTCGTCGTCTTCGAAATCAACAATGGTACATTCTGCCAGGTCTTCAGCGGAGGGGCGCACGGCGCGATATCCCACCACGCGGCTGGTCAGAATGAACTTGTTCCCCTGATGGCGATGGAAGGTGTAAAAATCCACCACGCGCTCGACAACCGTGTTGCGCAGGTTCAAGTCGCGCACTTCGTCCAGACCGTCCAGCAGAATGAGCGCGCGCCCGGCTTTGAGCGCTTCGCCGAGCATCGCCCCGACGGGCAGGTCCGAGCCGATGGACGAAAAATATTCCGCGATGAAGTCGTCGAGGCGGACGTCCCTCGATCCCAGGGCATTGGCGTACGCCGCGAGCGGAAGCAGAATGGGCAGGTAATCGTCCAGTCCGATCTGATTCCCCTCTCCGCGCGCGAGCCGCACGGCAAGATATTTCACAAATGTGGTTTTGCCCGCGCCGGGGTCGCCCAGCACGATCACGCCGGAATAACTCTTCAAAACATCCAGGAGGGGAATCGGATCGCCGAAATGCAACGGGTCTTCGTATTCGACGATGTCCCTGCCGGCAAGGCTGAGATCGCGCTTCCAGGTCTCGCCTTCAGGCAATTCCATGCGCGCCTTGAGCGGGACATATAGATCGAGCAATTTTAATTTCAGCGGAATCCTGTCTGAAACCCCCATGCCTTTCAGGCTCAAATAATCGTGACGGTCGGTCAGATAGGCGAGGTAGGCCGCCGTCGCCTGCTTGATCGTCTCGGTCGGCAACGCAGGCTGAAGGTCCCGCCAGAAGCGGTCTGCCAGTACGATGGTCTGCCCATGGATGATGGCGCTGTCGGTTACGGAGCCGCCGACGGCGACGCTCCCATCTCCCGCCCGGATGTCCTGCTCAGTGGTTGGTCGTTGTCTCTTCGTTGCGGTGTTTTTGCCAGCCATGTCTTTTGCCTCGATGTTAAATCAGTATACATGAGACCGGGAGGCGGCGGCTTTACCGTCTTGCAAGGTCGGTTCGGGCGGGCGATTCTCTCTTATGGCTACGCGAAACGTACGGCGAACTTAATTTTGCCACACATTTCAATCTTCTTTCGGTTCGCCGAACACGACGACAACGATGTGCTGGTTGAGAAATTTCGGTTTGGACTCTTCGTCGGCGGTGACGACCTGGCCGAGCGTGTAGCCCCCCGCTATTGGGACGTCTTCGCCCAGAATCTCCTGAATGGCGGCGATCTCCGCGCCAGGCTGGGCTTTGAGCAACATCTGCCAGGCAATATCCGCCAACACCAGGGCAAAGCGGGGTTTTGCATCCCCCAGTTTGAGCAAAGCCTGTTGCGCCGCCGTCTTCGCCGCCCGTTCGCATGAAGCGCGGCTTCCGACCAAAAGGAAGGCATCCACCCCGTCGCGGATGGCGGCGTTCATGCGGAAACTGCCGTCCGCCTCCACGCGGATTGGGGCGCGGACGGTCAATCCGTCCTGTTGCTCCATGCCGAGCGGGTATAAACGCGCCAGATAACTGAGCGGCGGGAACGCCCAATCGCGCGCGGGATAGCCGAATAAATTCGCGTACGCCTCCGAGGCGGGACGCCCGTCCAGTGTGCGAAGCCAGAAGCCGCGCGAGCGCGTCACGCGAAATTGATTCCCCACCGGGTCCCAGCCGTGATCCGCGCCGACGCCGATATGAATCCCGCCGCGTAAAAACGCCGTCGTCATCCCGCCCGCGCCGGTCTGGTTGCCGACGATCTGATAGGTATTGCCGGTGTTCAAGTCGCCGCTCGAGAGCGCGCCGGTAACGTTCAATGCCGCCGGGATCGCGTTGCAGAATTGTTCCGCGTCGCCGTTGAAACCGTCTGCAAAGAAGAGCAACGATTGCCGCTCGACCCGCGCCGAGGCGTGACTCTCGATCTTGGAGGCAGTCTCGCGCCCGGACTGCGAGTAACCGGGAAGCCAGAGCGTCTCCGCCTGAAAGTCGCCGCTCAGGATGGCGACCACAACCGAATGGGGATGCTGTCCGTCGCGCGTTAATCCGGCGGGCGAGCTGAAGCCGATCAACGGCGTGTCGCCCAATAAACTCGAGACGCCGTTCAGCGCTTCGCGCGGTTGATATTGATGGGATGCAATCACGATCGCCAACCCGGGAGCGTTCGCCCCAAGGCGGTTCAATGCCTGATGCGCGGCTTGCAAACCCGCCTCGCGCCCATCCAGCGCCTGCGCAACCCCGACCGATGCCGTAATCGTCATTTAGCCTGTTACTCCTCGGCCACCGGCACCGTGAAGTGGAACGCAGTGCCTTGCCGGTATTCGCTTTCGAACCAAATCCTGCCGCCCTGCATCTCGACCAGGCTTTTGGTTATGTTCAAGCCGAGTCCCGTCCCCGGCGATTCGCGCGCCTTGGGGTCGTCGGAACGGAAGAATTTCTGGAATATCTTTTGCTGGTCTTCGACGGTCATGCCGATGCCGCTGTCTTTCACCCAGAGATGGATCACGCGCGGCGCGCCGTCGGGGTCCCATTGGTTCGGGCTTTCCTCCACCTCCACGCGGATCGAGCCTCCTTCGGGCGTGTACTTATAGGCGTTGCTGATCAGATTAGTCAAGACCTGCCCCACGCGGACGCGGTCCGCCCACATGGCGGGCAGGTTCGGCGGGACATTCACTTCGAGGGTTTGCTGTTTATCCTCCAACTGGCGCGTGAATGTGCGGATGACCTCATCCACAATGTCGGCGGCTTTGACGGCTTTGAACTCGAGTCGCAGGCGTCCGGCTTCGATCTTGGAGTTGTCGTTGAGGTCCGAGACCAGCGTGGACATGCGCTCGACGTTGGATTTGATGGTTGTGAGAAAATTCGTCTGCATATCGGTGATCTGTCCCACCGCGCCGCTCGCCAAAAGTTCGGTATAACCCTTGATGGACGTCATCGGGTTCTTCAGCTCATGCGCCACAAAGGAGACGAAATCGCTCTTGGCAAGGTTGGCGCGCTGGACTTCGCCGTACAGTTGCGCGTTCGAGATGGCGATGGCGGCGTGATCGGTGAGGCGCGTGAGAAAGTCAACGTCGGGTTGTGAATCGCCGGAACTCTCCAGGTAGAGCACTCCGATCACGGTCGTCTCCCGGCGGATGGGAATCACCATCTGATTTTGAGACGCCATGAGCAGTTTATTCTTCGAGACGCCGACCGCCGCTTCGACATGTTGCGGCAAACCCGTCTCGACGGCGGCGATCATGGACGGGAGTTCGATCTTCATCAGCAGTTGGTCGCCGAGCGGCGTCATTTGTTCGTCCAGCCCCTGTTGAGCCATGACGCGCAGTTTCCCCTCTTCAAGAGTGCCGATCAAGCCCGCCTCCGCCCCGGACTGGCGCAACGCCCAATCGAGCGTGATGCGCATGGCGCGATCCATTTCGAGGCTGGCGTTGAGCTCGCGGTCAATCCTCTGCATGATGGAGAGTTCTTCGACGCGGCTGGCAAGTTCCTGGTCGGTGAGCGTATAGAGGCGCGCGTTTTCGATGGCGACCGCCGCCTGCCCGGCAAACGCAGTCAGCAAAGTCTGGTCATTCTGCACAAAGGGCAGCCCGTCGCGCCGGTTGATGACCTCGACCACGCCGATCACGCGATCCTGGGCTTGAAGCGGCACGGCAAGCAAAGAGCGGCTCACAAAACCCGTTTGCTGATCCACGCCCTTGAAGCGCGATTGGGAATTTTGATCTTCGTTCTCGATGACGGGTTTGCGCGTTTCCACGGCGCGGCCCACGATTCCCGTGCCGGGGGCGAGACGTTTGCCGATCAGGTTCCCGGCAACCGGCCCCACCGTGACGCGGAAGACCAGTTCGTCGGTCTGTTCGTCCACCATGAAAAGACTCCCCGCTTCGCAGTTCAAAATGCCGACGGCGTTCTCGAGGATGTTTTGCAGGAGCGGGTTCAATTCCAGCGTAGAGGTCAACTGGCGGGTGATGTCATTCAGGGTCGTCAATTGACGCGCGCGTTCCTGGGTTTCCTTCAACAAGCGCGCCTTGACGATGGCTCCGGCGGTCTGGTCGGCGATGGCTTGCAGGAGTTCCATTTGCGCGCGGGTATAGATCGTCGAACCGTCGCGGCTGCCGATGCTGAGCGCGCCGATGGTCTCCGCGCCCGCGTTGAGCGGAACGCCGATCCAGGCGAAGATATTTTCGATCGTCGGGGTATGGTTGCGCGCCTGACATTCGCGGATGTAGTCCTGCGTGATGATCGGGCGGCTTTTACGGATCACCTCCGGCGACAGCCCGATGTTTGCGGGGAAGGGCTGGTTCTCGCGCTCGTGGATGCGCTCGTTGTTCTCGAGGCAAAAACCATAATAGTAATAATCGCTGGCTTTGTCGTAGAGCGTGATGTGGAAGTGCGAGGTGGGGACGATCTGCGCGGTTTGGGCGTAGATCAACTCCAGCACGTCGTCGAAGGTCAGCGTCACGTTGACCCCCTGCGAGACGCGCGTCAAAGCGTTCATTTCCTGGATGCGCCGCTCGAGATGAGCCACCGTCTGCACGCGCTCGATGGCGACGGACGCCTGGTCGCACACGTTTTCGAGAAAGCGCAATTCCTGCGGAGAATAGGGCTGGGCGTTCAGGCGCGCGCCCAGAGCCAGCCATCCGTTGGGTTTATCCTTTCCGGGAAAAGCGATAAAAAGCCGCGCCCGCAACAAAGCGATCCGGGATTGTTCGGGTTTCAGCGATTCCGGCAGGTCGCCGGCGCCATCCAGATAAAGCGGAAGGCGCTCGCGTTTAAAATAAGCGACCAGCGGACTCGCCGACGTAAAACGCAGATCGGTCGTGGCGCGGCGGCCGTCGCCGGGCGAGGCGGAGAAAAAATCGTTGAGCGAATCGTAGGTATAGATGTGGATCTGCTCGGGGGCGAGGGTCGAGGCGATCTGATCCCGCAGAAGCGAACTGATGGCGTTTATGTCAAGCGCGGTGGTCAGTTTGTGCGAGAAATCCTCCAACTGTTCCGCCGCCACGCGCGAACCGCGGAAGAAGATCGCGTCCGTCATATTTTGCAGGCGCGTACGCAGCGGTTCGAGCGCCACCGCCAGCAAGAGGATCGCCGCGCCTGCAAGGTAATTCCTGGGCAGGGCGTTCCCAAACAACAAGCCCGCGCCAGCCGCCGTCAGCGCGTACCCAAGCGTGACGAGGACGGTCAACACGGCATACATCACCCCGCGCCGGGCAAGATCGTCGGCGCGCAGAAAACGGAAGCGCATGATGTTGTAACCCATCATGGCGGGGAAGAGCACAACCGGCAGGAACATCAAGGGCGAAAAGGAAATATCGAAGACCGCCCCCAGGGAGAGGAAGACCGTCAGCGGACCGAAAGCGATCAACGCGCCGAAGAGCGTGCTGCGAGCCTGGCTTTTGACCACCGGCGACCGGGAATACAAGGCGTAATAAAGATTGAAACCCAGCAGGATTAAAATACAGAGCGCGTCGAAATAATAGATATTTCGCCAATAAGCGATGTAAGCCGCCGGGTTTTCCCTGTTGAATATGAAGGGCGCAGCCGCGGCGGCAAGCAAAAGGCTGACGATGACACCCACCCACCTCAAGTAAGGGCGATTGATGACCGCGCGCGGCGCGGCGGGGAAAGATAACGCCAGGGCGATGGCGGAGCCCCCCGCCATGGCGGTGGCGAAAGTCCACAGCAGAGTCAACTCGTGACTCGTCCAGATGTTGAAGATCGTCCCCGCCACCATGGAAAACGAAGAAGCGAACATGATGAAAGCGCGCCCCGCGGGTTCGTTACGCCTCAAGCCGAAGGTCCAAACGCCGAGCGCGAAGAAAATGACGCCGATGCCGAACGGCAGGAGCAGGTATGCGCTTACGCCATCGTCCGGGAACTGTTGCAGTTCCACACTCAGGTCGCGCGTCTCGCCATTGGCAAATTCTACGGTCAAGGTGACGTTTTCACCCGGCGCGAATTTCCCTGCAATGGCGTCGCGCGCGTCGCGGCTTGTCTTCACCTCCGCGCCGTTCACCGCCAGCAGTTGATCGCCGCTGTGTACGACATTGTTGAACGCCCACGATTCGCCGCCCGCGCCCACGTCGGTAAAGATCAGGGTATGTTCGTAGAACGCGCCGAGGAACGGCTCTCGAATCCATTGCAGGGCAAGCGCGAGCGACAAGACCAGCGCAACTGCCGCCAGTCCTTGATACAGGAAGACAATTCCTGTCAGCGCGCGCCCCAGCGATCTTTCGGAAAAACGTCCGTTCATCGAATTCTCAATCCCATGGATACGGCGGAAATTTTACTCCACAACATCCCGTCCGGACTATGCTACTTTCATGACAAAGGTGAAAGGGCGCTCCGCCTCGCCCCGGACTTTGGGCTGGGTTCCACGTCCCCGGGCGGATTCCACCCGGCAGCCGCCGGAGCGCAGGGCGGGGGTCGTTCCGCGCGTAAGGTGAGACGCTAAGGCGCGCGCTTCGCCAGCAGGGCTTGGTAAACCGACTCTGGAATATCCGCCACCCTGTAAATCTGAATATATTCCAACCCGTTGATGTAGATCGTTTTCTCCGGCTCGACGACTCCCTCGAACTCCGAGAGCATCTTCCCGGTCTCCGGGTGTTTGGCGCGTGTGATGGGATATAACACGAGATAATCCGATTCCCGCAATTCGTCCGTGATCGTGACAAAGTCGTCGTTCAAGATGTTGGCGCGTTTCAAGACGATGGTCTCGCCGGGGAAATACCACGAGAATGTGCCCATGCCATTGTAAACATAGGCGGTGATTTCTTGCGCGTCCGGTTTTTGCGAGAGGTACTCCGCCGCCTCCGCCAAGCCTTCGCCGTAACCGAGAGTCGCCGCCTCTTTTGCCAGCGGGTTGCGGTAGGTGAAATAATACGGCGCATACGGCAACCCGAAGCCGATCTGCGCGAGGATCAACACAACCGAAGCCGCGACCGGCGCGAATGGATTCGAGAAGCCCGTCCAGCGCGAAGCGGCCCAGGCAACGGCGCTCCCCCATCCGATGCCTGCAACGACATCCAAACAGACGAAAGCGTTCATGATGTAATGGGCGTGGTTGCGTCCCTGCGCGACGCCGAACATCAGGATAAAGAGAACGCCGAGCAGGGAAAGATAACCAACCAACGAACGGATTAGGGCGGGCAAACGCTCCTTTTCTTTGGTAAATAAAAACACGAGCGCGAGAATCACGCCAAGCCATGTGATAAACGTCGTGCCGGAAAGCCAATAGCGCAGGTAGAGCAGGATTCCGTCCCAGCGCGCGACCAGGCTGAATGAGGCAGGATCCAACTCCTCGGTCACATCGAGGCGGGCGCCCTGGAAGGCGTAACTGAAGGCGTTGCCGTACACTTCGCGCAGCATCCGCGCCGGGTCCACCCACATCCCGGGCCAGAGGATGAAGTAAACGAGAGCCGCCGCGCCGAACCACATCCCAAACGTTGTGATCGCGCTCAACAATTTTGTCTTGAACGGTTTCTTATTTTTCTCGAAGAGGCTGAGCAAAAGCATTAGCCCGATCGCGCCGAGCAGGGCGACCGAAGTGGATTTGTTCAACTGCGCCAGACCGAACGCCGCGCCGGAGATCAACAGATGGATCAATCGGTTTTGGCGGCGATGCAGAAAAAAACCGAGGAGCGAGACCAATACAAACATCGCCCCCATTGTTTCCATGTTAAGCAGGCGCGAGTGACCGAGGAAGAACGGTGAGATGGTCGCCAATGCGATTGAGAGAAAGGCGAGGTTTTCCCCGACGATAAGACTCAAAAGCAGAAAGGCGGCGACCGCAAAGACTGCCAACACGCCCGCCTGAATGATTCGCGCATAGCGGACGAGTTCGATGGTTTCCCTGCCGTTCTCGCGCAGAAATTCCTCGAAGAACGGTTTGCGCTGGTCGAAAAATCCCTGACCGAAGCCGCGATATTCGGGGAAGTATGCCAGCATCGCGGTGGAGATGACCCACATGTTCGTCACGCCGGGGTGGTATTCGAAATAGGTATCTGCAAAGTCCCTGTGCGCGACGGCGTAATAGAAATTGGAACTGGAGATGACCCACCAGGGTTCGTCTATGTTGACTGCCGCATCTATGCGCGTCAGGCGCGAAGGCAGGGTCAACGCAAGCAGGAGCAGGACATAAATTGTTTTGGCGCGATAATGACTAAAGAATTCGATCATTGTGTGCTTTCATGATATTCCAAAAATCTTAACGCAAAGGCGCAAGGACGCAAGGGGTTCTCCCCTTTGCGCCTTTGCGTCCTTGCGTTAAAAATCGGGCGTTGAGTCGGCCATCTCATTTCAAATGCGCCAGCGCTTCGTAGATTTCGGGACCGAGATCGTCCACCTTGTAGATGCGGACGTATTCATACCCGTTCAACCAGACGACGTGGAAGGGCTTCGCCTTTGCCATGGCGTTGACGAAGTTCAGGTGATGCGCCAGTTGTCCCTGATTGGCGTAATAGACGATGAGATATTCGGAGGCGTTCAAATTGTTGAGCAGGTCTTCGGTGTGTTCGCCGTCGGAATAATAGGGGCGGTAACTGATGGCGGGACCGGGGTAATAATACGAAACGCATCCGCGGCTGTAGTAGGAAAAGACGGTTGCGTTTTCGGCGTCGGGCAGTTCCGCGAGAAAATGCGCGGCGGTCTCCAGCCCTTCGCAATATGGGAAATGCGGGAATTCGTTATACCAGCCCGCCGCGTAAAGGATGGGGTTGCGGTAGGTAAAGTAATACGGATAATTCGCCAGCGCGCTCCCTGCTTGATAGAGCGCCACAACGGCCAGCAAGCCGTATTGCCAGAGGTTGCCATACACGCTCTTGCCGCCGTTCCCGGCGGCGGATTGAGCGCGGGATTTTAGCCATTCCGCAAAGTGAAACCAGCCAAGCCCCGCCAGCAGATTGAAAGATAGATAACTCGAAAGGATGTAATGCGGCGAGTTGCGCCCCTGCGCGACGCCGATCAGGAGGATGAAAGCGATTCCGTTGAGAAGCCACAGCGTAAAGAAAAGCCGATTCCGCTGACTCCGCTCCGGGTCGCGCGTGAACGGGAGGGCGAATCCCAAAATCATGCCGAGCCAGGTAACGGGAGTCGTCCGGTAAAGAAAAATCTTCGCCACTTCCCACACATCTGTAAAACGCGTGTTGAGGGTGAATTGCGAAACGTCCAGTTCTTCGGTGATCTTGAGGCGCGCGCCCTGAAAGGCGTAACTGAAGGCGTTGCCGTACACTTCGTAAAGCATTTTGCCGGGGGCGACCCACATGCCGGGCCAGAAGGCGAAGTAGGTCAGCGCCAGAAACGCAAACCACAAGCCGAATGTTTTCAGCGCGGATAACAAGCCCCTGCCCCAGCCATGCCCGCGCTCTTGAATCATCTTCCACAACAGCAGGGCGCCCACCGCGGCAAGCGTTGCAATGGAGGAGGATTTCGACAACGACATAAATCCCGCCGCGACGCCGGAAAGAATCAAATATGGAAATTTATTTTCCTTGAAAAGATAAATCGCAAGCGCGACCAGCGAGATCATCCCAAAGAGCGAAACCATGCCCTCGTGATCCATCAGGCGGTGCTGGCTCAAATAGAATGGATCGTACATGGCGAAGACCAGCGCGAAAATCGCAACCGGCTTCGGGAAGAATTTTTGCAGGAGAAAATATAGAATCAGAAACAAAACGAGCAATACAAAAACCTGAATGACTCGCGAATAGATCAAGAGCGTCAATGGGTCTTTGTCGTGCGAAACCATGAACGGGTCGAGCCGCCCTTTTTCGTAATCGAGGTAGCCCTGACCGAATCCGCGATATTCGGGGAAGTACAACAGCATCGCGGCGGAGATGATGGTCATGGTCGTCACGGCGGGCTGGTATTCATACACCGTGTTTTCAAACTCGCGCTGACCGAGCGCATAATAATAATTCGCGCCCTGACTCAACCACGAAGGTTCATCTAAAGTCACAAAATCGCCGATGCCCGCCAGCCGCGGCGCGAGAAAGAGGACGATCAGGACGAGGTAGATTGCAATATCAGCCGTTTTACTTCGATTCATGGCTGGAATTATACCCGCCGCCTGATTACCTTATGCCCTTAAAATCAGGACGCGGACGAGCGCTGAAAACGCGGATTCAAGGCGTTTTGTCAAAAAATCAGCGTCCAAAAAACAAGGTGTAAGGTAATCAAACCCGCCGCATTCCTTGTAAAACAAGTCTGTAGAAATTGAAGCGCCGTTAAGTAGTCGGTCGAAAATAATTAGAATTAGTCATTGCGAGCCACGCACTTTGTGGCGAAGCAATCTCAGGATTTACGAGCGAGATTGCTTCGTCGGGGAGAGCACCCTCCTCGCAATGACGATGTTCTTTTTATAATTTAATACGAGCACCTACTTAGCAGGTGATATAAAGGCGTAGATGGCGCAGTTGGGCTGCAAGTTGGAGTGCAGCTGTAAACCTTATACGGTTGGGCTTTGCAGGTTGCCACCACATCGCAACATTCCCACGGTCCGCCTGTCCATTCACATCTTCCATTGAACCCTGTCCGGCAGTTTACTGTCGTTTGCGAGACAAATCTCCCCGGGTAGCAGTTGAATTGTGGAATCCCGCCATTCCCCCCATGAGGTCCTGAAGTTACCGTGTAGAGATCGCCGTCAACATATTCGTAGGCGCTGATCGTCCCTGCCGGGCAGCAGCCGCAGGTAACCACCACGCCGGTTCTGCAAACTTCTTGTCCTTCGGGATCAGTTTTACAATTAAGGTCGTCGTAATACTGGGCGTTTCCCAAACTGCAGATCGTCTCGGTTCTTTCAAACCATTTTGTGCAACTGCCCCAGTCAACATTCTCAGCAGTAGGACAGCTGACATTCTGCGGTCCTTTGCACTCCCTGTAATTCCCCGGCGGCTCCTCCCCGCCC
>CAADGT010000062.1 GCA_900696595.1 uncultured Chloroflexota bacterium
AGGCGCGGGGAATACCATTTGGAGTTGGGGCAACCGGTGGAATGGCGAACTCTGCAACAATGCCGATAAAGACACAAAGGAAAAACTCAACCGCACTTCGCCTGTTGGAATCTACCCGCAGGGCGCGCGCAGTTATGGCGCAATGGACATGATGGGGAACGTTTGGGAATGGTGCGCGGACTGGTATGATGGGGAGTTGTACCAACGCAGCAGTCCTGCGGACGAAAAACGCGCGGAAGAAACAGTGAAAGACCCGCAAGGCGCAGAGACTGGCATCCAGCGTGTAGTGCGCGGCGGCTCCTGGAGCTACCTTCGAAACTTCGCGCGTTGTGCGGTTCGCAGCTGGAGCATCCCGGGCAACTTCTTCAACTACCTCGGTTGTCGAGTTGCGCTCTCCCCCGATGTACGCTCTTGAACTTCTGAATTTCTGGTTTCTGATTTCTGCCGGCGCCGCAGGCGCATAAACTGGTTTTAAAAAAATTTTTTGGATTTTCAGGTTAACCATGGGCGAAGAATTCGATAAGTTTTGCTCGTTCATTAATTTATACAATGCCTACCGCCAGGCTCGCAAGGGCAAACGCGGCAAGGCAAGCGTGGCGGCGTTTGAATTCAACCAGGAGGAGGAATTGATAAAGTTGCGCGATGAATTGCGCGGCGGCGAATGGAAGCCCGGCGCCTACTCGAACTTTTACATCCATGAGCCAAAGAAACGCATGATCTCCGCCGCGCCGTTTCGAGACCGCGTTGTTCATCACGCGCTCTGCAACATCCTCGAGCCGGATTGGGAACGGCGTTTTATTTTCGACACCTACGCCAACCGGAAATTCAAGGGAACGCATCAAGCCCTTCTCCGCGCCAATGAATACGCCAAAAAATTCAGATACGTCCTGCAATGCGACGTGGAACAATTCTTCCCGAGCATAGACCATGAAATCTTGTTTGGGAAGATATCCGCGCATCTTGAAGACGAAGCCCTGCTGGGGATCGTAAAGTTGATCCTGGAATCGGGGGTTGGGGCGCAAACAGAAACCTATGAGATGAAATGGTTCGAAGGCGACGACCTGTTCGCCCCCGCTCGTCCGCGCGGTTTGCCGATTGGCAACCTCACTTCGCAATTTTGGGGAAACGTCTACCTTTCCTCGTTCGACCATTTTGCAAAACGCGAACTGAGGGCGGAAGGCTACATCCGCTATGTGGATGATTTCCTGCTCTTCTCGAACGATAAAATGGTTTTGCGCGAATGGAAGGAAAAAGTCATAATACGCATGTCGAAACTAAGGCTGACCCTGCACGAACCGCAAATTTTCCCAGTTGAGACGGGCATCCCGTTTTTGGGCTTTCGCGTTTATCCCACCCACCGCAGGTTGAAGAAAAAGCGCGGCATCGCCTTTCAACGCCGTTTTCGGCGTCTCCATCAGCAATGGAGGATGCGCGAGATCGAACGCAGGAGGCTGGATGACTCCGCGCGCTCATGGGCGGCTCATGCCGCCTGGGGCGACACCTACGGATTACGCAGGTCGGTTCTGGGCAGGTTTTTGTTGTGATGAAAGAATCGCCGATATTTTCAAAAACGTACGATCTCGTTTTGTGGTTGTTGCCGCAATCTACAAAATTTCCACGCGCTCATCGCTTTGGGCTCGGCGAACGAATCATTCGACAAACGCTCGATTTTCAGGAAACCCTGCTGAAAGCCGGGCTTTCAAAGCGTGATAGAAGCGCCAATCTTGACGAGGCGGATGTTCAACTGGCATTGTTGCGCCAAAACCTTCGTCTCTGCAAGGATTTGGAGTTGATCAAAATGAATCAGTATGAGCATGTTTCCACGATGCTGGCTGAAATCGGGAGATTGCTGGGAGGATGGAAAAAATCGAATACCTAAACGGGACAAGCCATGAGAGCGTGTAGTGCGCGGCGGCTCCTGGAACAACAATCGAAACAACGCGCGTTGTGCGGTTCGCAACAGGAACAACCCGGACAACTTCAACAACAACATCGGTTTTCGAGTTGCGCTCTCCCACGATATTTTTCTCTGCCAGAAGCGCCGAACCGTCCACGGACGGCGGTCGAGGCAAAACATCGGCTGGCTTGCTCCCGGCTCGAAGCCCTGTGCTTTGGGCAAATACACAACCTGCCCGTTTCCTGGGTTCGTCCCTGAAACGGGCAATTTCTTGACTCTACCCCCCTCCCCGTATATAATCCCAACCATTCAGAAGTAGTACGCGCAAGGCTCCCTGATAGAGAAGGATGCGCTCGGTGGAAGCATCCGCAGGCAAACAGCGCCGAAGTCGTCTGAATTATCTGCTGAAGAAAATTGGCAATTACCAATCACCATTTACCAATTACTAGACCAGCACGGGATCGCCCGTTACAGCGAAGACCGATGATCATCGGTTACCGAGCGCATCGTCCTGAACGAAGTTGAAGGATGATGAACCGAGGTGGTACCGCGGAGCCAGACGCTTCGTCCTCATGAAGGATGGAGCGTTTTTGTTTTTAAGAGCATAGAGAATAGAGAATAGTGAATAGAGAATAGAGAATAGAGAATAGAGAATAGAGAATAGTGAGTAGTGAATAGTGAATAGTGAATAGTGAATAGTGAGTAGTGAATAGAGAATAGTGAATAGTGAATAGTGAATAGTGAGTGATTAGGAGCAAGTGGAGAGTGAGCAACTACTCTCTAATATCCATTTTCTAATCTCTAGCAACAAGGAGCAAGAATGACCAAGGAACTGCCCAAAGCCTACGATTTCAAATCCACCGAACCGCGCATCTATGCGATGTGGGAGGCGGGCGGATATTTCAAGCCGCATAACGACCCGAACAAGCCGGGCTTCGACCCGAACGTTAAGCCCTTCGTCATTTCCATCCCGCCGCCGAATGTGACCGGCGAACTGCATCTCGGGCACGCCATGTTCGTCAGCGTGGAAGATTTGATGATCCGCTATCACCGCATGAAGGGTTACTCCACGCTGTGGGTTCCCGGCACGGATCACGCCGGGATCGCCACGCAACTGATGGTGGAGCGCGACCTGCTTCAAAAGGAAGAGATCACCCGCGAAGAATACGGGCGCGAAAAATTCGTCGAACGCACATGGGAATGGAAGCGCAAATACGGCGGCATCATCACCACGCAGATTCGCCGCCTCGGCGCCTCCTGCGACTGGGAGCGCGAACGCTTCACAATGGACGAGGGGCTGAGTCGCGCCGTCCGCGAGGCGTTTGTGCGCCTGTACGAAAAGGGAATGATCTATCGCGGCCCGCGCCTGATCAACTGGTCGCCGGGACTCAAGACCGCCGTCTCCGACCTCGAAGTGGAATACAACGAGGAAGACGCCACGCTGTATTACTTCAAATATATGATTAAGGAGACTTCCGAAGCCTCCAAGACTTCGGAAGTCTATATCCCCGTGTCAACCATCCGCCCCGAAACGATTTTGGGCGATACGGCTGTGGCGGTTCACCCCGACGACGAGCGCTACAAACAATTCATCGGCAGGACAGCCATCGTGCCGATTCTCGGACGCGAGATTCCCATCATCGCGGACGAATACGTCAGCATGGAGTTTGGAACCGGCGCGCTCAAGATCACGCCCGGACACGACCCGAACGATTACGCCATCGCGCACAAACATAACCTGCCCATCATCTCCATGCTGGATAAGGAGGCGCGCGTCAACGAGAACGGAGGAAAATTCTCCGGGTTGGATCGCTTCGAGGCGAGGAAACAACTCTGGGCGGAGATGCAAGAGGCGGGGCTTGTCATCAAGACCGAACCGTACCGCACGACCATCCCCCGCTCGCAGCGCGGAGGCGAGATCGTCGAGCCGATGATCTCGGAGCAGTGGTTCGTGAAAATCGAAAGCATGGCGCAAGCCGGGCTTGAAGCGGTGAAGGACGGGCGCATCAAGATCGTGCCGGAACGCTTCGAGAAAATTTATTTCAACTGGCTTGAGAATATCAAAGACTGGTGCATCAGCCGCCAGTTGTGGTGGGGGCATCGCATCCCGGTCTGGTACTGCGCGGACGGACACATGACCGTGACGCGCGAAGACCCGACGCAATGCGCGACCTGCGGCTCGAAGGACATTCATCAGGATGAAGACGTGCTGGATACATGGTTCTCCTCCGGCTTGTGGCCCTTCTCCACGCTCGGCTGGCCCGAAGAAACGCCCGACCTGAAATATTTCTACCCCACGTCCTACATGGAAACGGGTTACGACATCATCTTCTTCTGGGTGGCGCGCATGATCATGAGCGGGCTGGAATATACCGGCGTGGCGCCGTTCCACACGGTTTACCTGCACGGACTCATCCGCGACGAACACGGGCGCAAAATGTCCAAGACCTACGGCAACGTGATTGATCCGCTGGTGGTGATGGACGATCTCGGCACGGACGCGCTGCGCTTCACGCTGTTGGTCGGCTCCACGCCCGGCAACGACATGAATCTCTCCGTGAAAAAGGTGGAAGCCAACCGCAACTTTGCCAACAAGGTCTGGAACGCGGGAAGGTTTGTGATCAATGCGATTGAAGAGATTAGAGAACAGAGACTAGAGACTAGTCATCCAATTTCTAATCTCTATTCTCTCGCCGATTCATGGATCTGGTCCCGCCTGCAAAACCTCATCCGCGACGTGGAGCGCCAGTTCCAGAACTTCCAGTACGGACAGGCCGGCCAGCAGATCTACGACTTCCTCTGGGCTGACTTTGCCGATTGGTATGTGGAAGTTGCCAAAGAGCAAATGAAGAATGAAGACAGCAAAATGCAGACAGTAGAAACGTTGGCGCGCGTGTTGGACACAACGCTCAGACTGTTGCATCCCTTCACCCCTTTCATCACCGAAGAAGTGTGGGGACGCCTGCACAGCGCCCTGCGCGAATCGCCGCTCGCCCATCTCGCCAAAGACTGGCCCGACGCGCTCATCGTCGCCAAATGGCCCCTGCCGCGCGACCCCGAAGGCTGGGAGGCGGAAAAGACCGCCGACTTTGAATTGATTCAAGGGATCGTGCGCGCCATCCGCAACCTGCGCGCCGAAAAGAACGTGTCGCCTTCCAAAAAAATCGCCGCAACAATCTCCGCCGGCGCCAAAACCGATTTGCTGAAAGCGCAATCCAACGTCATCGCCTCCCTCGCCGGTCTCGACCAATCTCTAATCTCTATTCTCCAATCTCTAAAAGAAAAACCCGCCGACTCCGCCGCCCTCGTCGTCGGCTCGGTGGAAATCTACCTGCCGCTCGCAGGCATGGTTGATCTCGCCAGCGAAAAGACCCGCCTCGAAAAGGAACTCAAGGAAGCCGAGTCTCACATTCAGCGCCTGGAGAATCTGCTCAGCGGCGACTTCGCCCAAAAAGCCCCGCCCGCGCTTGTCCAAAAAGAGCGCGACAAACTGGCGGCGTACAAAGACACCGCCGAAAAAATAAAAGCGCAGTTGAAATAACTTCATGGCTTGAATTGACAGGCGAAATATGGCTGGCTATAATGAAAACGACAATTCAAATAACCTTCGGGGCAGGGTGCAATTCCCGATCGGTGGTACAGCCCACGAGCCTGTTTAGGTACATCGCTTTCCTCATTGGGAAACGGGCATGATCCGGCGCAACTCCGGAGCCGACAGTAAAAGTCTGGATAGAAGAAGGTATCGCACAAGCCTGAATGGGATTGTGTAGATTCGCGCCCCGGAAACGCTCGCTGTTTTCGGGGTTTTGTTTCTGCGGATTTACCCGCCTCATTCCCGGACTTGAGCCTGATTCTGCGCCCCGGTTTTTTTTCCACGCCGGGGCTTTTTGCGCCTCGTACTGCAAAGTTCACTTTGCGAAAGCGGACAAGGTGAACCTTGTCGTACTGCAAAGTTCACTTTGCGAAAGCGGACAAGGCGAACCTTGTCGTACTGCAAAGTTCACTTTGCGAAAGCGGACAAGGTGAACCTTGTCGTACAGAAACCATTCATGAAACCCAAAATCATTCCCATCCTCGCCCGCTGGCTTTCGCTTGCGTCCATCCTGCTGGCGATTCCGCTCTGGGCGCTGATCGCCCGCCTCAGCGGATTGCCAAAATTCATCCTGCCCGCCCCCGCCGACGTGTGGGCGCGCTTCCTCGAAACCCTCGGCGACGGCAGCCTGCTCCACCACACCGGCATTACGCTCGTCGAAGTATTGCTCGGCTTATGGGCCGGAACCCTGTTCGCAACGATTGTCGGATACATGCTCGCCAAATCGCGCGCGCTGGAGAAAATCCTATCGCCCTACCTTGTCGCCAGTCAGGCGGTTCCCATCGTGGCCATTGCGCCTTTGCTCGTCATCTGGCTGGGAGACGGGATTCTATCCAAAGTCGTCATCTGCGCGTTGATCGTGTTCTTTCCGGTGCTGGTCAACACCATCGTCGGCGTGCGGGCGGTCTCCGCGTCGCTTTACGACCTGATGAATTCCCTCCGCGCCACACGCTGGCAGATTCTATGGAAACTCGAACTGCCCGCCTCCCTGCCTATTTTGCTCGGCGGGTTGCGCATCGGCGCGACGCTCTCGGTCATCGGCGCCATCGTCGGCGAACTGGTGGATGCGGAACAGGGGCTGGGCTTTTTACTGCAACTCGGCGACTTTCAATACGACACCTCCATGGTGTTCGTGGCGGTGTTTATGCTGGTGGCGCTGGCGTTGTCGCTGTATGGCGCGGTGACGCTGCTGGAAAGAAGATTTTTGAAGCGGCAGAAGTAATAATTCGTCATTGCGAGGAGCGTTCTTGCTCTTCGCGACGAAGCAATCTAAGAAACAGCAAACGAGATTGCTTCGTCGTCGCTCCGCTCCTCCTCGCAATGACGGAATGAATTCAAAGGAGACTCCGTAATGAAGAAAGTAGTTTTACTCACGCTTGGGCTGGCGATCAGCCTGATGGGGTGTATCAGCATCCGCCCCGCAAATGAAGCGGGCGAAATTCGCAGGATCAAACTGCCAATGGGCTACATCCCCAATATTCAATACGCGCCGTTCTATGTCGCGGTGGATCAGGGCTATTTTGCCGAAGAGGGCATCGAGATCGAGTTCGATTATTCGTTCGAGACCGACGGCGTGGCGCTGACCGGCGCGGGCGAAATTTCGTTTGCGGTGGCTTCGGGCGAGCAGGTTTTGCTGGCGCGTTCGCAGGGTTTGCCGGTCGTGTATGTGTTTGCCTGGTATCAACAATTCCCGATCTCGGTGGTCTCCAGGGCAGTGTTGGGAATCGCATCGCCCGCCGACCTGCGCGGTAAAACGGTTGGACTGCCCGGTCCCTTCGGCGCGAATTACATCGGGCTGGAGGCGCTGTTGTTCGAGGGCGGCGTGGAGGCTTCCGAAGTGAAACTGGATACGCTCGGATTCAATCAGGTTGAATCGTTTGTGGCGGGAAAAAGCGATATTGTGGTGGGTTACGCCGCAAACGAACCCATTGTCCTGCGCGCGCAAGGGCTGGATGTGACCGAACTGCGCGTTTCGGATTACGTTCAACTGGTGGCGAACGGGCTTGTTTCCAACGAGGCGACGATTGCGAACGAGCCGGAGTTGATTCGCGGCATGGCGCGCGCGCTGGCTCGCGGCATTGAATTTACCATCGCCAACCCCGACGAGGCGTATAACGTCAGTTTAAAATTTGTAGAGAACCTGAAAGACCAGGACAAGGAATTGCAGATGCAGGTCTTGAACACCTCCATAGAGTTTTGGAAGGCGGAGCGCATCGGTTACTCCGACCCGCAGGGATGGGAGAATATGAGCGCCGTGATGGCGAAGATGGGCATGATCCCCGCGCCGGAGGATTTGAGCAAGGCGTTCACGAACGAGTTTGCGCCGTAATTTGTTGCAGGGGCGGCCTTTCGTTTGCGGTATGAGGCTGTGTTTGATCCTGACGGGCCGCCCCTGCGGTTACAATTCATTATGATGACCAACCTCAACTCGCTTGCTCTTCAAATCCACCAGGCTCTTCTCAAAGCCTTTGGCGAACCGATCTGGCGCAATCCCCTGCCTGCGATTGACGAACTGGTTTCGACCATCCTTTCGCAGAATACCAACGACGTGAATCGCGACCGCGCCTTTCATGCCTTGCGCGCAAAATTTCCCACATGGGAATCTGTCCGCGACGCGGAGGAGCGCGAAGTTGTGGAAGCCATCCGTCCAGCCGGGCTGGCGAATCAGAAGGGACCGCGCATTCGGCAGGTGTTGAAGGAAATTACGCAGGAACGCGGTTCGCTCGACTTGCAATTTCTGTCCGATATGCCGCTGGAGGAGGCTCGCGCCTGGTTGACAAAATTCAATGGGGTGGGACCGAAGACGGCCGCCATCGTCCTGTGCTTCGCGCTTGGGCGTCCCGCCTTCCCGGTGGATACGCACGTTTATCGCGTCACGGGCCGCATCGGCTTGCGCCCCGAAAAGATGACCGTCGAGCAGGCGCATCCGCATCTTGAAGCGGTCTTCCCGCCGGAGACGTATTACGCCGCGCACCTGAACATCATCCGCCTGGGGCGCGAGGTGTGCCACGCAAGAAAACCGTTGTGCCCCAAATGCCCGGTCAGGGAATTATGCGGATATAAGGATAAGACGGGTTAATGTAAACCCGTCGGGAAACTGTATTCGGCGAAAGCGTCGTCTCCCCGCCCTTTATTCTTCTAATTTCCGCTCTTTGCTCTTCAAATATTCGTCAATCGCAAGCCCGGCTTTTCTCCCCGCCACCATGGCGGTCACAACCAAATCGGGGCCGGTCACGCAATCGCCGCCGGAGAAAACTCCCTCGCGGCTGGTGTTTCCTTTGGCTTTATCCTTGACCGTGATCAAACCCCAATCGTGGACTTCCAGATCCGGCGTGGTCTTTCCGATGATCGGGTCGGGCCAGTAGCCCAGCGCCAGCACGGCCGTATCCACAGCAATGCTGAAGTTCGAGCCTTCGACCGGGACCGGTTTGCGCCGTCCTTTTGCGTCGGGTTCGCCGAGTTTCATTTCGATACATTCCACGGCGGCGAGTTTTCCGTCGGAACCGGCGATGAACTTGACCGGCTGGGTCAGGAAGCGGTACTTCGCCCCTTCATCCTTCGCCATCTTGCGGTCTTTCTTTCCGCCCGGCATTTCCTTTTCGGTGCGGCGATAAAGACAGGTCACTTCCTCCGCGCCGAGTCTCAGCGCCGTGCGCAGGCAGTCGGACGCGGTATCGCCGCCGCCGATCACTACCACGCGCCTGCCGACCTCCAAAGGCTTGCGCATCGTTTCCGGCAGTTGATCCAACGGAATGTTTCCGCGGACGAGAAAATCGGTCGCCTCATAGACGCCGGGCAGGTCGGCGCCGGGGGCGTCCTCCATCTTCGCGTCCACTTCCGAACCGACGCCGATGAATACCGCGTCGAACCCTTCTGCGAACAGGTCGTCAATGGTTTTATCTTTTCCAATATAAGTATTGCCGACGAACTTCACGCCCGCGCGTTCGAACTGTCCCCATTTTTCCTCCCACACATCCTTCACAAGTTTAAAATTCGGGATGCCGTACACAAGCAAACCGCCCGGTTTGGGTTTGGATTCAAAGACCGTGACCTCGTGCCCCTTTTGCAGGAGGATGTCGGCGCATCCCAACCCCGCCGGGCCCGCCCCTACGACCGCGACTTTTTTCCCGCTGGGAACGCTCAACGGAATGACGTAGCCCTGGGTGCGTCGTTCGTAATCCACTGTGAAGGCTTCGAGTTCGCCGCATAACACGGGCGTCTGGTGTTTGTTCAACACGCACGAACCCTGGCAGAGCGCTTCATGCGGGCAGACCCGTCCGCACACTTCGGGCAGGGAACTGGTCTTGTGATAAATGCCCGCCGCTTCGACGAACTTGCCCTGCTCGATCAGCCACATCGCCGAGGGGATGTCGTTCGAGGTCGGGCAAGCCACCATGCAAGGCGCCGGGTCCGGGCAATGGATGCAACGCGCCGCTTCGACCATGGCGCGCTCCGGGTCGAACTCGATCACAACGCCATCGAAGTCGCAGGCGCGTTCATGGGGCGGACGCAGATCCAAATCGAAAAAAGGGCTGTTTGCCCGTTTCTTCCGATCTATTGCCAGAAATTCGCTTGGGACTGCCTGCATTATGCCTCCGGATCGCTAACTCTCTAAATTTAAATTCTTGGCTCATGGATAATCTGTGTGCGGACGTTAGAGAACATTCGCTACACAAAGATGATTTTGCACATTTTCTACACATGAGCAAAATTCTTTAACGCTTCAGTATTACAGAGCAAGCTCACGCTCAAAGCCGCCGTCCCCGGCGGCGTGTTGTGCCGGAAACCCTGTGCCGGGAGCGCCATTGCGCTGTAACAATAGGGGCGACCTGTCAGAGTTCGGATCGAACCTTGTGCCTCTTTTTAGGTCGGAATGTCATTCCGACTTCCCCCATTATACCGGGAGTCGCCACCCGGACTAGTACCACCAACAGGGCTGCCCTTTAGTGTATAGGATTACCCTTTACAAACTACGCCAGCCGCGAAGATTTTATGCGGTACTGCAAACTTCAGTTTGCCTCACGCAGGCGCAAACTGAAGTTTGCTTCTCGCGCAGGCGCAAACTGAAGTTTGCGGCACGAACCGCGTTATGTAACGGGAACACAAACAAACCGCGAGGATGATAATCAATGAATTTGGATAGATATAGGCTTAAATGTCACAAAATCAAATGACAATCGTCATGTGTTTATGAGATATTCATGAATGTGACGAGTCGTCGAAGCAATGTCAGCATCATGGATTAAAATTGCCAGCGCAAACCTGCACATTTTATCCACATCTTTTCGTATTAATTATGATATACCACGACAAGGCTTGCGTTTGCGCCTGCTGAAACCCCTGGAGGATTTTCAAGATGCGTCAATTTTTTTCGAGATTCTCACGCCGCGTATGGATCATTGTCGGCGTGGTTACGGTTATTTTATTGATCGCCGCTTTCTCAATGTCCCGTCAGCCCGAACAGGCGGTTTTCGAGACCGTTCCGCTCGAGCGCGGCGACCTGGCGGCATCCGTCGGCGCGACGGGCAGCGTGCGCGCCAGCCGGACAGCCCTCCTCAACTGGCAGACAAATGGAAACGTCGGCGCGGTGAATGCGGTCATCGGCGATAAAGTGTCAGGCGGGGATGCGCTTGCCGAACTGGATAAAGCCTCGCTCAGCCAGAACATCATCCTCGCCGAGGCGGATTTGGTCAACGCCCAGCAGGCGCTGGAGGACCTGCTCGAATCCGACACCGCCCTGATCGAAGCGCAAAAAGCGGTGGACAAAGCCGAGGACGCATACGAGAAAGCCTACAACTGGCGCATGGAGTTGAACGGCAAGATAGACATCAAGGAAGTCTGGTACGACCAGTTTGGGAATCTAAAGGTCAAGGAATACAAAGGCTATGCCAGCCCCGAGACCATCGCCCAAGCCGACCAGGACCTTGCGCTTGCCGAGGCAAAACTCGAAGACGCAAAACGCGAGCTCGAACGCCTGCTCAAAGGCGAAGAGTCCGACGCGGTCAAGGCGGCTCGCGCCCGTGTGGCGGCGGCGGAAGCGACGTTGAACCTCGCCCGGCTGATCGCTCCCTTCGACGGCACGGTCACTCAGGCTAATCCCGTCGTGGGCGATCAGGTGATTGTCGGCTCTCCCGGATTTCGCGTGGACGATCTTTCGCGCCTTCTGGTGGACGTGCAGGTTTCCGAGGTGGATATCAACAGCGTCGCACTCGAACAGAAGGCGACGCTTACCTTCGATGCCGTGTTAAATCAGGAATATCACGGCAAGGTTGTGGAAGTGGGACAAGCCGGCGACACTGTAGGCGGCGTGGTCAGTTTCACCGCCACCGTGGAATTGACCGACGCGGACGAACAGGTCAAACCGGGGATGACCGCGGCGGTCAGCATCATCGTCGAAGAAGTGGCGGATACGCTCCTGGTCCCAAACCGCGCCGTGCGCCTCGTGGACGGCGAACGGGTCGTCTACATCCTCAAGGACAACCTGCCCCAGCCGGTGAAGATCACCCTCGGCTCTTCATCCGACACGATGAGCGTTCTGGTGGGCGGCGACCTAAAGGAAGGCGACTTGATCATTTTGAATCCGCCGACCAACCGCGGTCCTTTCGGCGAGGGATGACATGGACTGGGTTATCGAAGCGCGCGAACTGACCAAGACCTACACCATGGGCGAGATCGAAGTGCGGGCATTGCGCGGCGTCTCCTTCAATGTGAAGCGCGGCGAAGTCATTGCCATCATGGGACCCAGCGGCTCGGGCAAATCCACCATGATGAACACCATCGGCTGTTTGGATCGCCCCACCTCCGGCGAATATATTTTGGACGGAGAATCTGTCGCGCAGATGAACGACGACCAACTGGCGGGCGTGCGCAACCGCAAGATCGGTTTTGTCTTCCAGAGTTTCAATTTGTTATCGCGCCTGACCGCGTTGGGAAATGTGGAACTTCCCCTTCGTTACGCGGGCTTGACCCACGGACGCCGCGAGCGCGCCCAAAAAGCGCTCGAAGCCGTCGGGCTGGCGGATCGTGTGCATCACCGCCCCTACGAACTTTCCGGCGGACAACAACAACGCGTGGCGGTCGCGCGGGCGCTGGTCAACAACCCCGCCATCATCATGGCGGACGAACCGACCGGCAACCTCGACTCGAAAGTGGGCAAGGAGATCATGAACCTTCTGCTTTCTTTGAACAAAGACTTCGGCGCAACGCTGGTCATCGTCACGCACGATCAAAAAATCGCCGAGCAGGCCCAGCGCGTCATCCGCTTGAAGGACGGCGAACTGGATTACATCGAAGAGGGCAAGGGAGGCGCAGAGTGAGTTTTACCCAGGCAATCCTCGAAGCGCTCGAAAGCCTGAACGGCAATAAAATGCGTTCGGGGCTGACCGTGTTGGGAATCGTCATCGGCGTCGCCGCGGTCATCGCCATGCTGGCGGTCGGCAACGGCGCGCAGGCATCCATCACCGGCTCGATCTCCAGCATCGGCACGAATTTGTTATTCGTTTTTAGCGGGCCCCCGCCCGAAGGACCGCCCGGCTCGGAGGGCGGACGGAGCGGCAACAACCAGCGCCCGCTCACGCTCGGCGACTCCCACGCCTTACTCGACCAGTTTGCAGCGCCGTCCGTCGAAATGGTCGCGCCTTCGATCCAAGGCAACGGCTTGGTCACATTCTCGAGCGAAAAAACCACCAGCCCCATCACCGGCGTAACGCCCGAATTCTTCCAGGTGCGCAACCTCGAAATGGCCGAGGGAGAATTCGTCAACCAGGAACACATCCTCGGTCGCATGTCCGTCGTTGTGCTGGGGCCTGAAACCGCAATCGCGCTCTTCGGCCACGCCGACGGAGTGACGGGCGAAGTCATCCGCATCGAAGGACAGCCCTTCCGCATCATCGGCGTCCTGGCGGCGCGCGGCGGCGGCGCGTTCGGCAGCGAAGACAACAACGCCTACATTCCCTTCACCACCGCGCAAGCCCGCCTGATCAAACGCGGCTCGCGCGACGAAGTGGACGTGATCTTCGTCCAAGCCGTCTCCGCCGAATCTGTGCCGCAGGCGGCTGAGGAAATCTCCAACATCATCCGCCAGCGCCACCGCACGCCGGTCGGCTTCGACGATTTCACCGTCTTCACCCAGCAGGATTTTCTCAGCATCTTCGAGTCCATTACCGGCGTGCTGACCATCTTCCTCGGCGGCATCGCGGGCATTTCATTGCTCGTGGGCGGCATCGGCATCATGAACATCATGCTGGTCTCCGTCACCGAACGCACCAAAGAGATCGGCTTGCGCAAAGCCCTCGGCGCCCGCAAACGCGACATTCTTTTGCAATTCCTGACCGAGTCCTCGCTGTTGAGTCTCATCGGCGGCATCATCGGCATCATCTTCGGCTGGATCATCGCGCGCATCGTCGAGCAGGTCGCCACTGCCACCGGCAACACTTTCATCCCCATCGTCGGCTGGGACGCCGTCCTGCTCTCCACCGGCTTCTCCGCGATCATCGGTCTGTTCTTCGGCATCTACCCCGCCAGCCGCGCCGCCAACCTCGAACCCGTCGAAGCCCTGCGTTACGAATAAAATGAATCGTCTCGTTTCGATATTTGCCCTGGGCTTTTTACTTCTGACTCAGGCTTGTCAACCCGCCTCGTCCATCCAGATCAATGAAGATTCACCGCCCGCAGATGAATCGCTTACGGATGAGCCTTCTCCGCCAGCCGATTCAACGCCTCAGCCTACGCCGACGCCGGGGTCCACGCCCCAGCCTTCGTCCACGCCTGAGCCGCTTCCCTCCGTCCGCATCGTCGCCTTCGACGGAAATCTCTACATCCGCCGCGGACCGGGGACCGAATACAACCGCATCGGCTTGTTGAAGAAAGGCGAAAGCGCGCAAGTCGTCGGGCGGGATATTCTATCGAAGTGGGTTCAAGTCATCATCCCGGAATCGGAACGCACAGGCTGGGTTTCGTTGCTCACCCCGTTCACAAAAATCGAAGGCGATCTGTCGCAAATCGATTCGTTCACTTTCACCGACTGGCCCCAGCCCGCCTACATCAAAAACTGCACCGAACACGACATGATCATCGAGCCGGTCAGCCTGTATCTATACAATCTTTACGCCAACAGCGTTTATCGCAACGAAGCGCAGGTTGACCCCGGCACGTATGATATTTACGACCTCTTCCTTCCCGACGGTCCCTTGATTCAAACTGTGGATATTCGGGAGGGCGAGACGTTCTACATCACAGTAGACGGAAACGGCACGGAACATCTTTGCCCGTAAGTTGGGCTGACAACAGCCGCCGGTTTATCCGCCTTTACTGTATCGCCCTGTAAAAACCACGCCGATCGCGAAGATTTTTCGCGACGCTGCAAACCCCAATTTGCTCTCACGCAGGCTCAACCTAAAGTTTGCGGCGCAAACCGCGCCATGGAATCATGCGCCGAACATCCTTGCACAATTGAAAAAAATAGTCTATCCTTAACCTTGCGGGAGGAGACCGCCTCTCGTGGCAGGCGATAAACTGCCCATTCCCTTAGTTCTCTTTGGAGGAGAAAATGAAAAAACTGTTGACCCTCGCAAGCCTTCTTGTCGCGGCGTCGCTCGCTCTCGCTGCCTGCGGCGGCGGAGGCGATGCGCCCGCTACAGACCTGCTTGACGCGATTACCAAGCGCGGCTACATCCTCGTTTCCACCGACCCGAACTACGCGCCGCAATCCTTCCTCAACACCGAAGGCGCGCGCCCGGCGGAAACCAAATGCCCCTCCGACGCCCTGACCACCGCTGAAATGCAGGGTTTCGATGTGGATGTGGCGAAAGCCATCGGCGAAGCGCTCGGCGTGGAAACCTGTTTCGCCACCCCGTCATGGGACGCCATCACCGCCGGTTCATGGGCGGATAAATGGGATGTCAGCGTCGGCTCGATGACAGTGACCACCGCCCGCCAGCAAATTCTCGATTTCAGCGTGCCGTACTACTACACCCCCGCGGTCGTGGCTGTGGCGGCTGATTCCGGCATTACCTCTCTGGACGGACTTGCCGGGCAGGCTGTATGCGTCGGCGCGGCGACCACCTACGAATCCTGGTTGAACGGCGACATGGAAGGCTTGGGCTTGCCCGAAGCGTCCATCTATGCCCAGGCGCCCGAAGGCGTGACCGTCGTTCCGCTTGAGACCGACCAGGAATGCGCCCAGGCGATTGCCGCGGGACGCACCGACTTCGTCGCCTATGTCACCTCCGAAACCGTTGTGGATGCAAACATTGCCGAAGGAATGCCCGTCATCAAACTGGACGGCGCCGTGTACTCTGAAGACCTCGCCGCCGCCTTCGACAAAGGCTCCACCCTCGACACCGCCTCCCTGCGCGCCAAAGTGGATGAAGTCTTTACCGCCATGCACAATGACGGACGCCTGACGGCTCTCTCGATGCAGTGGTTCGAGATGGACCTGACCGCCGCGCCCAATCAATAGCCCAATGCGATAATAAGGGAAGCGGACTCTGCGCCGCTTCCCTTTTATTTTTATCTCCATTCACGGAGGAAGAGATGGCAGTCACCGCTCAGCAGGAAAAAGCGCCGCCTTCGCAGGCAGAAGCGCTCTATCAGGCGCAACTTCGCAAGGAACGCTTGTTCCGAACCCATGTCGGCGCGTCCTGGGGCGTTCTATTTCTTATTCTTATTTTTCTTTTCAGCGGGCAGGAGATCAAACTCGGCCCGATCCAGTATCAGACCATTCAACTGGATTCCGAGTTCATTCTCAAGAAACTCGGTTTCATCGCCCAGGGTCTTGGGCAGACCCTGTTGATTTCGGCCCTCTCGATCGCTGTCGCCATGACGCTGGCTTTGCTCGCGGCGCTGGGCAGGCTTTCGACCTTCCCGCCAATTTACGCCGTAAGCACCTTTTACGTCTCCCTGATTCGGGGAACCCCGCTTTACCTGCAAATATTTTTCTTCTTCCTGGCTTTGCCGCAACTGGGTATTAACCTCTCAGGCGTTGTGGCGGGCGTGACCGCGCTTGGGCTGAATTATGGCGCGTACATGTCCGAAACCTTTCGCGCCGGCTTGAGTTCCGTCGGCAAGGGGCAGCGCGAAGCCGCCATGGCGTTGGGGATGACCCCCGGTCAGACCATGAAGCGCATCGTCCTGCCGCAAGCCCTGCGCTTTGCCATCCCGCCCATGGGCAACGATTTCATCTCGATGACGAAAGACTCGGCGCTTGTCTCGGCGACGGGTTTCGTCCATGAATTGATGTGGCGCGCGGTGAAAGTCGGACGCGCCCAGTTCAACAACCTTGAAGCGCTGATCATGGCGGCCATGTTCTACTGGATGTTGACCTTGATCCTGACCTACTTCCAGGGCAAACTCGAGGCGCGCCTCGCCAGGGGAGACCGCTGATATGTCCCTGCCCATCGTAAAGATTTCCAACCTTGATAAATATTTCGGCCGCCTGCACGTCCTGAAAAATATCAGCCTCGAAGTGCCTGAACGGCAGGTGGTTTGTCTCATCGGCAGGAGCGGCTCGGGAAAAAGCACCCTCCTGCGCTGTGTCAACTTTCTCGAAGACCCTTCCCACGGCGCTGTCGAAGTGGACGGCGTGCGTGTCGCGGCAGAGGTCAAGGGCCAGGAGAGACGGCAGTTGATCCATGACGTGCGGTTGAAGACCGGCATGGTCTTCCAGGAATTCAACCTCTTCCCGCACATGTCGGTTTTGGAGAACGTGATCGAAGGACCCGTCACCGTCAAGGGCATGGATCGCAATCGCGCCGTCGAACTTGCCGAACTGAATTTGGACAGCGTTGGCATGCTCTTCAAGAAGGACGAGTACCCCATGCGGCTTTCGGGCGGGCAAAAACAACGCGTCGCCATCGCCCGCGCATTGACGATGGAACCGCGCGTGATGCTTTTCGACGAACCCACCTCCGCGCTCGACCCTGAATTGATCGGCGAAGTATTGAGCGTAATGAAGAAGGTTGCAAACGAAGGCATGACCATGATCGTCGTCACCCACGAAATGGGCTTTGCCAGAGAAGTGGCCGACCGGGTCATCGTCATGTCTGAAGGCGAACTGATCGAAGACGCCGCGCCGGACGAGTTATTCTCCCAGCCGAAAGACCCGCGCACCCGGGCGCTGATTGACCGTTACCGCACCGACGAAAAATAAACGCAGACCAAACCTGCCATGACCGTCGCCATCACACGCAAGATCAGCCCGCGCTTCAACGAGTGCGAGATCACCCACATCGAGCGGACGCCCATTGACCTCGACATCGCCCGCGCCCAACATGACGCCTACGTCCGCCTCCTTGCCGATCTGGGTTGCCAGGTGATCGAACTGCCCGAAGAACCAGACCTTCCTGATTCAGTCTTCGTCGAAGACGCCGCCTTCATCCTGCCCGAAGCCGCCGTCATCACCCGTCCCGGCGCCGATTCGCGCAAGCCTGAAACGCAAACCATCATCCCCGCGCTCGCCCCATATCGCCCGCTTTTGCATGTCGCGCATCCCGCCACGCTGGACGGCGGCGACGCGCTTGTGGCTGGAAAAAATATTTTCATCGGGCTTTCCACCCGCAGCAACCGCGAGGCGGTGGATCAACTCAACTCCCTGCTCGGCGATTACGGCTACAAAGTCTGGGGCGTCAAAATGACGGACTGCCTGCACCTGAAAACCGCCGTCACATGCGTGGACGACGCGACCCTGCTCATCAACAAAAACTGGGTGGACGCTTCCAACTTCCCCGGCTTTGATCTCATCGAAGTGGACGCCTCGGAACCCTTCGCCGCCAACTGTCTGCCCGTCCGCGGCAAAGTGATCTACCCGACGACGTTTCCCAAAACCCAAAAACGACTCGAAGAACGAGGCGGCAACGTCGCGCCGATTGACCTGAGCGAGCTCGCCAAAGCCGAAGGCGCGGTCACCTGTTGCAGTTTGATCGTCGAATGAAGCGGGTATAATCCCCCGCCATGAATAAACCGCAGAAAAAATCCGAATCCGCCCGGTATTGGGAGGATCATCTTCTCAGCTGGGAATCTGGCGCATATTTCAGAGAGGGACAAAAAGACGCAACCTGGTGGGATAAACTCTCCGCCCTCTTTCGCGGCGACGCCATGTACGTCCGCATGAGCGCCGCGCTGGAGTTGATCCGCCCGCACCTCGCCGGAAAAACCGTCCTCGATGTCGGTTGCGCGTCGGGACGCTTCGCCTTTCAAATGATTCAAGCCGGGGCGGCGAAAATATACGGAACGGACATTTCCGCTGAAGCGTTAAAAATCGCCGCAACGCGCGGCGCGGAACTTGGGCTACGGGACAAACTTGAATTCTTCCCGTCCGATGTCGTTCAGCCGGGCGCCCCGCTCCCACAAGCGGACATCGTCACCGCCCTCGGCGTGATCGAATACTTCGACCCCGAAGCCATGTCGGCGTTTCTTGGCAACCTGCGGACGAAATACATCCTGCTCGACTTCCCCGATCATGCCCGTAAAAAAGAATTCCCAACCTGGGTGTTGCGTCAGGTGTACATCCGCGCCAACCGCCTGCCGGGGGTTTATTTGTACTCGCTCGACGAATTTTCACAACTCGCCGAACCGCGCGGATTCAAAGACCTGCGCATCGTCAAAAGCCGAAATTTTTACTACGTCACCAACCTGCCCGCATGAACAGAATAGCCTGCGTCACGCTCGACATGGAGCCGGATCACGGCGACCCTCATAAACAGATTCGCCTGCTCGAAAACCCCGATTATTTTGAGCGCTATGTCTCCACCGTCAACAAATACAACGCAAAAGTGACCATGTTCACGGTCACAAACCTCTTCGAGACTCGCAGAAAACTATTCGAGAAACTCGCGGCGCGCATCCCGCTCGAATTCAGCGTCCACTCGCACACGCACGACCCGCGCAACGCCTGCACATTGGACGAAGTCCGCAATTCGCAAAAAGCATACGAAGATTTTACAGGCGCAAAACCCATCGGCTACCGCGCCCCAATCGGGCGGATAGACAAAGCCGGGCTTGGACATCTTCTCGATCACGGTTTTGAATATGATGCCAGCGTATATCCTTCGTACCGTCCCGGCGAGTTCGGTTACAACAACCTGCACATGCCAAATGTCCCCTTCCGGGTGACGCGCGCCGACGGAAAGTCTCTGGTGGAATTTCCATTCACGTCCATCGAAAAAATCCGCGTGGTGTTCGCCCTCAGTTACGCCAAACTGTTCGGTTGGGGCGCGTATTCGCTCTTGTTACGTCTTTTCGGACTGCCTGAAACCGCCCTGCTCCTCTCGCATCCCTACGATTTTTATTTCGGCGCGATCCCGCGCAGTACGGTCGGCGGGCTGGAGGGCTGGGCGATGAGAAGAAATAGCGCGGCGGCGTTCAATATTTTCGATAATCTGCTCGCGCGCCTGCGCGACGGCGGCTATTCCTTCGCCTTCGTAAGCGAGGCATATTCGCTCGTTGCGGGTGAAAGCCTGCCCGCCTTTTCCCTGGAAAAATGGAAATAGGAACAACCGGCGCTGTTAAACAATAAACTCCCATCCGGGAGTTTTGTTTGTGCGCTGGAGAGGACTTGAACCTCCACGTCTTGCGACACATGGCCCTCAACCATGCCTGTCTGCCAATTCCAGCACCAGCGCATAAGCAGGGCGTATTATAATCGTGATGTTTTTTCTGTCAAGCAAACCGTAAAACAAGCCTATGGGCTTGTTTTACAAAAATCAGGAGACGATCATGGCTCGTATCGTAGTAGACGCAATGGGAAGCGACGATCATCCCATGCCGGATGTGGAGGGCGGCGTACAAGCCGCGCGCGAATATGGCGTGGAGATCATCTTCGTCGGGGATGAGGCGAAGATCAAACCCGCGCTCGAAAAACAAAACGCGCAGGGATTGAATATCCGCGTCGTCCACGCGCCGGAGGTATTGACGATGGAGGATAAAGGCGAAGCGCTGGTCTTGAAGGCGCGCTCCAAAGAGCCGAAGAATTCGATGGCGGTCGGCATGGACCTCGTCAAGAAAGGCGAGGCGGACGCCTTTGTGACGGCGGGCAACACTGGCGCGGGCATGGTCACCGCCCTCTTCCGGCTCGGACGCATCCGCGGCGTGGATCGTCCCGCCCTGGCGCCCACCTTCCCGACGGCGACTGGATCGTGCATTGTGCTGGACATCGGCGCCAACCCCGACTGCAAGCCGGAAAACCTGTTGCAGTTCGGAATCCTCGGAAGCATTTATGCCGAAAAGGCGCGCGGCGTAAAGAACCCGAAAGTCGGTTTGGTATCAAATGGAGAAGAAGAGGGCAAGGGCAATGAACTGGTCAAGGCCGCAACGCCTTTGTTCAAAACCGCAAAGTTGAATTATTTCGGCAATGTGGAGGGCAAGGAAGTCATCGGCGGCGCGGTGGATGTGGCCGTAACCGACGGCTTTACCGGCAACGTGATGTTGAAGACCGCCGAAGCGGTCGGCAAACTGATCGTGGATTTCGTGCGCTCGACGATCAAAAACGGAAACCTGGCGACGAAGATCGGCGGCGCGCTCGTCCGCCCGGCGCTGCGTTCGTTGAAAAAGTTAATGGACCCGGGCGAGCAGGGCGCGGCTCCCATGCTGGGCGTGAACGGGCTGGTCTTCATCTGTCACGGGCGCTCGGACGCCTTTGCCATCAAGAACGCCGTGCGTGTGGCGAAGGAAGCCGTGGATGCGGGCGTATTGGATGCAATGAAGAATGCCATCGAGGAGAGTTTGTGACGCCGACTTACCCACAGGGCGCTTCGCAGAGTCGGCGGCGCTGGTGAGAATCAAACATGAAGATTATTAAAAACGAAAAACTTATTCAAAGAAACGGAAAGATCGGAAACTGGGTCAGCCTGGGGGCGCTGGCTGTGCTGGGCGGGGGAATGTACATATCCTTTACGAGACCCGACCTGTTCACTTATTCATTGATCGCCCTTGTCGCCGGTTTTGCCCTGACGCAGATCGGCATGTACATGGGCAATCGCTGGGGACGCTCCCCCCGCCGCGACGAAAAACTGGACGCGAGTTTGAAAGGTCTGCACAGCGACTTCACCATCTACCATTATTCGACCCCGGCTTCGCATCTGCTCGTCGGGCCGGCGGGCGTGTGGGCGCTCCTGCCGCATCAGCAGGGCGGGCGTGTGTATTATGAAAAGAATCGCTGGAGGGTCCGGGGCGGCGGATTCATGCAGACCTACATGCGCCTCTTTGGGCAGGAAGGCATCGGACGACCCGATCTCGAGGCGGAGGGCGAGGTCGCGGCGGTGAAAAAATTCCTGGTCAAGAGAATGGCGGGAGACGCCGTCCCTGAGATAAAACCCCTTTTGGTGTTCACCCACGACCAGGTCGAGGTCGAGCCGGGGGAATCCCCGATCCCCGCTGTGAGGTTGAAACAACTCAAGGGTTTCATCCGCGACGCGTCGAAGGAACGTAAACTTTCCAGCCTTCAGATACAGGAAATTGCGCGGGCATTGGAAGAGTCGTAGATGTCGAAGTTTTTCGCGTCCATGCGCGGACGGGCGGCTTTGATTTCCGTATTGGGGATCATCCTTATTCTTTCCTATTTGCGCGTCCGCTTGTACGGCGACCCCGCGTTATCCATAGCGGGCAACGATACGCTAAGTTATGTGGAAGCGTCGCGCGTCCCGCTTTTTTCGGCGGAGATGTTTACCGGGCGGCGGCTGCTGACCACGAATCTCGTTTACAAAATATTCGAACCCGAAAGCGGTTACGAGATTCGCGTCAACGGGTCCATCGAGACCACCCGGCGCGGATATCAGCCCGGATTTGATCGCATCGTTATTTTTCAACTTGTGTTGTCGTTGATCGGCTGGGGCGCGCTTGCCTATTCAGTTTCGCAGACTGTGCAGAATTCATGGATGCGCGTCATCAGCGCCCCGCTGATCCTCGTCTTTGCCTACGTCCCTCAAATGGCGGATTGGGACAGCATTCTCATGTCCGAGTCGCTGACCTTTTCGCTCTTTGCGCTTCAATTCGCCCTGCTCATTAAAATGGTGTTTGCGCTTTACAAAGACCCGGATGCGAATATCACAGCCTGGGCTTTGCTTTGGGGCGTCGTCTCCTTCTTTTGGATCTTTCTGCGCGACACGAACGTCTTCACCGCCTTGATGACTCTCGCGATGATCGCCGCGCTGATGATTGCGCCGCGTTATCGAAAAAAGAAAGCGCTGATTGGCGGGATGGTCTTCCTCGCTTTGGTCGCCGCGCTTGGCTTGGTCACCGCTCGCAACAGCGTGCGGACGACGGTCCAGATCAGCAACATTTACAAGGACGATATCTTTCCAAGTCCGGGGCTGGTGACGGTCTTTCAAGGAATGGGGATGCCGCCCGTCTCCTTTCATTCAAGCGAGTTTAAACTATGGCTTGAGGAGGATGGCGCCTCGACCCTCTTCCGCTTCATGCTGGCGCACCCCGGGTATGTCGCCGCGAAATTATGGCGGGACTTCCCCGATTCATTTTACGAGATCGAACAGACTTATTTCACGGCGCGCGACCTGAATCCGGCGCGGGAGATTCTCTTCGAAATCGGCGACGCCCTGCACCCGGAAGGCGCGGCTTCGTTTTTTGGGAGCGCCCTGCCTTTGATCGGGATTTTACTGCTCGCCTCGAAGAACATCGAAGACAGCCGCCCCTGGGCATGGCTGGGACTCTGGCTTTTCTTCTCCGCCGGGTTGACTCTCGTTCCGACCATTCTCGGCGATACCTGGGCGTTGAACCGTCACGCGCTGTACTCGACCACCATCTACCGCCTGACAATGTGGCTTTTCCCGGTTGTCGTCGCGGATATTGCCCTGCGGCGCAAACCGGCGATTGAATCCGCTGTATGAAATTCATCAGAACAAATTACGTCAGCCTGATCATCCTGCTCGTCTTCGCGGCGGGATTCTACGTCCGCGCCACATGGTATGGAGATTTGCGCCTCTCGACCGCCAACGCCGAAACGGACAGTTACATTTCCGCTTCGCGCGCGCCGCTTTTTTCGTGGAGGATATTTGCAGGTCAAAGACTCTTCACGACCAACCTGATCTTCAAAATGGCGAACGACGCCGCAAACTGCCCCATCACTTCTTACGGCAAACCGGGCATCGGCGAAGAATCGGAACGGGCGGCGCAGCCCTGTTTCGATAGGATCGCCCTGCTTCAAAACTATCTTTCGATCTTCGGCTGGCTCTTCCTCGGCTGGATGCTGGCGCGGCAGTTGAGAAATCCCTTCGTAAAAATATTTGCGGCAACTTCCATTATGCTCTTCGGCTTCACGCCTCAAATCGCCGAATGGGACAGCGTCCTCAGCCCCGAGTCGCTTTCGCTTTCGATGTTCGCCATCCTGCTTGGGCTGGCGCTCGAAGTCGTCCTGCGCGCGGCTTCATCCGAAAAACCATTTGCCTCCCGCGCGGATAAAATCCTCCTGGCTGTGCTGGTGGTCTGGTACGCGCTTTGGGTCTTCGTCCGCGACGTTCATCTCTACGCCATCCCTGTCACGCTTGTCTTGATATTCCCGCTTTTCTTCCTGAAAAAGTTCAGGAAGGCGAGACCGCTATATTACGCCTCCGCCTCCCTGCTCGTTTTCTTCATCGTCGGCTATCTCTCCGCGCGCGACAGCCTGCGCGCGACCCGCTTCCCCTTGATGAATTCACTGGACGTGTATATCCTGCCCTATCCCTCGCGCGTCGAATTTTTCAAAAAATTTGACATGCCCGAAAAGGAAGCGCCGGATTACAAGGACGCTCCTATTTACCAGGCCTGGGCGGATGAACACGCCGCGAAGGCCTATGCGGCATTCCTGATTACACACCCCGGATTTGTCGTCACAACCCTATGGGAAAATATGGAGCTGTTGACCTCAGATTTTTCGCAACCGTATTTCATCGCCGATGAAGTGAAAAACCGCAAAACCCTGCTCACGGTGGGGGAAATGGTCAACCCGGATACAGGCGCGGTTTATTTGTTGACATTGATTATTCCTCTGGCGTTTTTCTTCCAAGCCGCCCAGCATCGCACTCCCCATCTTTCTGGCTGGGCGTGGCTTGCCATTTGCATCTATGGCATCTCGGCTGCAACCCTTTTTATCAGTTTCTTTGGCGACATTGCGGGAATTCGCCGACACATCCAGCCGTCGGTGGAAATGATACGGTTGTACATGTGGATCTTTCTCGCGCCATTTTTTGATCTCGACTTGGAGAAAACAGAAATAATCAACAACGGTCAATGATCGGTTTCAATTGACTTTTTGTCGCAATGGAATTCGGAAATGAGATACTTAAAGAATAACTTTTCCAATACATTGATCTTCTTGATCTTGATCGCCATGCTATTGGGACGGACGCGCTGGTATGGCGACCTGCGGCTTTCCGTAGCAACCGGCGATACGCATAGTTATATTAGCGCTTCACGCGCTCCCTGGTTCTCGTGGAAAATGTTCACTTCGGAACGAATGTTTACCACGAACCTCGTTTACAAATTGGCGAACGACCCTGTCAAATGTCCGCCGGCGGTATTAAGCCTGCCTGCCTCGGGGAAGGAATCATTTCGAGAGGTCAGCCAGTGTTTTGACAGGGTTGCCCTCCTTCAAAATATACTTTCGATCGCCGGTTGGGCATTTCTTGCAATTTCTGTCGCCGGGCGCTTGAATAACGGTCTGGCAAGAATAATTGCTGTTGTTTCTATTTTATTGTTCGGGTACACCCCGCAACTGGCAGAATGGGACAGTGTCCTTGGGGCGGAACCGCTTGCGTTTTCATTATTCTCCACAACCATCGCGCTGACGATATTGGTCGTTTTTCACGTTGCCGAGTCGGAACATCCCTTTGAGAGGATGTCAGATAAGCTTTTGGCTGCCGGTTGGGCAATTTCCTTATTCTTTTGGTCGTTTGTTCGAGACGCCCACCTCTATGGCGTACTTACTACGTTTTTATTGGTTGCCGCAACGCTGGTCTTGAACAAAAAAATTCGAAAACATCGCCCCATCGTTGTCATGGAAGTTGTGTTATTGGGAATGTTTCTTTTGGGATACGTTTCCGCCAGGGCAAGTTACAGGGCGGGGCTTCCACTTATTAATGCCATCGATGAATACATCTGGCCCCACCCGGCTCGGGTTGAGTTCTTCCGGGCATACGGCATGCCCGATCGAGCTACGCCGGAATATCTGGATTGGGCAAATAAATCTGCATTTAAAGCCTATGGGTCCTTCTTGATCACACATCCCGGATTTATCGCGATGACGGTATGGGAGTATAGGGATTACTTTAGTTCCGATTTCTCCCAGGCGTATTTTCCGACCGACGACCTGGAGTATAGAGAGATCCTGTTGTTTATCGGCGGATTGTTCCATATAGAGAATCATGCTGTTTTTCTGTTTGATGCGATCCTGCTCATTGGGCTAATCGGCGGTGCGCTCAAATACCGCACGGCTGACCGATTCGCCTGGGCATGGCTGGCATTATGGATGGTCGCGGTTGCAGGCGCAACATTATTCATCAACTTCATTGGCGATATTTATAACACCCGCCGTCATGTGATGGTTGGGGTGGAGTGGTTCCGCTTATTCTTGTGGATATTCCTCATGCCATACCTTGATTTAATATTGAGTGGAAGGGCAGTGCGTGAAACATAGTTCATAGGATGGTTACAAAAGGCTTGCTCCGGCAGCATCGCGCATTAACCATTATGGTACACTTGTTCTAATATGACAACCCTCGTATCCCTCGACATCGAAACCACAGGATTGGATGAAGAGCGCGACTCCATCATCGAGATCGCCGCGGTGCGCTTCAACGGCAAACGCAAGGAAGATGAATTCAACACCCTCATCAACCCCGGCAAACACATCCCCGACTTCATCACCGGGTTGACCGGCATTGACGACGCGATGGTGCGCCAGGCGCCGCGCCTGCGCGACATCATGCCCGAACTGAAAGCCTTCGTCGGCGACGCGCCCATCATCGGGCACAACGTCAAATTCGATGTCGGCTTTCTGCGCAAGGCGGGGCTTTTTGAATATCAACAGACGATAGACACGCTCGAACTCGCGTCCGTGCTTCTGCCCACCGCCAGCCGTTACAACCTCGGCGCGCTTGGCAAACAGCTCGGCGTTCCGCTTCCCGCCACGCACCGCGCCCTCGATGACACCCTCGTCACACACGCCTGCTATCTGCGCCTGTTGGAGATCGCCACCGAACTTCCGCTTGAAACGCTCGAAGAGATCGCCGACCTCGGCAACTTCGTCAACTGGGATTCGGGATGGGTCTTTGAGCAAGCCTTGAAGGCGAAGATGAAAGAGGGGATACAGCCGAAGAAGACGAAGACCCGCGCCTCTCACCCCAAGCCGATTCTTGATTCCGCGCCCGGGCCCGATGCCCCGCCGGTCACGCGCGCCGAAGAGCCGACTCCGCTCGACGTGGAGGAAGCCGCCTCCATCCTGGAACACGGCGGGTTATTCTCGCAATACTTTGAAGCCTACGAACACCGCGCCGAACAGGTGGAGATGCTCAAGGCGGTGGCAAACGCCCTCTCGACCGGCAACCATCTCATGGTCGAAGCCGGAACCGGCGTGGGCAAAAGCTACGCTTACTTAATCCCCGCCGCTTTATTTGCCGTGCAAAACAACACGCGCGTGGTCGTCTCCACGAACACCATCAACCTGCAAGACCAGTTGATAAAGAAAGACATCCCCGACCTGCAAGCCGCGTTGAATTTGGGAGTCCGCGCCGCCGTGTTGAAGGGACGCTCCAATTATCTCTGCCCGCGCCGTTTTCAATACATGCGGTCGCACGGGCCCGGCAGCGTCTACGAAATGCGCGTGCTGGCGAAGATCATCGTCTGGCAGGTGGAGAACGCCTCCGGCGACAGAAACGAATTGAATTTGCAGGGACCGCTCGAGCGCGAGGTGTGGACCAGACTCTCAGCGGAGGACGACGCCTGCACAACAGAAACCTGCCTGAGCCGGATGGGAGGCGCGTGTCCTTTTCATCGGGCAAAGCAGGCGGCGTTGAATTCCCATCTGTTGATCGTCAATCACGCCCTGCTTCTTTCCGACGTTTCGACGGGCAGTAAAGTTTTACCCGAATACGATTACCTGATCGTGGACGAAGCGCATCACATGGAGTCGGCGGTCACGAACGCGCTGTCCTTCCGCATGACGCAGGGCGACCTTGAGCGCATGTTGAAGGAACTCGGCGGCTCCTCGGCGGGGTTGCTCGGCGCGATATTGACCGAGACTCACGGCTCGGCGCGCCCGTCCGATTTTGGATTGCTTCAACAGAAATCCAAACGCGCCACCGATCAGGCTTTTCGTGTCGAGCAACTTGCGAAGGAATTTTTTCTTTACCTGGGCGAGTTCATTGCCGCGCAACGCGAGGGACAGGCGCAAAACAATTATTCGTGGCAGATGCGCATCACCCCCGCCGCGCGGACGTTGAACGGCTGGGACGATCTTGAAATGCTGTGGGGGCAGATCAGCGAGACGATGGGCAATTTGCTGAAGACGCTCGACGAAATTCATAAAAATCTTGGCGAGTTGCTGAGCGACGGACACGACCAGGCGGAGGACGTGATGGGCAGTCTGGCGACCTTGATCCGCCGCATGACCGAAGCCGAAACGGCCGCCTCGGGCTTGATGCACAAACCGACCAACGATTTGATCTATTGGATCGAGGTCAATCCGCGCGGGGAAAAGTTGTCGCTTAATGCCGCGCCTTTGCGCGTGGGACCGCTCGTTCAAAAGCATCTCTGGTATCAAAAAGCCAGCGTGGTTCTGGCTTCCGCCACGTTGACGACTCACGGCGAGTTCAATTACCTGCGCAACACGCTCGACGCCAATGAAGTGGACGCGCTTTCTTTGGGTTCTCCGTTCGATTACGAATCCAGCGCCCTGCTCTTTGTCGCCAACGACATGCCGGAGCCGAACGCCTTTAATTACCAGCAGATGCTCGAACGCGCCATCGTCTCCACCGCCAAAGTCACCGGCGGACGGATGCTCGTGCTGTTCACCTCTTACGCTTCTTTGAAGAAAACTTCGCAGGCTGTCACCGGCCCGCTGGCGCGCGAGGATATTTTCGTCTATGAGCAGGATGGCGGCGCCTCGCCGAACGCCCTGCTGGAGTCTTTCAAATCCACCGACCGCGCCGTTTTGCTGGGGACGCGCTCCTTTTGGGAGGGCGTGGACGTTCCGGGCGACGCGCTCTCGGTGGTCTTCATCACCAAACTGCCCTTTGAAGTCCCCTCCGACCCGATCATCTCGGCCCGCTCCGAATTGTACGAAGATTCCTTCAACGAATATTACCTGCCCGAAGCCATCCTCAAATTCCGCCAGGGATTCGGACGCCTGATCCGCACCGCCTCGGATCGCGGCATCGTGGCCATTTTGGATCGCCGCGTGCTGACCAAGCAATATGGCAGGATGTTTTTGGAGTCGTTGCCGCCCTGCACCGCGCGCCAGGGTCCGATTGCGAATCTGCCGAAGATGGCGGGCGAGTGGCTGGGGATGTAAAGATTCGAGTAAACTAGAACGCATGGCAACTTCATTGAATATCCAGCCGTTGAACCTCCCGATAGCGCCCGGTAAGAACGGTGTTGTTCGTGTGAGTGGGACGCGGGTTACCCTGGATACGGTCATTCATGCCTTTCTTCGGGGGGCAACGGCGGAGGAGATCGCCCAACAGTATCCGACTCTTGAACTTCCCGATGTTTACGCGACGATCAGTTACTGCCTGCAAAATACAGACGAAGTTAACGCATATTTGGATAAAAGAATGAAACATGCTCAAGCCGTGAAGGCGGAGAATCGAAAACGATTCGACCAATCCGGCATACGGGAAAGATTGCTGGCGCGAAAACTTTAAGCCCCTCAACCTTGTCTATGCGGGGAAGTATGTCATAATACCCTCATCCATACCCAGGAGCCCGATCATGCGCATCTGCATTCTGACCGACGAAGAGCCGGGGGACTTTAACCCCGCACCGTACATGGAAGGGTACGACTGGAAGATGGTCACATTGACCGCGCCGGTGTTCGATAAGATCAAATCCCTTGCCGATGGCGGCGAGTTCGACGTCTTTCTTAATATCTGCGAGGGGTACGAGTTCGAAGACGCGCAGGACGATAAGAGGGGCTATCACGGGCATGAAGTGGTGGACGCGCTCGAAAAATTGAAACTCCCCTTTACCGGCGCGGATTCGCATTGCTTCGACCCGACCCGCGAGGAGATGCAAGCCGTCGCCGACGCAAACGACATCGGTTTTGCAAAAGGCTACCGGGTCCATAATGAGGCGGAGGCGGAAAAACTGATCGGGAATCTGCGTTATCCCATCATGGTCAAACATCCAAAAAGTTATGGAAGCACGGGCATGTTCAAGGAATCGCGGGCGGAAAATCTTGGACAGGCGCTCGCCCAGGTAAAGCGCGTCTGCGCGGGGTTCGGCGCGGCGCGCATGGAGGAGTTCATTGTCGGGTCGGAGTACAATGTCCTGGTTGTGGATAATCCCAAAGATATGTCGCAGCCTTTTGTCTATCCGCCCGCGCAGTTGATCTTCCCCGAAGGCGAGGAGTTCTGGCATACCGACATCAAGTGGGATTACAACATCCCCTTCGATTTCAGGGAAGTGACCGAGCCGGGGTTGAAGGCGCGCTTGCAGGACATGGGCAGGCGCATGTTCCTTGCAATGGGAATCTCAGGCTACGGCAGGTGCGACATCCGCATGAACGACAAAGGCGAATTGTTCATCCTGGAGATCAACCCAAACCCGGCCATCATGCTGCCGCCCAAAGAATACGGTCCCGCCGATTACATGATCCTGTACGACAAGGACGGCTACAGGGGATTCTTTGACCGCATCATCGAGACGGCGTTCATCCGCCAAAAGATGCGGGCGGCTTCGCAAAACAACGTCAATTCGGGATAAGGGAATTATCCCGAATCCACGCTGAAACAAAAAAGGATTCGCGATTGCGAATCCTTTTTTGTCCGGGGATGATGTTACGGCTGGCTGACGGTCAGGTTATCGTAGTGAATTTCGGTATAAGGCTCTGATTCTTCGAACGAAGTCGCCACAAGCGATATGGCGCCGGAGGCGGGTCCGCCCGCAGGCGCGACAGCGGCGGCGACTTCGCTTCCGTTCACTTCGAGCTTCAAATCGGAGCCGTTGCATGTGGCGCGGATGTGATTGGTCTGGTTGCCCTGCTTGATGACGCTCGATTGTGTCCAGTCCACCAGCGGCGTAAACTCTTTGGGGGTGAAAACCTGAATGCTGTAAAATCCGTCCGCGCTGATCACTAAAGCATAGCCGTCTATGCCGCCATCTGCGGCTTCGGCAACCCGGCAATACACCCCAAATCCGTTGTTATTATTGGAAGGACCCGCAACCACAGTTGCATCCACGTCCACCACTGTGTTTGCAAATTCCGGGTCGGACCTTCCCCATGCCCATAAATTCTTTTGCGCCCTCACAACATAAACGCCGTTTTCGCTCCCCGCGCTGCCGCTTTCGGTCGAATAAGTTTCCATTTTGGAGTCCGATCCGCTGAAATCGTCGCTATAGAGTATATTCGTGGGGCTCTCGGGAATTTCGATCTGGGGTTCCTCCGTAACGGGGACGAAAGGCAAGCCGGGGGTGGGTCCGCCCTGGTCGCCGCCGGGAATCAGCCCCGAAGCGGGGCAGGCGCAAGCCAGCGCTGCAATTGCGACGATCAACCCCATGGTAAGTCGGTTTCTCTTGTTCATCTCTTCTCCTAATTGTTTGGCAAATATTCCGGCGACAGCAATCTTCCGTCAAAAAGCGGAAGATCGCCCGCGCAGATTACATATATAGGTCATTGAAGTAATTGATCAGAAACGTATTGCAGACCGAATCCGGCAGGGCGTCCATGACCTCGTTGATGAACGCCATCTCGCTGGGAAGATCGGTTCCCGTCAGCCCGGCGGATGCGGCAAGTTGACCGAACGCCGCCTCCGGGTCCGGACTTTGAAGCGCTGCGCCGACCAGGGCCTTGATCGAGTCCGAATCGATCGGCTCCTTTTTCCTGACGGACTCCACACATTCGCGCAAATCTTCGAGCAGCGCGTCCACGCTGTGAGCGTTGCCGAAGTTGACCGAGATGTGCAGGTTGCGGGGAGTCAGCGGCGTGGAAAATTGTCCCTGCAAGTACCAGCCGCGTTTGCCCATCTCATCCGCCAGTTGATAAACGTTGATCTCGTCCGATGCGAAGGAGAACATACACATGGCCGGTTCGCCCAACACGCGCAGTCCGGGAATGGCGTTGACGCCGTCCATCAGTTTTTTTGCAGCGTCCTGCGTCGCCTGGACGATGCGCTTGTAACCCTCTTCGCCGAGGAAATTCATCAACGCCCATGCGCCCGCATAGGGGCCGCCGCCTTTCGTGCTGAGAACCGTCGGGTTGACGAGCGTATATCCCGTCGTGTCGGTGCAGGCGAAGATCTGATATTTGCGGATGTCCCTGTTGCGATACATGACGACTGAACAACCTTTCGCCGCGTATCCGTATTTATGCAGGTCGGTCGAGATCGAAGTAACCCCCGGGACGGTGAAATCGAAATCGGGGACTTCGCAGCCGAGTTTGCGCATGAACGAAAGATGAACGCCGCCCACGCACGCATCCACATGGAAGAGCAGATTGTGTCTCTGCGCGATCTTGCCGACCTCCGCAATCGGGTCAATCACGCCCTGCGAATAACCCGGCGCGGACGCGACCAGCAGGATCGTGTTTTCGGTGATCGCCTTCTCCATATCCTCCGCGCGGACTTTGAAGGTCTGCGGGTCAATATCCACGATGACGGGTTTAACGCCGAGATAATGCGCGGCTTTGTGGAAGGCGGCGTGCGCGGTCTTCGGCAGGACCATTTCGGGCTGAACGACGCGCGGCTTTTCGGCGCGGGCTTTGTCGCGCGCGGTCTTTACCGCCAGCATGATCGATTCCGTCCCGCCTGACGTGAGATGCCCGACGGCGTTCTCATCGCCGCGTAACAGGTTGATGGTCATGCGGACAACGTCGGTCTCCACCTTAAGCATGGAGGGAAAGACGGTCGGGTCGAGTCCGTTTTCGCTGAGGAAGGAAAGATACGCTTCTTTCATCACCTCGGCGGGGTCTTCGCCCGGATTATAGACATAGCAGAATACTTTTCCCGCCTTCCAATCCATGTCGCGGGATTTGAAGGCTTGCAAGATGGCGAGGATTTCCGGTTTGGAAAGCCCGGTTTGGGGAATGTGCATTGAGTGCGACTCCTTCAGAGGGATGGCGATCTTTCATCCATCGGGGCGGCGCCTTTTCATGGATGGCTTGCGTTCGACGAACTTTCGTTTATTTCCAGAGTTTATTTGTCAACTCCACGACCTCCCTTTGCTGATCGGCGCTCAACCCCACAAACGGAGAATTCTCCGCCACCGTATCGCGGTTCTCCACGATCAACACGCGCGCGTCCCTGCTGAAGGTATGCGAGTGCCAGACTCCGCGTTTGACATTGTAGAGTTTGTATAACTCCATATCCACCGCGTGGACTTTTGCCACCGATTCATCTCCTTCGCCGATGAACAAAATACAGCGCCCGGACATCAACACAAAGACCTCGTCGGTCTCGGTGTGCTTTTGCATCCGGTTGATTTTGTCCGGCGTCAGGTCGTCGGTGTAATTCATCAGCGCCACGCGCCAGGACTGGTAATCCACGAGGGGTTTATAGTCGGGTCCCGTATGGTCGCGGACTTCGATCAGGGATTCAGAAAGCATGTTGAGATAACTCCA
>CAADGT010000063.1 GCA_900696595.1 uncultured Chloroflexota bacterium
ATGCCTGTCTCGCCTTGTGGGGGCCCAAAGCCCGCGACGTGTTGCAAAAGATTACGAGTTCCGATGTTTCCAATGAGGCGCATCCGTATTTGACGACGAAACCGATTGAGATCAACGGCGTGAATGTTCCCGCCCAGCGCGTCAGTTACGCGGGCGAACTCGGCTGGGAGTTGTATATTCCCAACCGCCGCGCCACGATGATCTGGGATATGCTCGTCGAGGCGGGCAAAGAGTTTGGCATGGAACTTGGCGGGTACAAAGTTCTCGATCCGCTCAGGCTTGAAAAAGGATTCAAGTATTTCACGGTTGACATCACCCCGACCACCACGCCTTATGAAGCCGGTCTCGGTTTCTGTGTTGATCTCGACAAGGGCGATTTCATCGGGCGCGAGGCGCTGATCAAACAAAAGGCGGAGGGCGTGAAGCGCAAACTTTGCACGTTGACGCTGACCGGCGCGGATGAGTTCGTCCAAATCTACGGCGGCGAGGCGGTTCATCACGAGGGGAAAGTCGTCACCCGCGTCCGAAGCGGCGGCTACGGGTTTACCGTCGGGAAAAACATCCTGTACGCCTATCTGCCGTTTGAACTGGCTGTGAAGGGCAATAAATTCACCGTCGAGTTGATCGAAGGGGAGCGCGAGGCGGAAGTTACGGCGAATGTGTTGTACGACCCGAAAAGCGAGAAGTTAAGAGCGTAGTTTACAGGTTGTATAATGACCTGTTGAGAGGTGTGCCATGACCATGCAAACAATTGTTTCCGATCCAAAAATCATGATGGGAAAACCCGTCGTTTCCGGCACGCGCATCACCGTTGAATTGATTTTGGAAAAACTCTCCGCCGGCGAAACATTCGAAGACCTGCTCAGGTCTCACCCCCGCCTGACGCGGGACGGCATCCAAGCCGCCTTGAATTTCGCCCGCGACGCTCTGCGCGCTGACGTTATTTACCCCATTGTCGAGTCTGCTTGATGAAGATCGTCGCCGATGAATGTGTAGATGAGGAAATCGTAGCGCGCCTGCGCGATGATGGGCACGCGCTCGTTTATATTGCCGAAGCCTCGCCGGGCATTTTGGATGAAGATGTGCTTGTTCTGGCAAATGAAGATTCCACTTTGCTCTTGACGGCGGATAAGGATTTTGGCGAAATGGTATTTCGCCAGGGAATTGTCAAGCGCGGCATTTTGCTGTACCGGTTATCTGGTTTGACGAAAATGGATAAGGCTGAAATTATTTCAATTGCCATCCGGGAACACAGCGAGGAACTGCTTGTTTCCTTCAGCGTGTTGACGGAGAAGGCGATTCGAATCAGAAGAGTCTGACTTGCCAAAGAAGCCTGTCCCCCCCGCCTACATCGGCTTCGGCATGTTGACGCCGGTTTACATCATGTCGCTTGATAAACTGCCGCAGGTCAACACCGGCGCGATTGTGCATCAAGTCAGCGATTATGTCTACGACGACGCCGCCATCATCGCCTGCAACCTCAGCCAGTGGGGCGTGCCGTCCGGCATGATCGGCACGGCGGTGGGGGACGATATGCTGGGACATTACATCGAAGACCGCCTGGCGGAATTCGGCGTGATGGGCGGCGTGCGATATACAAGGAAATACCGCACCCCGCTGGAAGTGAACGTCTCCGATAAACGAGGCGCGCGCACATACTTCTGGCAGCGCTCCGCGGAAATTCTCGGCACGCTCGACGATGCCGACCTTTCGTTGATCAAAACCGCCAAACTGCTTTATGTGGACTGGTACGACGGCGACAAGCACATCCTGCGCGCCATGAACGAAGCCCGCAAACATCGCGTGCCGGTCTTTCTCAACTTTGAGCATGGACACCAGGACGCCGATCTGCTGAAAAAATATTCCGGGCTGGTTACCATCTGCCAGGCCGTGACCGACGCGGCGCAGATCGGCAAAAAGCAGGCCATGCTCGGCACGGCGCGAAAGTTGATCCATGCCGGGATTCAAACCGCCATCATCACCATGGCCAGCCAGGGGTGCATGGTCGTGCAGGGCAACGAGATCATCCGCGCCTACGCCCCCAAAGTGAAAACGGTGGACGCCTCCGGCGCGGGCGCGACCTTTTCATCGGGATTTATTTACGGCTACCTGAACGGCTGGAGTCTGGAAGACAGCGTCCGTTTTGCGATTGCGGCGGCTTCGCTCAAAGTGACCCGCTCCGGGCTGGAGATGTTCCCCGTGCGCGAGATCAAGGGACTGGCGCATACCGTGCGCGTCGAGCGGATGCAGTTCCGCGACAATCAGTTCGTCAAGATCCGCGAGATGTTTCAACTGCCGGAGGATCACCTTTTATCCGCCAACCCGCTGGTAAAGGAAACGCGCAAACTGGCGGCTAAAATCCTGCCGAAGCGAAAGACGGAAAGAAGAAAGATCAAGAAATCGCTCGTCGAATGAGGAATTTATAAATGTCGTTTGCAAATTTATTGACGCAGGAACAGGTTGAAAGAATCCACGACGCCTCGCTGGAAATTTTGGAAGAGGTTGGGTTGCGGGTGCGCTACGAACCGGCGCGCGAACTTTTCAAGGAACACGGTTGCAATGTGGAGGAAGAGCGCGTCCGCTTTCCGCGCGCTGTTGTGGAGAAATATCGCAAACTCGCGCCGCCGTCTTTCACCTTCCACGCGCGCGACCCGAAATTCGACAGGACGATTCCGCGGGATAGCCCGGTCATCGTCACAGCCAGTTCCGCGCCCGATGTGATAGATCCCGCCACCGGCGCGGAAAGACGCGCCGAGTCCAAGGATATCGCCCGCATCGCCCACCTCATCAACGAACTGCCGGGCTACGACATGTTTTCCATCTCCACCCTGGCGGACGACGCGCCCGCGGGTCAATTCACAATCTCGCGCCTGTATCCGTCCATCAAATATTGTCTCAAACCAATCCGCGTGACAACGACGGACATGAACGACACGCGCAGCGTCATGGAGATGGCATACATCGTGGCGGGCGGCGAGGCGGAATATAAAGCGCATCCTTTCCTCACGCATCACTACTGCCCGGTCGTCGCGCCGCTGACGATGGATCATCTCTCCACCGAAAACGTGATGTTCTTTGTCAAAGAAGGTCTGCCCGTGTACCCGACCATCGTGCCGAACGCCGGGCTGACTTCGCCCATGTCCATGGCTGGAACGCTGACGCAGGGCAACGCCGAATTTCTGGCGGGGCTGATGCTGATGCAAATGACAAAAGAAGGAACGCCGACCATTTACGCCACGCTTGGCACGGTCGCCGACATGCGTTCGGGCGCGTACACCTCCGGCGCGATCGAATGCGGCATGTTGCACATGGCTTTCGCGCAAATGGCGCGTTTTTACAACCTCCCAACGGGCGGGTACGTCGGCCTCACCAACTCCAAACTGAACGACGAACAGGCCGGGTACGAAACCGGCATGTCCGGCGTGGCCGGTTTGCTGGGCGGCATGGACATGTTCAACATCGGCGGGCTGATTGACGCGCTCAAAACCTTCGACTTCGCCAAAGCCGTGATTGACGACGAGATCGCGCCGATGATGAAGCGCATGAAGCGCGGCATCTCATTCAACGACGACGACCTGGCGATCAACCTCATCAAAGAGATCGGGCCGGGCGGCTCGTTCATCACCGCCAAACACACCGTCAGCCGCATGAAGACCGAAGCCGTGATGACGAAAATCGCCGACCGCGACGCGCGCTCCATCTGGGAGAAGAAAGGCGCGACGGATACGCACGCGAAGGCGCTGGCGAAGGCAAAAGAGATCATGACGAAGAACGCCGCGCCTCTCCTCCCGCCCGAGGTGGATTCGGCGCTGCGGGCCAGGTTCCCCGGTTTGGTTTCAGGCGCGCTGGAGCCGATCTCATAACCCGCAGAAATGACGCGCGCTTTTTTTGCAAACAAGGAATGAAGAGAAAATTTCATGTTTCGTATTTTCAAACGCAAGGAAGATAAATTCCAGAAACTGATCGAACAGCAGGCTGAACTCTCCTATGAAGGCTTGCGTCTGCTTGTGCGATACCTTGAAACGTCCGAAGCGGGCGTGGCCGAGGAACTTTCGCTCAAGGAAAAGGAGGCGGACGAAGTGCGCCGCATCCTGATTGACGAATTGAACCGAACCTTCGTCACGCCCTTCGACCGCGAAGACATCTTCGCCCTCTCGCGCTCGATAGACGACGTAATTGATTATGCCGACACCACCGTTGTGGAAATGATCATCCTGAAGGTCAGCCCGACGCATTACATGCAGCGCATCGCCTCCCTGCTTAAGGATGCGGCCTACGAGATCTGGCAGGGAGTGTTGCGCCTGCCCAAACATCCCAACGTGGCGCTTGATCATGCCCAGCGCGCGAAAGCCCTCGAGAATCGCGTCGAGGCGGTCTACCGCGAGGCGGTCGCCAACCTCTTCAGCGGGCCGGAGGATATCCACCACGTTGTGGAGATGCTCAAAATGCGCGAGGTCTATCGTCATCTTTCCAACGCGGCCGATCGCGGCGACGAGGCGGCCAACATCATCGCGGATATTGTCGTAAAGAGAACATAACCCGATGCCAATCCCCGGAGAACTGGTCTTTGTTATTATTCTTGCGCTGGCGTTTGAATTCATCAACGGCAGTCAAAGTTCGGGCAACATTGTCGCCACCATGATCTCGTCGCGCGCTTTTTCTCCGCGCCTGGCGTTGGGGATGACCGCCCTGGCGGAATTCAGCGCCCCTTTTATATTTGGCTCGCTGGTCGCCAGAACATTCGGCGGCGGCATCGTGGACGCGCAATCCATTACCCTGCGCATCCTGATCGCCTGCCTGCTGGGCGCGATCAGTTGGAATGCCGTCAACTGGTTATTGGGCATCCCCAGCAGTTCCACCCATTCCCTGCTGGGCGGGTTGATGGGTTCGACGCTGGCGGCGACAGGCGCGCATGCGATTCACTTCGCCCGGTTGAACTTAATTTTGCTCGGGTTGCTGGCGACGCCCGTCATCAGTTTTATCGCGGGTTTTCTCGTCCTGCGGAGCGTCTATTTTCTGGCGCGCCATTCCACGCCCGGAATCAATGAATTTTTCCGGCGCAGCCAGGCCGTTACGGCATTATCACTGGCGTTCAGTTATGGCGCGAACGACGCCCAAAAGACCATCGGCATTATCACGCTTGGGCTGGTCGTCAGCGGGGCATTGCAGGAATTTGCCGTGCCGCGCTGGGTCATTCTGATCAGCATCAGCGCGACGGTGATGGGGACGCTACTCGGCGGCTGGCGCTCCATTCGAACGATTGGCGGAAAATTTTTCAAAATCCGCCCTGTGCATGGGCTTACGACACAACTGACATCCGCCGCCGTGATCCTCGGCGCGTCGCTGGCCGGGTTGCCCGCCAGCACGTCGCAGGTGGTCAGTTCCGCCATCATGGGCGTCGGCGCCTCGGAGCGCTTCGGAAAAGTCCGCTGGGGCGTGGCGGGCGATATCCTGACCGCCTGGGTCGTGACGATCCCGATCAGCGCCCTGTTCGGCGCGGGCGCCTACTGGCTGACGGCCCGCTTTCCATGAAATCAATATATCCATCGTTTGACGATGAATATTGATAATGTTAAAATGTCTGACGATTTATTAAGAATGGAGGTGTCGGGAGATAGAAATAAAACAGCGCAAGTGATTTCGTCGTTTGATCGTCCCAACCAATATACAAGGAGAAAGAGATGCGTACGAAGAAGTTTGCTTATCATTTGCTCGCCCTGTTTGTGTTGATCGCGACTGTTTTATCCGCCTGCGGCGGCGGCGGACCAGCCGCTCCCGACGTGGCCGCCGGGTACACCGGCACGGTTGTGACAAGCGTCCCCCAGGACCTTGTCGCCGCCTGCAAGAAGGAAGGCATGTTGACCATTATCGCCACTCCCCCCGACTGGGCGAACTACGGCGAAATTTTTGCCACCTTCCAGATGACCTCCGGCGTTATGATCAACTCCCTCGACCCCAATGCCGGTTCGGCCGACGAATTGGCCGCCATTGAAGCCAACAAGGACAACAAAGGCCCGCAGGCTCCCGACATTGTGGATGTTGGCTGGGCGTACGGCGATTCCGGCAAAGCGGACGGCTATTACCAGCCCTATAAAGTTTCGACATGGGATAAGATTCCCGACACGCTTTTGGGCGTTGCCGCAAAAGACCCGGAAGGCTACTGGACCGGCGGCTACTACGGCGTTATGGCCATAATGACCAACGACACGGTCGTCAAGAACACGCCAAAAAGTTGGGAAGACCTGTTAAAGCCCGAATATAAAGGACAGGTTGCGTTGACCGGAGATCCGCGCAGCTCCAACCAGGCGATTCAATCCGTTTTTGCGGCGTCCCTGGCCAACGGCGGCTCGCTGGACGACGCTCAGCCCGGGCTGGATTACTTCAACGAATTGAACCAGGTCGGAAACTTTGTGCCGGTGATCGCAAAAGTGGGAACCATTGCGCAGGGCGCAACGCCCATTGTGCTTACCTGGGACTACCTGGCGTTTGGCTACAAGGACACATGGGCCGGTAACCCGCCTGCCACTGTTGTGTACCCCTCGCCGACCATCGCCAGCATGTACGTTCAGGCGATCAGCGCCTATGCCCCGCACCCGAACTGCGCCAAACTGTGGATGGAGATTCTCCACTCCGACGAAGGGCAACTGGCGTGGATGAGGGGATACGCGCACGGCGTCCAGCAGGCGGAAATGGAGGCGCGCGGCGCCATCCCTGCCGACCTTGCGGCCAAACTGCCCGCCTCCAGCGACTTTGAATCAGCCGTCGCTCCCAACGGAGATCAACTTGCCGCGGCGAAGGCTTTGATCACCGAAGGCTGGATGACCACCGTCGGCGTTGACATCCCAACGCCCGCTCCGTAAATCCGCCATGTCCGTTCGAACTGCAAGCAAGCGGGGCGCGCCTTTGGCGCGCCCCGCCCCCCAAAAAATCTCATGGGCGTGGCTTGGATTGACGCCGTTCTTCGCCTTCACGGCCCTCTTCCTGCTTTACCCCGCCTCCATCCTCGGCGTTCGCAGCTTTCAGGACACGAAAACGCACGCCTTCACGATCAAGTACATCGCGCAGTTACTGCAGGAGCCGTACCTGCTTGGCTCATACTGGATCAGCATCAAAATCAGCGTTGTAACGGCGCTGGGCGGCGGGTTGTTTGGCTTCCTGCTGGCCTACTCTGCAATTCGCGGCGGGTTGCCGGGCTTTATGCGCTCCACACTCATGACCTTTTGCGGCGTGGCCTCCAATTTCGCGGGCGTCCCGCTGGCTTTTGCATTCATCGCCCTGTTAAGCCCTTCCGGCGAGTTGACCAAACTTCTGGTTGCGCTCGGCTTTAACCCGTACCATCACGGGTTTACGCTCTACACCTTCTGGGGGTTGAGCATGGTGTACATGTATTTTCAATTCCCCCTGATGGTATTGATCATCTCCCCGGCCATTGACGGGCTGCGGCGCGAATGGGTGGAGGCGGCGGAAAACCTGGGCGCCAGTTCTTTTCAGTACTGGCGATACGTTGCATTTCCGATTCTGCTCCCCGCCATACTGGGAGCCATGATCCTGCTCTTTGGAAACTCTTTCGGAGCCTTTGCCACCGCGCAGGCTCTGACCGGCGGGCAGATTAATCTGGTGACGATTGTCATCGGCTCGCAATTGCGCGGCGACGTGCTGGGCGACCCGGGGCTGGGATACGCGCTGGCGCTGGGGATGGTGATCGTCATGGCCCTTGCCATTGCCGCCCGCGCCGCGCTTCAACGCCGGACAGAAAGGTGGCTGAGATGAAAAAAAACGGCAAAGCCTGGGCCTGGTTTTGGATGACTCTGGGGATTCTTTATTTTTTCATGCCGCTCCTGGCAACGTTCCTGTTTTCTTTGCGCGCCAAACTGGGGGTATTGAGTTTCGCCGCGTATGAAAATATCTTCCGCGATCCAAACTTTATTTTTAATTTCTCCTATTCCGTTTTTTGGGGCGCTCTCACGATCATGCTTGGGATACTGATCTTCGTCCCGACTGCCTATATCATTCGCCTGCGCCTGCCGCAGTTTCGCGCCCCGGTCGAATTCATCACGCTTTTACCGTTCGTGATCCCCGCCATCGTATACGTCTTCTCGCTGGTGCGGACTTTCAGCAAGCCGCCCCTGCTGATCGTGGACAGCCCGGTTTTATTGGTTGCGGCGTACGCAGTTCTATCCATGCCGTATATGTATAGCGCCATTGATACCGGCTTGCGCGCCATTGACGTGCGGACTCTGACGGAGGCGGCTCAAAGCCTGGGAGCCGGTTGGGGAACGATTTTATTTCGCATCATCCTGCCAAACATCCGGGTCGCCATTTTGAGCGGCGCCTTTTTGAGTTTCGCCATTGTGATCGGCGAACTGATCCTGGCTCAATACCTGGTAAAACCGGCTTTTGCCCCTTACATGGCCTACCTGATCCAGCAGAAGGCTTATGAACCGGCGGCAATGGCCATTGTCAGTTTTGCGCTGACGTGGGCTGCCATGGGAATTATCCAGCTCATCGGACGCGGACGCGGACAGGCGCAGATCGCCGCCGGACATTAGCCCTTTCAAGGAAAATCGAAATGAATCATTTGACGCTTTCCAACATCTCCAAGTCTTTTGACGGCGCTCCGGTCGTCAAGGACTTCAACCTTGAAATCGAAAAGGGCGAATTCGTCTCCTTCCTTGGACCTTCCGGCTGCGGGAAGACCACCACCCTGCGCATGGTGGCAGGGTTTGAAACTCCCACTTCAGGACAGATTTTGCTCGACGGCGCGGACATTACCGACAAGGCTCCCAATCAGCGCAACGTGGGCATGATCTTCCAATCCTATGCCCTTTTCCCGAACATGACCGTTGCTCAAAACATTGGCTTCGGACTCCAGATTCGCAAGGAGTCGAGGTCTGCGATCAAGGAACGGGTCGCGGAAATGCTGGCGCTGATCAACCTGGAAAAACACGCGCACAAATTTCCCTACCAGCTTTCCGGCGGTCAGCAGCAGCGCGTATCGCTGGCGCGCGCGCTGGCGATCCACCCGCAGGTCTTGTTGCTGGACGAGCCGCTTTCGGCGTTGGACGCGAAGATTCGCGTTTCCCTTCGCTCCGAGATTCGCGCCATCCAAAGAAAACTGGGCATCACCGCCATCTTTGTGACGCACGATCAGGAGGAGGCTTTGTCCATCTCCGATCGAATTGTGGTGATGAACGCGGGCGAAATGGAACAGGTTGGCACGCCTTTCGAAATATACAACTTCCCGCAGACGCAATTTGTGGCGAATTTCGTCGGTTCGCTTAATAACGCCAACGCCGAGATCGCCGACCCCGGCAGGGGTTTGCTAAACTTGAACGGCGTGCAATTTATCACTGCGACCGATATTAAATCCAAATCGAAGGGCGATAAAGTCCGCATTTCGGTTCGCCCCGAACGGTTTAGTTTTGTCGCCGAGCAAAGGAAGGACAACGTCCTCGACTGCGTCATCGAAAACATCACCTTCCTCGGCTCCGTCGTGCGGATTCAGGTGAGCATCGGCGGCGCCAAATTCAATATGGACACTTTTAACAATCCCTTCCTCGAACTGCCGAAGATCGGGGCGAAGGAGCAGGTGACCTGCTCGAAGGAAGCGGTCCTGGTTTTGGACGAATAGACCAAACTTCGCGGCGCAACGCGCCGCGAAGTTTTTAACTCACCTTACGCAAGATGGCATTTGGTTAGGAAATGCGCTTGCCGATGAGTCTGTGACCGTCCACGAATGTTCACGAATAAACGAATAGGCGCGCCAACATTCGCGAATTCGTGACTTTATTCGTG
>CAADGT010000064.1 GCA_900696595.1 uncultured Chloroflexota bacterium
CGTCCATCGCCAACAGCATCGTCACAAAGGGAGAGCGCCCGTCTGCGGCGACGATTGTCCCGGCGACGGTGGCGGCGTTGCGGATGTTGAGCGGCGCTTCGAGTTTGAGGGCGGTTTTTAGCGCGGCGGGGGTGTGTTCGGATTCGAGCAGGGATTGCAGGGGGCAGGTGGCGCCGATTTGCAGTTCGTTTCCGCTGGCGCGGAGCGAATCCAGCCCGAGGCGTTGTAAATCCACCACAGAAACAGAATCCGTCTGGGGACGGGAGAGAAGCGTTCCTCCTCCCAGCGGGACGGTGTCCGGTTGATTCAAAAGCGTCAGGGCTTCTTCGAGGGTTTGGGGTCGGTGATAGGTTGTGATCATTTTGGATGCCTCCGCGGGCTTGATTATATATCGTTATGGCTGGGGGAGTGTGACTCGGAAGCGGACGGCAAACAGGCGCAGGACAAAGACCACGATGGCGCCGATCAGGGCGATGGGCAGGGCGTTGAAGCGCAGGGCGTGGCACAGGACGTAGATGGATGTGCCGACGAAGGAGCAGGTGGCGTATAGTTCGGCGTTTTGGCGGAAGACGTTGGGGAGGCGGTTGCTGAGCACGTCGCGCAGGACGCCGCCAAACATGCCGGTGACGACTCCCATGAGGATGGCGGCGATGGGCGGGACGTTTAATTGCAATGCGTAGGTTGCGCCGAGGATGCTGAACATGCCAAGCCCGATGGCGTCGGCGACGATGAGCAGGCGCCGGGAGAAGGTATCCAGCCGGTAGAAGGCGATGACGGCGAAGAGGAGCGTGGTGATGGTCAGCCAGGGGTCGTTGAGCCAGAAGACGGGTTCGCGCCCCAGAAGGATGTCGCGCAGGGATCCGCCGCCGAAGGCGTTGACGAAGGCGATGGTGATCGCGCCGACGACATCCATTTGACTTTTTCGCGCTTCGAGCGCGCCGGAAATGGAAGAGGCGATGACTGCGATGTAGGTGAAGATAACGAGAAGTCCGTCCATGAAATAACGCCGCCTTTGCGGGGCGGCGTTATTTTACTTGAAAGAACTGCGGGTTCTACCCTCCGGTGAAAACTTGATCGTACTCCGGCGAGAGGAATTCGCGCTGAAGGGCCTGGACGGCGAAGTTCACTTCAAACCCGTTGGCGTACCGCCCGTGAAAAAGCCAGATGGGCTGGAGGTACATTTCCGGGGCGATGGCTTCGGACGGCGATGAGTATTGCATGGTTGTATCGGGGACGTAATACGCCAGTTCGACCGATTCGATGACGAGATCGGGTTGTTCGTACGGTCCGCCGCCGGTGGGGTCGGGTATCGGTTCAAGTTTGTCCGCCGTGATGGGCAGTTCAAACGGTTTGCCGCTGACCGGGTCTATTGCGGGCGCGAAACTAAAGACGCGGATCGCCGGATAGCCCGCGTAGGTTTCATCGGGGACGGCCAGCGCTTCGAGGAGGATTTCACCCTCGTCGGTCTGATAGTAGTTTTGATCCGGCGCGCCTCCGGTGGGCATGAGTTGAACGTATGTTGTCCCTTCGCTGGTGAAGAATATAACCGGCTCGCCGTTGATTTGCGCCTGCTCCTGCCTGCCCTTCATGATCTGAAACTGCAAGCCCGGGTAAAGCGGCTCGAAGGATTCCATGACCAGAAATGTTTCGCCTCTTTCTCCGATGCGGATGTCGCCCGTCACGGCGATGGGGCGGTTGACAAGTTCCTGCAACGCCTCCAGGTTGTCGCCTTCGAGCGCGTAAAACGACTGGTCGGCTTCGGCGGTGAACCAGTATTCGGCGCGTTGCGAACCGCCCGGCTCAAGGAACAGATTGATCTGCACGACGCCGCGCGTGTTCTCCAGCCGGGTGGGTCCCGGAACGCCGGGGATGATCAACGTCCAGCCGGGGGAAATAACCGACGGCTCCGTCATGAAATTGGCGCGCATCAAGTCCTCGACGCTCACGCCGAATTTTTCCGCCACGCTTTCGAGCGTATCGCCCGCCTGAACGGGATACTTCAGAAAACTGGCAAGTTCCGCCGGGGTGTATTGCTCGTCTGTCGGGATGGGCGTCGGGAAGGGGATCGGCTCGCCGCTCAGGTTGAGTTTGCGGAATCCCGCGCCGCCGCCGCCTCCTCCTCCGCCCATGTTGCTGGCGTCGGCGTAGAACTGGATGCTCGTCCAGTCCATGACTCCGTCAACGATCACGCCGTTGACGCCGAGATACGAAGCGCCGGGGTCTGTGTTTAACGGCAGGTCGGCGGGCGCGTCGGGCAGGACGTATTCCATTCCGTCCATGTCGTTGGTGAGGATGATCGCGCCGCCTTCGCTTCTCAACGCGCCGGAGATGAACGCCGGTGCGACCTCCGCGTTGAACGACTTGACGACGAACCGGCGAATATCGCCTTCGACGACGAATTGTCCGGTCGCTTGAATGAAGGCGAAATCGTCGAGGGCTTCCAATCCGCTTGTGTTGCCTGCCAGCGGAACGCCGTCCAACAGATAGAGACTGCTCCCGCCGGGGGTTGCGGAGTCGTAGGAGGCGAGCGAACCGGAGATTGTTACGGTCTGGTTATCCGGGTATTCCCTGAACCATTGTAAGGGCGGTTCGTATCCGGTCGAGTATCCCATCTCGATGAATGAAGGGCCGTTTCCGGTTTCGTCCAGCAGGGCGTCCAACGCCTCCTGCGCGCTGATGACGCCGTACCCGCCGACCGGGTTGGGATCGTAATTTTTGAGGCTGGCGTCCAGCCCCGCCACTTCGCCGTCCGCGCCGATGGTGACGCGCATGGACGGCGAACCGAAGCGGATCGGCAGTCCGTCGGGCGCGGTTTCATACACCTCATACATTCCTGGCGAGGATGTTTCCGAAATGACGTACGGGAAATCAAATCCGTTCCCGGATAGAAATTCCGCGATGACCGCCTCCATATCGCCATCGGGAACGGCGCCGCCGCGATAAAGTTGTTTGACGTCCGGCGCGTAGTTGAAGTAGTTGACGGTATAAACGGTCAGGATGCGTTTGCCATCCGTGACGATGTACCCGGAGGGCGCGCCGGGGAAAGCGGTTGTGTAAATATCGCCCTGCAAGCCGAACTGAGCCGCCAATGCCTGCGCCTGCTCCAGCGTGGCGGGCGGGTCGGCGGACAGGGTGTAGACATTTGCAGCCTGCGGCAATTCGGGCAGGGGCTGGGAGAGGAATAACTTCCCGCCGCGGAAGTCGTACCCGCCTTCGCGTTGAATTTCCGGCGCCGGGTTTGGTTCCGCCTCCGGCGCGGGCGTTGTGGCGGCGGGGAGTTCTTCGCCGGAGCCGGGCATCCCTTTTGGACTCAGGTTTGCAAACAGCCAGATCGTAAAAAACGTCAATGCCCCCAGCGCGATTGCGCCGGTGACGATGGGCAGAAAGTTGCGAAAAGGGAGTTGCGTCGTCCGGCGCGGAACGTGCATCCGACGCAGTTTTTCCTCCAACTCCGCCGCAAATATCGCGTTGGGGCGCGTCTCTTCGGCGGTTTCCTGAATAATTCTTTCAATCGGATTCTTGTCTTCGTTCATTCTTCCGCCTCCATTCTCAGGGAGGTTCGCTCGCGCAAATCCTGCAAGCCGCGCGAGACGAGCATCTTTACCGCGGCTTCGTTTTTCTTCATCACGCGCGACGCTTCCATATAATTCAACCCGCCGAAATAGATCAACCCGACGGCTTCGGCGCGTTCGGGCGAAATTTGGCGGAGCGCGCGGGCGATGGATTCGAGCCGGATGCGCCGCATGGCGGCTTTGTCTGTGGGCAGGCTTGGGCTGGGGTAATGCTCCGCCGCCTCCAACGGGACCTCGGGCCGCTTCCCGCGAAAGAACATGAGTTTACGCTTTAGGGCGATTCCCATGATCCACGCCGCGAACGAGCCGTCCCCCCGAAACGAGCGGAGTCCCTCCAGCGCCGCCATGAAGGTCTGCGAGGTCAGGTCTTCCGCGTCCTTGACGTTCCCCAAATGCGCCATGAAGTAGCGATAAACCCGCGTCACATGGGCGCGGTATAGTTCGGCGAAAGCCTCCGCGTCGCCGACGGCTTTGCGGACGAGATCGGACTCATCCATTTCCTGTGTTTTTATTGTCATGAGGGCAGTCATAAACCTCCTGCTTGGCGTGTATACACACCTTATATGTTGCAGGAGGTTGGAAAAAGTAACAGGCAAAATCAGACGATAGACCGCAGACAATGAACGAAGATGGCATCAATCGCCCATCGTCCATCGTCCATCGTCAATCGTCAATCGTCCATCATTCATCGTCCATCATCCATCGTCAATCCGGATACACCTTCCAGCCCAGTTCTTCCAGTTTACTCATATCCATTTTGTCGCCCGGCACGTTGATGTGCAGTCCCGTCGCCTCCGCGAGAAGTTCGCCGGTCTGCGCGTCGTAAATTCCGCCCCAGGCCTTTGCCGCGCGTCCTTTGTCTTCCATCACCCTGCCGACCAGTTTCAACGGCTTGCCGATCGGCACGTTCTTGCGATATTTGACCTCCAGTTTGCCGGTAAACATAAAGCGCGGGTTTTTCGGATCCGTCCCCATGTAAGCCCTGCCCGAAATTTCATCGAGGATCGCGGCGACGATGCCGCCGTGTAGAACGCCCGGGTAACCTTCAAAATGTTCGGGCGCGATATATTCGCTTTCGATCACGCCGGGTTCGGTTTCGTAAAAGTGTAAATGCAACCCGACCGGGTTTTCGACTCCGCAAATAAAGCAGTTTTTCGATCCGGCCTGTTTTTTCCCTGCCATTATTTTTCCCCCCAGTGAATCGCAATTGTCCCGAACATCAGGCGTTTGAATTGCACGCGCCGGAATCCAACTGCCGTCATGCGGACGGACAACTCCTCGGCGGTGAAAAAATTTTCGGTGGTGTCCGGCAGATATTCATAGGCGTCGCGCATTCCCGAAAGAATCCCGCCGACAAAAGGAATGATTACGTGCATGTGAAATTTGATGAAAGGCGACAGGATGTTTTTCTTCGGGCGGGTTGTGTCCAACACTACGATCCGCCCGCCAGGCTTTATGACGCGGCGCTGCTCCTGCAACGCCTTTTGCGCGTCAGTGACGTTCCGCATCAAAAACCCGGAGATGACCGCGTCGAAGGAGTTGTCCTGGAACGGCAGGCTCAACGCGTCGGCGGCAGAGAAATTCAGCGCGCCATTTTTTCGGCCGACGCGCATCATCTCCAGCGTAAAATCCGCCGCGGCGACGCGGGCCTGCGGAAATTGCGTCAGCGTTTCGCGGGCCAAATCGCCGGTGCCGGTTCCCAGGTCCAGCACGGAGGCGTTTGGGCGCAATGCGGCCCGTTGCACGACCTCCCGCCGCCAGCGCACGTCCATTCCGCCGGTCATCAAGCGGTTCATTAGATCGTAACGCGGGGCGATGCGCGCGAACATGCCGCGCACTTGCGATGGAAGTTTTTCGGCGGCGCTCAACCCAGAAATGCGCCGATCCATAGTCCCGCCGCGAGGAGAAGCCCGGCGACCATGTGCAGTTGGATGGTGGCCGCGTTGCCTTTGATGAGGGCGCGGTCGCGGTAGTTCTGGAAAAGTGTGCGTGTTGTGAAGAGTCCTATGGGCAGGCTGAGCAACATGGCAAGCGCGCCGAAGGGGAACCAGCCGAGCAGGACGCCGACGATTATGACTCCAAATGAAAGAACGAGGAGGGCGAGGTATCCCCAGCGGGCGCGTTCCTGTCCCAGCGTGACAACGAGATTGAGTTTGCCGCTGAGTTGATCCGCTTTGATGTCCGGGAATTCGTTGATCCAGAGGATGGCGGCGGTGAGCAACCCGATGGGCGCGCCCGCCAGAAAGTTGAGCCAGGCAAGCGAGCCGCTGAGCGCATAAATCGTGCCGGCGACCATGAGCGGGCCGAAGTTGAGACCGATGATCAGTTCTCCCAATCCGCGCCGCGCGGCGAGGCGCAGGGGAGGCGCGGTGTAGTAGTAGGCTGAGAAGATGCCGAATGCGCCAAAAACCAGCAATCCGATTCGCCCTGTAGATGCCAGGATGCCCAACCCGCAGGCGGCGGCTATGATCGTAAAGGCGACGGCGAGACGGTAAAGCCCTTTTTCCGAGATCAGTCCGAGTTCGATGGAACGGCTTCCGCCGGAGAAGGGCATGAAGTAATCGTTATTGGCTTTATCGGTCCCGCTGGTCCAGTCGAAGTAATCGTTGAACGTGTTGGCGGCAATGTGCATTGCGCACGCGCCGAGCAGTATTGTCCAGAATAAGGCCCAGGGGAAGGGCGAGACCAGTCCGCGCGATGAAGCCCATACCGCCCCAATGATGACGGGGACGACGGTGGCGGAGAGAAACGGCGCGCGCGTGACGACGAGGGCGGAGAAGATTTTCGTCATCCACGAGATTTGGGGCCAGGTTCTGTTCACGTCCACGTCGGGACGGGGGGTGGTGACGCCGCAATAGCCGATGTGCCTGCCGTTCTTGAACGTGGGCGTGATGCGGATGTCGGCGGCGAAGGCGCTGCCGTCTTTGCGGAGGAAGACCGTTTGCGTTTTGAATTCGCCTTTTTCGGCGGCGATCTTCAGCCAGGCAGGAACGTGTTCGAGGACGACGAGTCCCGGCGAAAAGAGCGAGACGCGCTTCCTGCCGATCACTTCTTCGGCTGAATATTGGAAGATTTGTTCCGCGCCCTTGTTGTAGGTCTCGATGCGTCCTTCAAGGTCGCAGGTGATGGAACTGACGAGTGACATTGATGTGACTCCTTGTTCTTATGAGTAACCGGCGTCCTCCCTTCGATATGTCAGGGGCGGCTCGCGCCGATGGGCAAACATGCCGCTTTGGGGCGAAAAGATAACCAAAGCCGCGTCATCCGTCAAGATGACATGGCTCATTTTTCGATTATGACATTGTGAAAAACAGTGGAGCAAGCCCCAGGCTTTCCCTGAAAAATCAGTTTTGCGCGAAGGTGTCAATCAGCAATTTGAAATTCCCGCCCACCGGGTACAAAATGGGGCAGGTGCATCCGCGTTTTTTGTATTCCTCCACTTTGGCTTTCGCTTCGGCGGGCGTGCCGGAAGCCGTGATTTTGTGGACGAGTTCGTCCGGCACCAGGTCTTTCGCTTTCATTACCTGTTCTTTTGTGGCGGGCCATCCCAAAATGGATTGAATCTTTTGTACAACATCGTCTGAGACGTTGGAGGCTTTGGCGATGTGCGGCTGTTGGGCAATGTACTGGCATAACAGCATCTTGCTGTAATCAATCGCCTTGTCGTGGCTCTCGTCCACCGAGCAGACGATCAATTGCGGGCGGTCAAAATCCTCCATCCTGCGCCCCGATTTGTTCAGCCCGTTGTGTAACAGTTCCATGGCTTTGTCGTTATATTCCGGCGCGACGCAATAATTCAAGACTGCGCCGTCGGCAATTTCTCCGGTCAGTTCCATCATTTTGTCGCCGGTCGCGCCGATCATGATCGGCACGTTGCGCGGTTCGCGCCGCCCGTAGACTACATCCAATTCAATATCTTTGACTCGAATAAATTCGCCGTCAAAGGTTACGCGTTCCATGTTGAGCAGTCTCTTCATCACCTGCACGGTTTCCTTCATGGCGGTCAGCGGCTTTTTTCGGTCAATGCCCACGTTGGCCGCCAGCGGGTCCCACCAGGCGCCCAGCCCGCAGATGACGCGGTTGGGGGCCAGGTCGTCCAGCGTTAGGAATGTGGCCGCGAGCAGCCCAATGTTGCGCGTCCAGTTGTTGATCACGCCCGAGCCGACTTTGATCCGGTTTGTTACGGCGGCGTAACCCGCCATCGGCACGATCGCGTCGCGCACCAGGCGGCTTTCCGCCTGCCATACGGCTTCGAAGCCTTTTTCCTCCGCGTATCTTGCGTAATCCAGCCCGTCGCGCAGGTCGTGCGAATCTTGCAGGTAAAGGGCAACACGTTGTTTCGTCATGAGTTTCTCCTTTTTCTGAATTGCAGGGGCGACCCGCCCACATCTCCAAATATTCTTATCCCACAGGGAAGGGGCGCTCTGGTTAAAGGGCAATTGCGCCGCAATCCTGGGGCGATCCTTTCCGCTTTTCTGTAGGTCTGAAAAAAGTCGCGCAAACTGACTACCTTACATTTTGTTTTTAGGACGCTGAAAACGCGGATGAACGCAGATTTTTTGACAAACAAATCGCCTGAAAAAATGCCTCAATTCCGCGTTCGTCCGTGTCCCGACTTTAAGAGTGCAAGGTAACCAGTCGCGCAAACTAAAGTTTGTGGCGCGAACCGCGCTATGTTTTCTGCGCTTCCAATTTGCGGATGAGTTCCAAATCCTCCGGGTCGTCGAGGTCGAGACCGAGCGAAGGCAGGTCAACCACCTCCAGCCGCGCGCCGGATTGGATCGTCCGCTTGCAATGCCGTTGAAACGACCCTTCGCCGAAATCGTATTCGATCTGCCCGGCGGGGATCATCAACAGCGCGTTTGTCCCTTTGTGATGTCTGTCCGGCGCAATGACAACCACAGGCGGTTTGCCCGCCCGGTCAATCAACGTCAGCACATCGTCCTGGGTGAGGAAGGGCAGGTCAACCGGCAGGACCAATACGCCCTGTGTCGCGTGAACCTGCGCGACCACGCTTGCGCGGGTCAACGCCGTATTCAAATGCGGTTGGCCGTCTTCCTGCACCGTTTTGGCGCCGTAATTGCGCGCGATGGTCAACGCATGAGGGTCGCGGCTGACGACCAATATCTTTTCCAATTCCTTCAAACCCGAAAGGGTTCGCAGGGTTCGTTCCAACAATTCCTCGTTCAATGCGGCGCGCTCGTCTTCCGTCAACGCGCCAGCCAGACGCGATTTTCCGCGCCGCAACGGTTTAACAGGCAGGATCGCCCAAAGCGACATGGTTATAAACTCCCGGCAAAGTCCAGCGCGGCGCGCGCCAACCTTGCGCGATCTTCGACGTCGTTCATTAACGTATCGGTTGTCAACGTCATTATATTCAATTCTTTGACTTGTGGTTCATACTTTAAGTCTGCGTTGTCCAGCACGAACCCGCGCAAGATGCTCCGGTAATGGTTTGCGACCGCCAGCGCCGAAGGCTCGACGCCCAACTCCGCATACATCTTGGCGGCGGGTCCCTTCACCGTCCTGCCCGCGATGATGGGCGAAACGGCGACGACTTTTTTTTCGATCGCCCCGACGATTTTTAAAATCGGATCCACGCTCACCCAGGGATTCGACGGACAAATCATGACTGCATCGGCGGATTGGATCGCCTCTTTCACGCCCGGGGCGGGTTCGGCAAATTCGACCCCGTCAAACCTGAAGCCTGTGACTCGCGGCTCGCAGCGCCGGCGGACAAAATATTCCTGAAACGCCAGTTCGCCCTCGTCCGTATTCACGATTGTGCGCACGGGCGAATCGGACATGGGCAGTATCGTATGCCCGATATTCCACGCTTTGCAGAAATCGCGCGTGATTTGCGAGAGCATTTGCCCTTCTTTAAGTCGTCGCGCGCGCTCGATGTGGGTCGCAAGATCGTTATCCCCCAGCCGGAACCACGCGGGACCGCCGAGCCGCTCGATATTTGAGATGGCGTTCCAGGTTTCGTCTGCCCGTCCCCAGCCGGTTTCGGGGTTTGCGAGTCCGGCAAGGGTGTAACAAACCGTGTCGAGATCGGGACAAATATACAGTCCCAAATGCTCAAAGTCATCGCCGGTGTTGACGATGACGGTCAGGTCTTCCGGCGGCAGGAGTTGGGCGAGCCCGTGCGCGAGTTTCGCGCCGCCCACTCCGCCTGCAAGCGCGGCGATTTTCATTTGAAAAGAGCGACCTCCTCTATTTTTTTTCTTCCCCTTGGCGGGGGCGTCTCGGCTGGATAACCAATGAGCAACATCGCCTGCGGTTCCCATACCTTCGGGAGTTCCAATGCAGATTGCACAGCCTCCTGCGCGAACATGGGTCCGCACACCCAGACCCCGCCGAGTCCTTCGGCGTGCGCGGCGAGGAGCAACTGCATCCCGGCGTGCGCGGCGGATTGGGTCGCCATGATGTACTCGGCTTTCTTTCTGCGCGTGTCGGGATATTTGTCCATGTCGGTCATGTCCACGCACAGGACGATGACGAGCGGCGCGCCGGAGATGCGTTCGCGGGAACGCATAATCCGTTTTTGGATCTCTGCGGGCGGGAGATTGTCGTTCTCGAGGTCGCGTTTGAATTCCGCTTCCATGGCGTCTGTGAGTTTTGCCTTGAACGGGGAATCCGTCAGCGCGACGAAACGCCAGGGCTGGCGGTTGTGCGCGGAGGGGGCGAAGGTCGCAGTGTGGAGAATCTCCTGGATCGTCGAATCGGGAACCGGGTCCGGTTTGAAGCGACGGATCGAACGCCTGCTTCTTAAAAATGCGCGAAGGTCAGTTATGTTCGTCAAAGGAGACCGGCTTTATCTTGAAGATGATGCGCTTTTGATCCTCGCGGCGCGCCCAGGGTTTGTTGTCGTAGCGCAGCGAATTCACGGTGGCGAGGAAGAGAAAGGCTTTTGTTTCAGGTTGAAACAAGTCGAGGAATTTTTCGGGAAAGGTCATTGAAGTCTCCGATGGTTGTCGGATTTATAGGCTTGGCAAAGTACGCTCAGCCCTCCGCTCAGGACGGCAGTCCCTCTGGGAAGGGAGCGAAGTCGAAGCGTGGGGACTACCGGGTTTAATTGTTCATCTGCGATGGTTTGCGCTGCGTCTTTATATCAAGCGCGCATAAGATTTGCGTTAGCGCAGGGGATGTCAATTGCGCGGATTACATTCAACGGAACATGTCCATATCCTTCGGGCGGATCAATTCTTTGAGCGACCCCTCGCCGAGCGGGTAGGGGAATCCGCGCGCGTGAACGATGGGCGTGCCTTCGGCGGCTTGACCCATAACAAGCGAGGCGGCGGCGGCGAGTTCGTCCGCCACGCCGACGACGGTGGCTTTGAGCGTGTACCCGAAGAGGTCCTTCCATCCGCGTTCGTCCATCAGCGCGGGGATTCCGCTCAAGCCGATGCAAATGCCGACCGTGCCGTTGCGCCATGCCCGCCCATGCGAGTCGATAATCATCACGCCGACGCTCTTGTTGGTTTTTTTTGCAATCGAATCTCGCAATCGCTTTGCGGATTCATCCGGGTCGTCGGGCAGGAGCAGGGCGTACTCTTCGTTTGGATTTCCCGCGCCCATCACGTTGGAATGGTCTATGCCGGCGTTGGCGCATACGAAACCGATTTTATGCTCCACAATGATCACGTCCCTGCGAACGCGCAGGATTTCGTTGCTTTCCCTCAATATCAGTTCGATCAGGCGCGGGTCTTTTTCGACCTGCGGCGCGAGTTCGAGCGCGCGGGCGGAGGGAGTCACGTCTGCAAGGTTGACCATCCGCCCTTCCGATTTGCTGACGATCTTCTGCGCGAGGACGAGGATGTCGTCGTCCCGCAACTCGATGCGAGAGTCGGCAAGCGCTGTGACAATAATATCCGCCAGGTCGTCGCCGTGGCGGATGAGGGGAACGTTATTGAGAGCGGTGAGCGAAAGGGTAGGCAACTTATTTTCCGCAGATTACGCCGATTTCGCAGAATTTTCAACATTAATAAATTCCCCTGTGTAATTCCAAACAAGGCGTCTGTATTGCAGGCTTGATGTTCCGAAATTTATTAACAATCCGCGTTGAAGACCGGATGCCTTTAGATAGTTCAGAAGTTGAGATTCCTCGATGTTTCCGATGCGTGACAAAGCCTTGAATTCAACGATAATTTCTGAAAAGCAAACGAAATCAGCCTTGTAATGTGAAGGTAGGCGGATATTTCGATGCCTTACGGGGAGTATAACCTCCCGTTCAAAAGGTATATTCTTTATGGGAAATTCAATAACGGCGGCTTCCTGGTAAACCGCTTCCAGGAATCCATGCCTCAACTGGCGGTGAATTTCCATACATGCGCCAATAATGGCATAGGTTTGTGGGTCGCCCTGACTTGAACTCTTAATCATGAAATAATCTGCGAAATCTGACCAATCTGCGGATTGCCCTTGACGCTCTGGCTATCATTATCTGCCTGGTTCGCTATCCTTATTAATTCCGCTTACACGAATCCCGCCGACCTTGGATTTATAGCGCTTGTTCATGGCGATGATCAGCGCGGTCAGTCCTTCGACCACAATGCCGTTGTCGAGTCCGCCGGCTTCGTAGGCTTTCATGCCCGCGGCTTCGGCAAGTTCGACAGTCTGCGCGCGCGCTTCGGGGTCGTCGCCGCAGACCATCACGTCGCTGGCAAGTTCCACGTCCAATTTCTTGAGCGCATGGGCGGGGACGTTTTGAAACGCGGCGACTACCTTGACGTCGGGTCCGAGCAGGTCCTGCGCCTCGCGCGCGGCGGAGCGTCCCGTGGGCGGTTTGGGGTCTTTGGCGTCCACGCGGGCGGTGGCGTCCACCAGTATCTTCCCGGCAAGGGGTTCCCTGACTCCCTCCAACGTTGCGATTTGCGCTTCGGGCGGCACGGTCAGGACGACGATATCCGCTTCTTTGCAAGCGGATTCGTTATCCATGCCTTGCGCGTTATCCATGCCAAGCTGCCGATTGATTTCGTAAGCCGCCTGGTCGGCGCGTTCTGCGGAGCGCGAGCCGATGATGACGAAGTATCCGGCGCGCGCCCAACGCAGGGCAAGTCCCGAACCTTCTTTTCCCGTCCCGCCTAGAATTGCAATCTTCAAAAGGATGCGATCGTCTTTCATGGATGATGGGTCTCCGTTGTCAGAATGATTTCGCAACTTCTTCTTCGTACCTTTGCCAGATGCGCGGCGCGATCTCCCTGGCGCGCGCGGCGATCTCCGCCTCGTCGAGCGTGAGCAGTTTGCGCTCTTTCATGACGAATTTTCCCGCGACCATCGTCGAAGTCACCATGCTCTGCTGGAAGCCGAAAACGATGTGCCAGGGCAGGTTGCCGTCCGTCAGCGGCGTGTAGGGATGATAGTCCACGAAGATCAAATCCGCGGCGGCGGCGGGGACGATCTGCCCGATGGGGGAATCGGGGAAGAAGATTTGGGCAAGCGCGGCGTTGTTGTAAACCGCCATCTGTTGAACATCATACCCGCCCATGCGGCGCGGGTCGCGGTGTTGAACTTTGTGAAGAAGATATGCCGCTTTCCAGTCGTCCCAGGTCGAGTTTGAGAAGCCGTCGTTGCCGAGGCAGACTTTGACCCCCAACCTGAGCATGGATTCGATCTGCGCCACGCCGACGCCGTTGTTCATGTTCGAGCGCGGCTGATGGGTCAGCCAGGTTCCGGTCTCTTTGAGAATTTCCATCTCGCGCGCGTCGAGGTGAACGCCGTGCGCGGCGATGGTATTCGGTCCGAGGATGTTGTGCTTGAGCAGGCGGTCCATCGCGCGCATGCCCGATTTTTGCAGGCTGTCGTATTCGTCCGATTCGTGTTCGGCTGCGTGGATGTGGAATCCCTTCCCTTCGGGGATGGCGGCGGCGCAGGCTTGCAGGGTGGCGCCGGAAAGCGTCAGGCTGGCATGAAGCCCGAAAGCGGCGGACAGCCTCGGGTGCGGGTTCGAGGCGAGGCGTTTCATGAAGCGCGTGTTTTCCTGGATCCCGGCGTTGGCTTTCTCCGTCCCGTCGCGGTCGGTGACTTCGTAACACAGTACGCCGCGCAAGCCGCTTTTATCCACCGCCTCGGCGATCACATCCAGCGAGCCTTCGATGGTGTTAGGCGAGGCGTGATGGTCAATCAGCGTCGTCGTCCCGTGTTTGATCGCGTCCACAAGGCAGACCAGCGCGGAATAACGCACGCCCTCCGCGTCCAGCGAGCGGTCGAGGGGCCACCATAATTTTTTCAGGATGTCGGGAAAATCCTTCGGCGCGGGGCCGGGGATCGCCATGCCGCGCGCGAACGCGCCGTAGAAATGCGTGTGCGCGCAGATTCCGCCGGGCATGACGTATTGCCCGTTGGCGTCATGCGATTTTGCTTTTGGGTGTTTGGCGGTCAACGAACGGGTTGGTCCAATTTCCTTGATCAACCCGCCTTCGATCAGGATGGCATGATTCGTCAGGACGCGGTTCGGCGATTCCCAGGTGATGAGGTTGGCGTTTGTTATAAGCATGTCGGTTTATTCCGTATTGCAAGTTGTGCCGCAAATTTTTGTACTTTTTAAAATAACCGAGCGATCCCGTTTGGGCATTTTTTAACGCGAATGCCGCGAATTGGGCGAAAGCGCGCGAAAAGTTCGCGTACTTTGCGTTAAGGTTTTTTTGCTCGATTTAATTGTTAATCTGCAATAATTTGCGCGCGCTGGCAAGGTGAACCTTGCCGTACCGCAAATTTCAATTTGCGCGCGGCGCTGCCTGACTTATAATCCAACAGGGTCTGGAAGTTGGACTCCCGCCGAGTTGAGTTCCCAAAGAATATTGAAGGCGCATTCGCGCAGTTCGGGGTCGTCCCTGCGCATGGCTTCATAAATTTGCCGAAGCACGATTGCCTGCGGGGCATATTTCAAAAGTTGAAGCGAAGCAAGGCGCGCCTCGGGATCGCCGTCTTTCAGCGCCAGGAGCAGGATGTCGGTGGCGGGGACGCCGGGCGAGACGCCGACTCCCTTTTTGGCGGCAAACTCGACCAGCCAGGGCGTTTCGGCGGGCGGCTTGAGTTGCACCGGGGAATAGGCGTCGCTCTTCGTGCGCATATCAATCACTTCAGTGGCGGCGTTGCGCACCACCCATTGCTCGTCTTCGATCTGAATTTTCTTCAACAGATCCATCGCCCATTCTTCTTTCACGCGCCCGAGCCCATATACCGCCGCGCGCCGCAGGAGAATATCGTTTATTGTAACTCCGTCCTTGAGCATCGCATGACCTTCGAGCGGATCGTTGGCAAGCGCTTCTCCCGCTGCGCGCCGCACATCCTCCTCGCCGTTAAGCAGGGCGTGCGCGACGATCTCCAGCGATTCGGCGGTGTTGATGGCGGTAAGCGCCATGCACGCTGAGCGTTTCACAGAAAGACTCGGAGCGAGCATCGCGCTTTCCAGTGTCTTCGTTATCTTCGCATCTCGAACCGCGCCCGCGCCTAAAATGGCAAGGTGGACCAGTTCGAACGACCCTGAAGTTGCAAATTGACGGAACAACGCCGCCGCGCCTGGGTCGTTGCTATAAACAAACGCCGCCATCGCCTGTCCGCGCGCGCCCAAAGGGATTCCGTCGGTCTGCAACACTGCCGCAAGCGCCCCGAAAACTTTTCCGCGCCAGGGAGCGTTGCGCGGCGCGTCCCTCAGCCAGCGCGCCGCCTCGAACAACGACTTGTGCGTTGGCGGGCGCGAAAGTTCCAGCAGCGCTTGAACAAGGCGGCTTGCATCCCCATGCGCCGCGAAGAAACGCATGGCGAGATATTTTCCCGACCAATCCGGCTGGTTGAGCAGGGTCTCTTCCGCGTTGTAGGTCGTCATTGCGTGCCCCGCCAGATAGCCCGCAAAAACCGGGTGAATGAAACGCATCCGATTTTTGGGATACGCCGCCAGTAATCCGCTGGCTGTCATTTTTCCGAGCAAGCCCGTTGATGGAGTGGATACTTTCTCGATTTTCTTTCTCGGCTGAGAATCGGGATTCGCCCCCTGCGCCTCTTCTCCCGGACTTTGGGCGGAGTCGCCTCCGTGGAGTTCTCCCGTCACCTCGAACGACTTCACCCATTCCCGCGCCTTGCGCGGATCGAAGATCGGGTTGGCGCTCAGGACAACCTGCATGGCAAGAGTCTCGAGCGCGGCGACAGGCGTGTTGGCGGGGGCGATGCGCCGGATGTGTGTGGCAATCGTCTCCAATACATGAGGACCGAGGCTGTCCCCGGCATAAGCGCCCCATACTTTCAGAGTCAGTTCGAGCGGGGACAGATTCAACGCATCCGCGCCCAGCCATGCGTTGATCAAGAGCGGGTCGGCTTGTTCGACTCCGCCCTGGGACAAGGTTTCCAGCGCGACGGTGCGCATCCATAGCTCGCCCCATTGCTCCACGAATTTCCGGTTCGCCTCGGCATGCCATGCGCTTAGGGCAAGCGGCACAAAGCCGAGCAGGATCAAACCGTCCAGGTGTTCGGGCGCGCCGGTGGTCACAATCCTCAGATCGGGGTTTTCCGCCAGGAGCAGTTTGAAAAAATCGGAGACCAGGCTTTGCTCGGCGGGCGTGATTTCGTCGAACCCATCCACGAGCAGCAACGCGTTGCCGCTCTTGAATGAATTTTGAACGAAGGCGGGAATTTTATTCAAGTCGAATACCGGCGCGGTTTCGGAAATCGCGCCGATGATCGGTTGCAGGATGTCCTTTGGGTCTTTGGCGGGGAGTTCCAGGTCGGCGACGTGAAAATGGAATGGGACAGCGTCCTGCAAGGCGCCGAGTTTCTCGCTCCGGTTTGCGGCGAGGCTGGCGAGGTGGGCCAATGCCACCGTCTTTCCCATCCCCGGCTGTCCGATGATGACAAGGTTTGCGTTCCCCGCCAATGCCTGCGGAAGCGTGAGCGTATGCGGTTGATAGACTGCGGCGATCTCGGGCCAGGCTGGCAGGTAGGGCAAAGTCTGCGTGACGATATCTTCGAAGCGGGATGCCATGCCCGGTTCGACCGGCGCCGGCGGCGTGAGGACGGTCGGTTCCTGCAAGACCTCGTCCAATGCGAATAACTGCGCCGCAAGATGCATCCCCTGGGCGCGGCGAAGGGTGAGGCGGCGGTGGTTTTCCTCCACCGAACTTGTTTTGCGGGTCTGGGCTTGCTCGCGTTGTTCATGCAGGCTCTGCTTCAATTCGGCGAGCAACGGGCGCGAGCGGCTGAGGAGAAACCACAACACCGAGGCGACGGCAAACCCTGCGAAAAACGAGAACGGGTCAATCAAGTCGAGGAACATGGCTGGGTCAGTTTGCAAACAGGATGCGCCCGCAGGTTGGGCAGTGCGCCAGTTGTTTTTGCGAGCGCGCGTTTTGCTGCGTCGCCGCGTTGATGGTCGTGCCGCACGAGGCGCAGGCGCCGTCCTCCACCTCGGTCACGGCGACGCCGCGCTTCTGTTTGCGAAGACTTTCATAGATTGCGAGCAGGGCGCTTTCGATGGGCGCGAGTGTCGCTTCGCGTTCCTGCTCGAGGCTTTCGATTTGCTTTGTCAAGTCGCCCTGCTCCTCGAACAGTTTTTTATGTTCATCGCCGAGTTTTGCCTGCACAAGATCAAGATTGTTCTTCGCATGTTTCAACTCCGTATCTGCGGATTCTGCGAGCAGCATGGCTTCGATCTGGCGTTCTTCGAGCGCTGCGAGGTGTTTCTTGAGCGAGGCGGCGTCCTTCTGCAAATCCTGAAGTTCCTTGGGGTTTTTTACCGAGCCGCCGTACAGGCTGGCTTCAACCTGTTCGATCTTGATCTGCAGCGCGGTCGCTTCGGCTTCGGCGTCCTTGACGCCGCGCAAGGCGCGCAGGTTTTCCTGGCTGGCGTTGTCGTAATGCGCCTTCGCCGTTTTCATCTCCGCGTCGTTCTCGAGCGTCTTTTGGATGAAGTCAAGGCGGGCGCGGATGTGGTCAATCTGGCGGTCCACCTGTCCGAGGCGGTAAAGTCCCAATGCGGCGCTCATGGTGTGGATTATATACGATGTGCGGAGGAAAAGCCTGGTTAGGCGCAAGTCGGATTGCCAATCCGACCTACTGTTATTGACTTGAAATGTTGAAGTAGTTGTAGACCGCCTGGGTCAGGTTCGCCACGAGGGGATTGGCGGTGTCCCAGATATTCTGCACGGGATGGTAGGTGTAAATGGAAAGCACGAAATTCCCTCCGGGGGAATAGACGATGCCGACGTCGCTGATGTCGTGCATGACTCCGTCTCTCGAAAGGACGAAACCGTGTTTGTGCGGCACAAGCGTTCCGTCCGGCACGCCGCCTTGAATCAGCGCGCCAAATTTATCGAGCGCGAGAAAGTCTATGATGGTCTGGCAGGCGGCGGGCGTGATTCTTGCTGGGAACGCCGCGGCAAGCGCGCCGCCTCCGTTTTGGACGCATTGATAAATATCCGCAAGAAGAATACCCATTTCGGAGGGCGTGGTCTGTGAATATGGGTCAGGGTCGGTGAAGATATCCGTCCGGGAGTTGCCGGGGGTGACGCGACCGGGAAGCAGGTTTGGCGCGCCGAGGAAGAACATGCCGCTGATGTATGTGCTGGTAAGCCCCATGGCTTCCATGTCGCGCGTGACGATGACGGGTCCGTTGTTCGGGTCAATTCGTTCGAGGATTAAATCGGTGGCGGAGTTGTCTGAGATGCGGAAGACGCGCGAGATGATCTCGACCGTTTGCGCGTCGAGGTCGGCGCCGTGATTGATCAGGTAAGAGGTCAGGATCGGAACTTTGATGGTGCTGGAGGCGGTGAAGGCGATATCCGGCTCGACGGAAATCTCCTGCCGGTTGTTCATGGCGAAATGAATCTCCTGCCCGGTTTGCAAGTCCATCATATAGAAGCCGATCAAACCGTCGAAGTCGGAGGCGCCGACGATCTGTTTGAGCAGGATCGTCAAATTCTCCATTGTCGGGCGCGAAGCGGTGGATTGGTTGAACGTCAGGGCGACGGATCGTTCCGCAGGGGAGCGCAATGCGTTGACGATGATTAAGACGGCGCGGTCCAGGTCGAGAGTCAAGCCCGGAGCGCCGGGGAGGAACGAGGTCCCGCCAGGAACCGGCTGGGCTGGGGCGGGAGGCGTATCGTAGCGGGAGGCGATCTCGTTCTGGAGAAAGTCGCGCAGGCGTTCCTCCGAGATCGAAGCGCTCAATGGAATCTGACTTGCAGGCGGAGTGCGATTCCAAAGGTAATCCCAAAAACCGCTCCAAAACGGATGCCCGGTGCGGGTCAGGTCTGCGGCGGCGAGCATGGTTTCGATGTCCACCGAAAAACCGACCGCGCCGGGGTCAATATGAAAGACCGCTTCGTTGTACTTTACTTCGATGGGAGAGGTGTACACTTCGAGCAGGCGTTGGGAGGCTTCGGCGGGGGTGAGCCCGTCCACAGGGACGCCGGCGATGGTCATTCCGGCGGGATAGCCCGCCCGCTGGCGGCTGTATGCGATCAGGGATATAACGGTCAAAACGAACGCGCCGACCAGGAAAAGAATCGAAATCCCGCGCAGGATGGTGTTGGTATTGCGGTTTCTCACGTCTAGGCTGATGCTCCATATATACTGAACACGGGTACAAATTGCGCTTTTGCCGAATGAAATTCTTAACGCCAGGTCGCAAAGACGCGAAGGGAAAACCCTTGAATCTTTGCGGCTTGGCGGCTTTGCGTTTAAAAGGAAACCGC
>CAADGT010000065.1 GCA_900696595.1 uncultured Chloroflexota bacterium
AGAAAATTTTATAAACTCCCAATCCCCTTATAATTGACGCATGTCCCTTCGCACCCCCATCGCGCGGCAAACGCTGACCATCGCCGTCATCACGGTCATCGCTTACGGACTGCTCCTGCCCTTCATCGGCTTCTACTGGGACGACTGGCCCTTCGCGTGGATCGCAAAGTTTCTCGGTCCCGCCGAATTCATCCCGGCGTTCATGCCGTTCCGCCCCTTCCTCGGACCCATTTTTTATCTGACAACCAGCGTCATCCCTTTGCATCCGCTCGCGTGGCAAATATTCGCGCTTGTAATCCGCTTTCTCATCGGCGTCGCGGCATGGTGGACCTTCACCCAAATCTTCCCAACCCGCAAACCTGCCCTGAGCGGAGCCGAAGGGACGCTCGCTTATCTCGCCGCCCTGCTTATGCTCGTCTTCCCCGGTTACAGCCAGCATTGGGTCGCGCTGACTCACATCAACCAGGAACTCATTCCTTTCATTTTTTACCTGCTTTCCTTCGGCTTCACATTCAAAGCCCTGCGCGCGCAAAAAATCACAGATACCATCACAGCCCTGCTTCTCCACATCTGCGGCGTCTTCCCCACCGAATACTTCTTCGGCATCGAAGGCATCCGCTTCCTGCTTCTCTTTTTCTTTTTTCAAAGAGACTTCAACAAAACCTTCAAAGCCTGGCTTCCTCATCTCCTCATCTGGATTCTCGACGCCGCCTGGCTTTACTACTACTACAACTTCGGTCCCTACGCCTCCTACGCCGTAACCGCCGAATCGCCGAACGCAATTTATTATTTGACTCAGGCTCTGGATGCCCTGTGGAAAAGCGGATTCTACATCTGGATCCAAATCCTCCCCCTGACATTTTCCTCCCTGCCCGCGCCCGCCTCGCTCCTGGCCCTGGGCTTGATTGCGCTCTCGTTCATTTTCCTCATCCGAATCCTCTCCCGCTCCGCGCCGGATGAAGCGAGCGATAAAAATTTCGCGCTATCCCTGATCCTCACCGGCGTTGTCGGCATCCTGCTCGGACGACTCCCCTCTCTTGCGGCGAATCTCCCGCTCACCCTGCAATCCTCCTTCGACCGCTTCATGATCTCGATCATGCCCGGCGCGACGCTCTTCCTCCTCGGGGTCATCGAATTATTCATCAAGAGCCGCCGCGCCAGAGTTTTTGTATTCTCCGCGCTGATCGCCCTCGGCATCGGACAGCAATTCTTCAACGCCAACATCTTCCGCAGGGATTGGCAAAAGCAGGGCGAAATCTACTGGCAGATGGCATGGCGTATGCCCGCGCTCAAAGCCGACACCCTCCTGCTCGCCTACCAGATGCCGATTGATTACGAAACCGACCTTTCCTTCACCGCGCCCATCAACTGGATGTACGCGCCCGAATACGCCCGCTCCGACCTCCCATACATGCTGCTTTACACCGAAAAACGGCTGGGCGGCTCGACCCTGCCCTCCCTCGACGAAAATATCGCAATCTTCTACCCCTACCGCACAGTAAACTTCAACGGCAGCACATCGGGCGCAATCGTCATCCACATGCCTCAAAACGGATGCCTGCGCGTCCTCGACCCGGCGACAAGCCTGCCCGATTTCTACTCCGACCTCCCCGAAGAACTGATCGAAGCGATTCCACTTTCGGACACATCCCGCATCATGCCCAAACCGGAACCTTCCGCCGCGCCGGTGTTCTTCCCCGAACCGGAGCATGGCTGGTGTTATCATCTCGCCAAAGCCGAACTGGCGATTCAGACCGGCGATTTTGAAACCGCATCCGCATTGGCGGATGAAGCGTTGCGACTCGGGCTGACCCCCGAAGAGCCGCGCGAATGGCTTGTGTTCGTCAGGGCGTACGCAACGACGAATCAATTCGATAAGGCGGCGGAGGTCTCGGAGAAGATTCTCGAGTCGGGGAAAACGCTCAAGGCGGTCTGCGCGGCTTGGGAGCAGATTCAAAGCCAAAGTCCGGGGGGAGGCGCGGCGGGGTTTGAATCTGCAAGGTTGAGGCTTGGTTGCAATCCGTAACGAGTTCTTGACGCATTAAAGCTCATGTGCTACCATCTTTTTTAGTTTAAGGAACGAGGAGAATCCATGAAGAAGAATCATCGCAGGGTGTTGATGTTGTCGGTCTTGACGATCGCGGCAGTGGTCGTCTCCGCATGTGAAAGATCCATAGCGCCCCCGCCAGCCGAAACCGCCACGCCGATACCGACGGGGCTTTTTGTATCGCCGATCGCGTCGGTCGAGAATCCAATGGAGATGATCGAGCAGTTTGCCAAGCAGACCGAAGCCGCGCAGACATCTGCTTCGGGAGCGGGAGCCACAGGCACGCCCGCTTCGACGACGGGAACGCCCCAAGCCGGCGCGACCGATGCCGGGACAATAGCCACCGCAACCCCCACCGCAACATTGAACGCCGGGACGCCCACCAATGCGAACCCGGTCGCGGCGACCACCTCCGCCCCGCCGGTTGGGACGCCCGTGCCGCCCGGTTCGCGGCCGTCCACTTATACGTTGCAGAAAGGCGAATGGCCCTGGTGCATTGCGCGCCGATTTGATGTGGATCCGTATGCCCTGTTGCAAGCCAGCGGGTTGACGGTCGCCCAAGGGGAAAGCCTCGCCACCGGGACGCAACTCACGATCCCGCAGGGCGCAGGTTCGTTCCCCGGCAGCCGCGTCCTCAAAACGCATCCCGCTTCGTACACTGTGGCCTCCGGCGACGAAACGGTCGGTAGCATCGCCTGCGCCTTCGGCGACGTGGACCCGAACGCCATCGTCAGCGCGAACAACCTCGGCTCGAATCCCAGGTTGACAGTCGGACAGACGCTGCAAATTCCGTAAGACGCCCTTTCAAAAGCCCGGGTCCGCGCCTGGGCTTTTTTGTTTTCAAAATCAGGTAAGTCGGATTGGCAATCCGACTTACACACTCACCTTACGCGCCCAGCGCCGACCCCGCAGGCGATGCGTTGAGTCTGCCGAAACGGGTCGCATGATTATAGATTAGGTGATTTTGTATCATCCAACCCCGAAGGGGGGTCCTATCCGGCAACAAGCCATATCATCCCTTCGGGATTTGCGGCGGTGGACGGTTTGCCCGGCTACAATCCTTTCATCCCTTCGGGATTGGCCGCATAAGGTGAATTACACACAAGGAATTTCCCATGCCCTCCTTTGAATTTCTCCGCTCCGAAGTTTTGATGAAAGGACGCGCCTTCACCATCCGCCGCGATTATCTAAAAACGCCGGACGGGCGCGAGACGAAATTCGACATCGTCGAACACGGCGGCTCGGTCGTCATTGTGCCGGTGGACGCCGAGGGCAACCTTCTCTTCGTCCGCCAGTACCGCCACGCCGCAAATATGGATATGCTCGAACTGCCCGCCGGGACGCGCGACGGCGACGAACCCTTCGAGGAATGCGCCGCGCGCGAGATCCGCGAAGAGACCGGCATGGCGGCCCGCGCGTTGAAACACGTCGGTTCTTTCTATCTCGCGCCGGGCTACTCGACCGAAAACATGGGCGTCTTTCTGGCGACCGATCTCGAACATGATCCGCTCGAAGCGGACGACGACGAATTTCTAGCGGTGGAAAAAATCCCCATCAAAGAAGCGCTCGCAATGGCGGAGCGCGGCGAAATACCGGACGCCAAGTCTCTGGCGGCGCTGTTGATGGCGAGACCGTTTTTGGAAAATCAGCAATCGCTACCCATATATGCCCCTCACAAAGACCGATAAGAACCGCTTCATTGCCGTATTGCAGGCGTTATTCGTCACCTTCCTCTGGTCCACCTCGTGGGTGTTGATAAAGATCGGGCTGAAAGCAGATCTGCCCCCTGTCACCTTTGCCGGTTTGCGATATACGATTGCGGCTCTCTGCCTTCTGCCGTTTGTAATTCTCAACCCAATCCAACGCCAAACCCTGCGCGGGCTATCCGCCCGAACCTGGGCGGAACTTATCGCGCTCGGCTTTGTGTTCTACACGTTGACGCAAGGCGCCCAATTCGTTAGTCTTTCCTTTTTACCTTCCGCCACTCTCTCCCTGCTGTTGAATTTCTCCCCCATCCTGATTGCGCTTTACGGTATCGCCTCGCACAGCGAACGCGCCTCTCTGGCGCAATGGGGCGGGATATTAATAACAACCGTCGGGGCTCTGATCTACTTTCTGCCGCTTTCCATCGCGGGCGGACAGATTCCCGGTTTGATCGCCGGATTCGTCGCCTTGTCGGCGAATTCGGCTTCATCCGTTCTTGGCAGGTACATCAACACCCAGGAGAGATTAAATCCGCTTGCAGTGACAAGCGTTAGCATGGGCATCGGCGGAATTCTGATGCTGACCTTTGGAATCATTACGCAAGGCATGGGCGCGCTAAACCTTGCCCAATGGGCGATCATTGGCTGGCTGGCGGCAGTGAATACAGCCTTTGCTTTCACTCTTTGGAACAAGTCCCTGCAAACTCTCACCGCCGTGGAATCCAGCATCGTGAACGGCACAATGCTCCCGCAGATCGCCGTACTCGCATGGGTATTTCTTGGCGAGCCGCTTACAGGGAGGAAAATTTCGGGGTTGTGCTTCGTCGGCATGGGAACATTGATCGTGCAGTTATGGCGATATTTCCCCCGCGCCAAAGTTTAAAGTTTGAGACGTTTTTTATTCCCGCCCATCCCGCCCAAAACATGACAACAGGCGCGGAGAATTAAGCCGCATATAACTGACGCAATTCGCCTCGCGGGAATACACTTGCGCGAACGGGCGGGTTGGCAGTCCGACTTACGTTACAATAGGAAAACCCGGGCAAAACGCCTTTACAGGAGTCAGCGAATGAACAAGAACATCATCATGACCGACGGAAACGAAGCGGCGGCGAGCGTCGCGCACCGTCTTAACGAAGTGATCGCCATCTACCCCATCACCCCATCCTCGGCGATGGGCGAATTCTCGGACGAATGGTCGGCGAAGGGGAAGAAAAATATTTGGGGAACGGTCCCGCTCGTGGTCGAGATGCAATCCGAAGCCGGCGCGGCGGGCGCGGTCCACGGCGCATTGCAGACCGGCGCGCTCACCACCACCTTCACCGCCTCGCAGGGATTATTGTTAATGATCCCCAACATGTACAAGATCGCGGGCGAACTCACCAGCACGGTCTTCCACGTCGCGGCGCGCGCCATTGCGTCGCACGCGCTATCCATCTACGGCGACCATCAGGACGTGATGGCTGTCCGCCAGACCGGCTGGGCGCTGCTCTCCTCCGGCTCGCCGCAGGAGGCGCAGGATTTCGCCGCCATCGCCCAGGTCGCCACGCTCAAATCGCGCGTCCCCTTCCTGCATTTCTTCGATGGATTCCGCACTTCGCACGAGGTCAACAAGATCGTTCACCTATCGGATGAAGAACTGCGCCTCATTCTGGACGAGGAGACGATTCGCGCCCATCGGGCCCGGGGACTCAGCCCGGAGAATCCCGTCCTGCGCGGCACCGCCCAAAACCCGGATGTCTATTTCCAAATGAGGGAGGCGGCCAACCCGTTCTATGCCGCCACTCCCGCCATCACGCAAGAGACGATGGACAAGTTCGCAAAAATCACGGGGCGACAATACCGCCTCTTCGATTACAGCGGCGACCCGGACGCCGAGCGCGTCGTCGTCATCATGGGTTCCGGCGGCGAAGTTGTCGAGGAGACCGTCGCCCACCTGGCGCAGAAAGGCGAAAAAGTCGGCGTGATGCGCGTGCGGTTATATCGCCCGTTCTCGGTGGAGCATTTCATCAAGGCGCTGCCCAAGAGCGTGAAGTCCATCGCCGTGCTGGATAGAACCAAGGAACCCGGCGCGACCGGCGAACCGCTTTATATGGATGTTGTTAATGGATTGGTTGAAGGTTCCAGGTTGAAGGTTGAAGGTTTTCCTTCAACCTTCCAACCTTCCAACCTTCCAACCGTAATTGGCGGGCGGTATGGACTCTCCTCCAAGGAATTTACCCCGGCGATGGCGAAGGCGGTCTTCGACGAGTTGAGCAAACCCGACCCGAAGACGCATTTCACCGTCGGCATCCACGACGACGTTACGCACACCAGCCTCGACGTGGATTATTCCTTCTCGCTCGAATCCGACGACACCGTGCGCTGCGTCTTCTTCGGGCTCGGCTCGGACGGCACAGTCGGCGCGAACAAGAACTCGATCAAGATCATCGGCGAGGAGACGGATAACTTCGCGCAGGGATATTTTTACTACGACTCGAAAAAATCCGGCACGATCACCATCTCGCATTTGCGGTTTGGCCCCAAACCGATCCGCGCGCCGTATCTGATCGAAACCGGGCAGGCGAATTTCACCGCCTGTCACCAGTTCACCTTTCTCGAGCGGGTGGACATGCTGAAATACGCCAAAGAGGGCGGCATCTTCCTGCTCAACAGTTTGTACGGTCCCGATGAGATTTGGGACAACTTACAAAGGGAAGTCCAGCAGGACATCATCAAAAAGAAACTCAAGTTCTACGTCATCAACGGCTACGATGTGGCGGAAAAGACCGGCATGGGCGGGCGCATGAACACCATCATGCAGACGGCGTTCTTCGCCATCAGCGGAATCCTGCCGAAAGAACAAGCCATCGAGCAGATCAAACACGCCATCGAAAAGACCTACGGCAAGCGCGGCGAGGCCGTGGTGAAGAAAAACTTCGAGGCGGTGGATGCGACTGTGGCGAATATTTACGAGGTCAACGTCCCGGCGGAGATCACGTCGAAGACGGCGCGCAGGCTCCCGGTCCCGAATGAGGCGCCGGAATTCGTCAGAAACGTGCTGGGGCAGATCATCAACGCCGACGGGGATAATCTTCCGGTTTCAGCCTTCCCCGTGGACGGGACGTTTCCGCTTGGCACGACGCAATGGGAGAAGCGCAACCTCTCGCTGGAAATTCCGGTGTGGAACGAAGAAATTTGTATTCAATGCGGCAAGTGCGTGATCATCTGTCCGCACGCGGTCATCCGTCATAAAGTGTACGACGAGAAGGCGCTGGCGAACGCGCCGGAGACGTTCAAGCACATGCAGTCGAAGTTCAAGGAATTCGGCGACGGCTACGCCTATACCGTGCAGGTGGCGCCGGAGGATTGCACGGGTTGTACGCTGTGCGTGGAAATTTGCCCGGTGAAGGATAAGACCGCCGTCGGGCGCAAGGCGATCAACATGGAACCCCAGCCGCCCATCCGCGAAGCCGAGGCGAAGAATTGGGAATTCTTCCTGAACATCCCCGACCTGGATCGCAAGTTGATCAACCCTTCGACGGTGAAAAATTCACAGTTACTGCGCCCGTTGTTCGAGTTCAGCGGCGCATGCATGGGATGCGGCGAAACGCCGTATGTGAAACTGGTCTCGCAATTGTTCGGCGACCGGGCGGTGATCGCCAACGCGACGGGTTGTTCCTCGATCTACGGCGGCAACCTGCCCACCACGCCGTGGACGATGGACGCCAATGGGCGCGGGCCGGCATGGTCGAATTCGCTGTTCGAGGACAACGCCGAGTTCGGGCTGGGGATGCGGTTGACGCTCGACAAACAAAACGAATATGCGCGCGAGTTGCTCTCCATTCTGGCGGATGAGGTCGGGAAGGAACTGGCGCACGACCTTTTGATGGCGGAACAAAGTTCGGAGGCGGCGATTGACGAACAACGCGGGCGCGTGGCGCGGATGAAGAAGAATCTGGAAAAATCGAAACATCCGCGCGCAAAGGATTTGATCAGCGTGGCGGACAGCCTGGTGCAAAAATCCGTCTGGATCATCGGCGGCGACGGCTGGGCGTACGACATCGGCTACGGCGGGCTGGATCATGTGATGGCGAGCGGGCGCAACGTCAACATCCTTGTGCTGGATACGGAAGTGTATTCCAATACGGGCGGGCAGTCGTCCAAAGCCACGCCGCGCGCGGCGGTTGCCAAGTTTGCCATGAGCGGCAAGGGGATGCCGAAAAAGGATTTGGGCTTGATCGCCATGTCCTACGGTTATGTTTATGTCGCCAAAGTCGCCATGGGCGCGAACGACCAGCAGACCCTGAAAGCCTTCCTCGAAGCCGAGTCCTACGACGGACCGTCGCTCATCATCGCCTACAGCCCGTGCATTGCGCACGGCTACGACATGGCGCGCAGTCTCGATCAGACAAAACTGGCGGTGCAGTCGGGGCATTGGCCCATGTTCCGCTATGATCCGCGCCTGGCGATTGCGGGCAAAAATCCGCTTCAGATCGAATCGAAAGAGCCGAGCGTTCCGTTCTCGCAATACGCCTATAACGAAACTCGTTATAAGATGTTAACTCAGATGAACGAGGAACGCGCCGAACAATTGATGAAGGAAGCGCAACTCGACGCGAAAGCCCGCTGGACGTTGTATCAGCAGATGGCGGGGATGAAGTATGGGGATGGGGAGTAGAGATTGGTGATTGGTGATTGAGCGATGAGGATACCGATATGACAGATTTAACAACGACCTATCTCGGTTTGAAATTGAAGAACCCGCTGGTGGCTTCGGCGTCGCCGATGTCCAAGAAACTGGACAAAGCCAAACGTCTGGAAGAGGCGGGCATTGCCGCCATTGTGATGTATTCGCTCTTCGAGGAGCAGATCATCCACGAATCGCTGGAGCTCGATCACTTCCTCTCGCGCGGCGCGGATTCCTTCGCCGAGGCGCTGAGTTACCTGCCCGACGGCGGCATGTACGGCGTGGGACCGGAAAAATATCTCAACCATCTTGCAGGGTTGAAGAAGTCTGTGCGCGTTCCCGTCATCGGCAGTTTGAACGGCGTCTCGAAAGGCGGCTGGACGAGTTACGCCAAACGCATCGAAGAAACCGGAGCCGACGCGCTCGAACTCAATCTTTATTTCCTCTCCACCGACCCGAACCTGACCGCCGCCGAACTCGAAGACGCGCAGGTGGAACTTGTGGCGGAGGTGAAATCGGCGATCAAGATTCCGCTGGCGGTGAAACTCAGCCCCTTCGTCACCTCTCTGCCGAACTTCGCCAAACGCATCGTGGACGCGGGCGCAAGCGGACTCGTCCTCTTCAACCGTTTCTACCAGCCGGATTTTGATCTCAACGAACTGGACATCGTCCACAGCCTTGACCTGAGTACCTCCGCCGACCTGCGCCTCCCGCTGCGCTGGATTTCGATTTTATACGGCAATGTGAGCGCGGACTTCGCCCTGACCAGCGGCGTCCATACCCACACGGACGTCCTCAAGGCGATGATGGCGGGCGCAAAAGTGGCGATGATGGCGTCCAATCTTTTGCACAACGGCGAGTCGGTCGTCCCGTCCATGCTGGCTGACCTGCAAACCTGGATGGCGGAGCGCGAGTACACGTCCATTCAACAGATGCAGGGCAGCATGTGCCAGAAGAACGTCAAGGAACCGGCGGCGTTCGAACGCGCGAATTATATGAAGGTGTTGAATTCGTGGAGGGATTAAACCAGCCCGCTTCAGCGGGCTTCGTAGGCATAGCGCGGGGGTTCATCCCCGCGCGGGGACGGCGGACGAGAAAAACGCCGGGGCAACCCGCGCGCGCCTGTCCACATACCCGCCCGGACGTAAACGTCCG
>CAADGT010000066.1 GCA_900696595.1 uncultured Chloroflexota bacterium
ATCGGAAATTATTTTGGACGCGGACAAGCGCGGAAAACGCGGATTTTTTGCTCTTTTATCAGCGTAAATCCGCGTTCATCTGCGTCCGACAAAAGGATTTTGACTTATTTCCGATAACGTCCAATATTTACCGCAGCACAGTTGTAGAGCGGCATCCAACCGCAATCAATGTAAGTCGGATTGCCAACCCGACTTACGATACATTACAGCGCAAAGTGGCATTGATCCTGACAAACCATCCTCGAATTTTTCACGAATTCACGAATTTGCGCCTCTCATTCAAGTATTCGCGGCTTTATTCGCGGGCGGTTTGGGCAAAATGCGATTCAGCGTTCGTATCTTGCGCGGGGATGCCAGAGCGCCGCTCCAGGTCTGTCGAAGGGATAAAAATTGAACCACAGAGACGCGGAGACACAGAGTTATTAATTCTCCGCGCCTCCGAGTCTCCGTGGTTTTCTCTCGAAGACGGGTTGAATTCATGAAAAAATATATACCCGTCGTTGCCTTTACCCTCATCCTGCTCGCCGGACTGCTGACCTTCGACCGATACGGCGAAAGCTGGGACGACCGCTCCCTGCAAAAATACGCCGACCTCTCCATGCAAGCCTACGTCACATGGCCCCGCCAGGGCTTCGTGGAGGTGGACCCGCCGAACCTCGCCAACTACGGTCCCTTCTTCGTCTCCTTCGCCGCCGTCGCTTCCCAATACCTTTCAACAATTTTTCCCATCCACCTCGCCGACGCGCGCCACCTCGTCTACTTCCTGACATGGTTCGCGGGCATCCCCGCCTTCCACTCCATCGCCAAACGATTTTTAAGCCAACTCCCCGCGCTCGGCGCAACCCTGCTCTTCGCCAGCCAACCCCTGCTCTGGGGTCACGCCTTCATCAACCCCAAAGACACGCCCTTCCTTTCCCTCTTTCTTCTTTCCATTTCTTTGGGGATGCAAGCCTTTGACTCGCTCGAAGCGAATCCCCCCATTGACCTTTCCCCACGCCCGAAACGAATCCTCCCGCTTCTGACCGCGCTCTGGCTTGTTTCTGTCTTCGGGCTTTTTATCTTCACAGAAAGCGTTCATACCTACATCCAAACCCTCGTCCTCTCCGCCCAATCCGGCAACACAAACATCCTCTCCTATATCGCCAAAAACATCGCCGGAGTTTCAGCCGAAATATACACCCAACGCTACTTCGTCCTCTTCCTCCAACTACGCGCCTGCTACTTTCTACTTTCCACTTTCGCCCTTCTACTGGTTTTACGCAAACTCAATCTCCAGTTACTAATTACCATCCCCCGCCTCCTCCCCGCCGCCCTCCTCCTCGGCTTCACAACCTCCACCCGCATCCTCGGACCTTACGCAGGGATATTGGTCGCGTATTACGCATTACGAACAAAAAGGAGGCAAGCCCTGCCCGCCCTCGCCATCTACGCCGTCATCGCCCTCATCGCCGCCTACATCTCCTGGCCCTACCTGTGGCCCAACCCCATCGCCCGCTTCTACGGCAGTTTTATCGAAATGTCCTCCTACCCCTGGTTTGGAGAAGTCCTCTTCAACGGCGAAAAATATCTGGCCGACAATCTCCCCTACTCCTACCTGCCCGCCCTCTTCGCCATCCAGTTCACCGAGCCGGTTTGGATTCTCGCCGCCATCGGGCTGTTCTTCGCCTGCAAAGATTTCAGCCAAAAACGCGACCTGCTGATTCTCTCCCTTCTTTGGTTTTTACTTCCGACGTTGTTATTCATCCTCCTGCGCGTCTCCCTCTACGACAACTTCCGCCAGCTCCTGTTTCTCCTGCCGCCCGTCTTTCTTCTCGCGGGCGTCGCCTTCGAGCGGATAAAACAGATACAATGGCAGACTGCCGCCATCGCGCTGTCCCTCCTGCCGGGGATGGTCGCGCTTGTGAATCTGCATCCCTATCAATATATCTACTATAACTCCATCGTCGGCGGCGTGAGCGGAGCGCAGGGACGTTTTGAAACCGACTACTGGCTGACCTCATACCGCGAAGCGGCGGAATATCTCAACCAAAACGCCCCCGCCGGTTCGTTGATCTGGGTCGAGGGGCAGGGGCATTTATATTCCATCTTCGCCGAAGAAGAGGAGAACGTCTACTCGTGGAGCCGCCCCGAAGCGCCCGCGCCGTTCGATTACATCGTCGCCACCACGCGCTACGGACTCGACAAGACCGTTTACCCAAACGCGGAGATCGTCCATGTCATCTCGCGCGGCGGCGCGATATTGGCCGTCATTAAAAAACCTTGATATGAACTTTTTTTCCACGATCAAGCAATACCTCGCCGGGCAGACTCTCTGGACTCTGCTTGCGTTTTTCATCATCCTGTTGGCGGGACTTTTTGCGTTCAACGACTACGGCGCAAGCTGGGACGAGAACATCATGCAGGTCTACGCCGACCAATCGCTCAAAAACTATGGCGAATGGCGCAACCGGGGCGAAGTCAAACTCGAACACGAAACCCTGCAATACTATGGTCCCTTCTTTATGATGACGGTTCAGGTCGCCTCCCGCTTCCTCGGTAAATTTTCCGACGCCAACCCCGCCGATCTGCGCCATCTTGTTTACTTCCTCGCCTACTTCGCCAGCGTCGTTGCGTTTTATACCATTGCCCGCCGCTGGTTTGATCCGCTTTCTTCCATGGGCGCATCTCTTCTGTACGCGCTTCAGCCCGTCCTGTGGGGACACGCCTTCATCAACCCAAAGGACGCGCCATTCATGGCGCTGATGACGATCAGCGTCGCGGCGGGGTTGAAGATGACCGACGCGCTCCGCGCCATTCCCGATTCCTCCCTGCTTGCGAACAAACGCCGCGTCTGGGTCGTTTCGATTGCGTGGCTTGTTTCTATGCTTGCTCTTTTTCTACTCACGGAACAGGTTCATGGTTTGATCGTCAGCCTCGTAAACTCGGCAAAAGCGGGCGAGACAAACATCGTCTCGTTGATCGCCTCGAAGTTGAATCAAGTTCCCGCGAAGGTTTACATTGAAAGATATTTTGTGCTTTTCCTGAGGGTACGCGCCGTTTATACAGCGTTATCGTTCGCCGTCCTTCTCTACTTCTGGTATCGCAAACAACCGATTCTGTTCAAGATATTGACCATCGTCCTCGCGCCCGCCCTCCTGCTGGGATTCACCGCCTCCACCCGCGTGCTGGGACCTTATGCCGGAATCGTCGTTGCATTCTTTGCCTTATACCATTCGCAATCCGCAACCCGCAAACCTGAAGATCGTTCCTTGTCCCTCGTCGTTTTCTCCCTTTGCTTGTACGCCCTCCTCGCCATGAGCGCGGCATATTTGACATGGCCATTCCTGTGGGCGGACCCGCCGGGCAACTTCATCGCCGCCCTGCAAAAGATGTCCGAATTTCCGTGGGCGGGCAGGGTCCTGTTTGACGGGCAATATTACGCCGCCCCAGATACGCCAATGACCTACCTGCCCGTCCTGCTTTTGATTCAAATGACCGAACCCGTCTGGATATTGGTCCTGATCGGGTCGTTCCTGGCGCTGTTCGGGGCGCGCAAAAAAACAGATTTGTTCGTATTGTTCGCGCTCTGGTTTCTTTTGCCGGTCATCGCCCTGATCGCGCGAAACGTCAACATCTTCGACAACTTCAGGCACGTCCTTTTCATCCTGCCGCCGGTATTCCTCATGGCTGGCGGCGTCTTTGAACGCATCGTCAAACCCGGCTGGCGGCTGGCGGCCATAGCGCTCTGTCTTGCGCCGGGGCTGATCGGCATCCTCTCGCTTCACCCGTATGAATACGCTTACTACAATCAATTCATCGGCGGGATGCGCGGCGCGCAGGGACGCTTCGAAACCGAATACTGGCTGACCTCCTACCGCGCGGCGGCGGAATACATCAACGAGAACGCCCCGCCCAACGCCGCAATCTGGGTCGAGGGACCCGGGCACGTTCTCACGCCGTTTGCTCGCGCCGACCTCATCGTCAACTCGTGGAGTTCCTTCCAGCCGGTGGACGGCTACGAATATGTGGTAGCATCCTCCCGTTTTTTGAATAACGAAACCGCCCAACCCGGCGCCGCAACCGTTTACGAAATCAAGCGCGGCGATGCGACGCTGACCGTGATAAGAAAACCCTGACGCGACTGAACCGTACCGCAAACTTCAGTTTGCGCTTTGCGACTGAACTGTACCGCAAACTTCAGTTTGCGCTTTGCGCAGAGAACAGAAGTTTGCGCTTTGCGCGGGGACAAACTGAAGTTTGTCGTACTGCGCGAAATTTAGAAAGAGAAAAAAAACATGAACCTGCTTGAAACCCTCGCTCAAAAAACCATCCTCGCCGACGGCGCGATGGGGACGATGTTGCACGGACGCGGCATCGGCTTCGACCAATGCTTCGACGAACTCAACCTGACCAATCCCGCCGCCGTCGCCGAAATTCACCGCGCCTACATCGAAGCGGGCGCGGAGATCGTCATCACCAACACGTTCGGCGCCAACCGCTATAAATTAACCAAACACGGACTGCAAGGCGATGTCGCTGAAATCAACCGCGCGGGCGTGGAACTGGCGAAGCGCGTCGTGGCCGCGTCGTTCAAGGATGTGCTGGTCGCCGGGGATGTCGGTCCGCTTGGGGTGAGAATCGCCCCGTATGGACGGGTCAAGCCCGAGGAGGCGCGCGAAGCGTTTGCGGAGCAGATCACAGCCCTGGCGCAGGCGGGAGCCGATCTCATCGTCGCAGAAACCATCTCCGACTTGTACGAAATCCACGAGGCGATCAAAGCCGCGAAGGAGAACACATCCCTGCCCGTCGTCGCCACCATCACTTTCACCCGCGACGACCGGACTTTGCTGGGCGACGACCCGGTGAAGGTTGCCCATCGTCTTGCATCCTCCGGCGCGGATGTGATCGGAGTCAACTGCTCCGGCGGTCCCGCGCAACTTTTGCGCATCCTCAAACAGATGCGGCAGGCGGAGCCGAACGCAACGTTTTGCGTCAAGCCAAACGCGGGCTGGCCCGAACAGGTCAGCGGGCGCATCATGTACCCCGCCGACGCGGATTACTTCGGCGATTACGCCCTGCTGTTCCGCGAGGCGGGCGCGAACATCGTCGGCGGATGTTGCGGCACGACTCCCCGGCACATCGCCGCGATGAGAAAATCGCTCGACGCATCGCCGTCCTCCGCCGTGATCGAAGTCTCCGCCCTGCCCGAAGATGAGATCACAGCCGAACCCGCCGAACAACCCACGCAACTCGCGCAACGACTCGCGGACAATAAATTCACCGTCTGCGTGGAGATGGACCCGCCGCGCGGACTCTCGACTCACAAACTGCTTGCGGGCGCGTCCCTGCTTCAAGACTCCGGCGCGAACATCATCAACGTCGCCGACAGTCCTCTGGCGCGTATGCGCATGTCCGCCTGGGCGGTCTGCGACGTTGTGCAAAGAACGCTGGGCGTCGAAACGACGTTACACTTCCCGACGCGCGGAAGAAACCTGCTCCGCGTGCAGGGCGACCTGCTCGCGGCGCACGCCATCGGCTTGCGCAACGTCTTCGTCGTCATGGGCGACCCGACCTCCATCGGCGATTATCCCGAAGCGACTGACAATTACGATCTCGTCCCGTCGGGACTGGTCAAACTCATCAAACAGGGATTCAACATGGGCGTGGATCATTCCGGTACGAGCATCGGTCAACCCACCAACTTCTTCGTCGGCGCCGCGCTCAACCTCTGCCCGCAGGATGTGGATACCGAGATCAAAAACCTGCATCGCAAGGTCAAAGCCGGAACCGACTTCTTCCTCACCCAGCCCATCTACAGCCCCGACGACGGGCCCAAACTTCTCGAAGCCTACGAGTCGAAGCACGGCAAACTCAACCAGCCGATTCTCGCGGGCATCCTGCCGCTCGTTAGCGCAAAGCACGCCAGCTTTTTGCATAACGAAGTCCCGGGCATCTTCATCCCCGAAGCGTCGCGCGCGCGCATCGAAGCCGCCAAAGACGGCGCGGCAAAAGTCGGCGCCGAACTGGCAATCGAGTTGATTCAAAATATCAAAGGCTGGGCGGGCGGCATTTACATGATGCCCCAATTCCACCGCTACGATCAAGCCTCCGAGATCATTGTGGCGGTGAAAGAATAACAAGGGGATGTCTTTTGCCTATGATGATATACTTGGTGAAAGTGTTATGAGAACCATTTCAACACGAGGTAAATATGGCAGGTAAAGGGACTGCGCCCAGAAGCGGCGATGAATTGACGGCGATGAATTGAAAAGTAGAGTTGCTGATTTAGCCCGAAGCCTGGGATTAAAGGTGGGCACTGAAGTGACTGCGGCTCGTCGTTTATGGGGAGCAAAGCGTCACATTGACGTTGTAATTACTCAGGAAAAGACGGGGAAAATGTTGTAATTGACGGCGAAGGCTTTTTCAGCGATGCGCAAGGTTGTCTAATATAGTAGGCTTTCAAATGAAACAACATGAGGCAGTTATACAATCCCTTGAAAAATTAGGCGGACAAGCAACGCTCGCCCAACTATACATTGAGGCAATGAAAATAAAAGAATGTAAATGGGCAACGAAGACACCTTTTGCCTCAATTAGACGGATTGTTCAAACTCGCCCAGAAATCTTTAAAGTTAGACCGGGTCTTTGGGCATTACATTCCTACAAATCGGAACTTGGATTGGCAGACGAAACCGCCGCCCAAGTTAAGGACACTGAACAAAGTCACTCTTATTATCAAGGTTTGTTAGTGACCATTGGAAATCTGCGTGGCTTTGGAACTTTTACGCCAAATCAAGACAAAAACAAAAAATTTGTCGGAACGCCTTTGGGAGATATACGCTCGCTTCAAGAAATCCCACAATTTAGTTATGATTTTTTCGTGAAACGAAGCCGGACAATAGATGTCATTTGGTTCAACGCCCGTCAAATGCCAAACAGTATGTTTGAAGTAGAACATTCTACAGATATTCAAAATTCACTTGTAAAGTTTTATGACTTGAAGGATTTTCATGCGAGAATGATAATAGTTGCTCACGAAGGAAGGCGCGGCGAATTTGAGCAAAAGATTCAATACAATGCTTTTGATGCAATCAAGGGCAGAACGAACTTTTTGGGCTACAACGCTCTTGTTAAGCAATATGAATATGAGTTGCTACAAGCGAGTCAGTCTTTCGTGATATAAAGGATAACAAAATGCAAAGGTACACTATCAATCAGTTTGATAACAACACTTTTATCGTTTTTGACAAACATGAAAATCGAGAAATTTGTATTTGTAGCAACTACGGCGAATGGAGAGATGCGGAAAAAAGGGCTCGGGAGATAGTTGCCCTCTTAAACGAGAATCAGGCTAAAGTCCAAGAATGAATTGTTTCTTATCTGTCTTACAGAGTCGTCATTTTCTTCAAACTGTATCGGGAGGGGAAATTCAATCGCGCTCATATATCCGATTTGAATTCAGAATTGATAGGTGTTAATTGCGCCATTTGCGACAGGTTTGAAGATGTACGTTTATATTATTTTGTCAAACTCCGATACTGAAACCATCCGTGACTTGTTCTCGTCGTACACTTTTGAAATAGACGAGGTGTTGGCGAATCGCGCCATAAATTGCAACGGGAATCGGCGGGGCAAAACTACAGAATTGATCGTTACAAACTACCCGACCGAGAAGGCGATTCAATTGCAATTGTTGGAGAGCCGTCCGTTCTTCACGCTTGTCGTCCCATAAAGCGCGCGAAATGGCAGGGTAGAAAGGGGTGATGAAGGCGACTGCTTTATCCCATGAACCTCCCCCGCATCCTTTTCAGTTTTTTGACAGGTCTCCTCCTCAGCCTTTTCCTCGCCCTGACCTTTTTCCATTTAAGAGATTTTCCCTCGCCCATAGACCGCCTCTCCCTCGTCCTCGTCCCGACTCTTGCCTTCGGCATTTTCCTCCACCAAACCTTTTTCTCCCCATCCGCGCAAACGCGCAATCACCAATCACCAGTCGCCAATCGCCAATCTCTACTCTCTATTCCCCATTCCCCATTCCCTACTCACTATTCCCCATTCTCTATTCTCTACTCTCTACTCTCTTTCCTCCCCACCCTCGCTCTCACCTCCGCCGCCACCGGCTTCCTGCGCGAAGTCCTGCGCACCCCCTTTGGGATGGCCTTATTCACCGTCGTATCCATGACAACCGGAACGACCCTCGGCTATTTCCTCATCCAACGCGCCGCGCAATCTTTTCGTACAGGCTTCCTCAGCAAACCGATCAATCTTCTCCTCGCCCTCTCCCTCCCCGCCTTCCTCATCGCCGTCACCCTCTCCGCGCTTCAGTTCCCCGCCCTGTTCGTCACAGAATACATCCGCGTCCCTCAAGAGTGGCTGCCCCTCTTCCTCCTCACCGCCCTCGCCTCCATCTTCCTGTCCCTTTACATCATTACGCATTACGCATCACGCATCACGCATCTCCTTCATCCCTTCGACTTTGCTCAGGGCAAGCCTTCATCATTCATCCTTCATCATTCCCCCGGCCTCTACGCCTCCGCCCTCTTCTTTCTCATTCAACTCGTCATCGCCCGCGCCCTCAACCATCCCGCCCTCGACCATAACACCGTATTATTCGAATCCGACGCCGGTCCGTGGATGACCATTCTCGCCAGCCCGGAGAGCGCCCCAATCAACCGCGCCGTCCACCCGTTGAGTCTCATCCTCATCCGCCCGCTGGTGAGATTAATTTCCGGCCCGCTGGGCGAACATTACGCACTCGGCGGCATGATCGCCGTCTCCGCCGTCTCCGCCCTGTGCGTTTTCATGACCTGGCTCATCGTCAAACGCGCCACAAACTCAAAGACTTATGCCTTCACCTTCGCCATCCTGCTCGGCTCTACCGCCACGCACCTGCTCTTCGGCGCACTGACCGAAAACTACATCTTCGGCGCGGCGGCGCTGATCTTCTTCTTCCTGCTTGTTCAGAAAAACGAAACCCGTTTCTCGTTCCTCGTCCCCGCCGGTCTTCTTCTTTTTGGCATCACCATCACCAACATTGTTCAGGGACTGATCGCTCTCTTCTTCAACAAATTCGGCTTCAAACGTCTCGCCCAATACGCGCTTTGCGTTTTCGCCCTGGGCGTTCTGCTCACGCTCGCTGTCGGCATCCTGTACCCAAAGTCGCAAACCCTCTTCTTTCTGCCGAACGACATCGCCTTTGAATTCAACTTTGCCAATCCCGACAACGCCGGAGTTTTATCCGACCCGATCCGCTTCTCCGATCCCCAATCCGTTGCCCGCAAGTTGAACGTCGTCTCGCGCTCGATCCTGCTCTACGGCATTATCGCGCCGGACGTGATCGAATCCGTTTCAGAGAAACCGCCCTTCCCGACCATTGACCTCAAGACGTTCGATGTCCGCCAGAAAACCCTCGCCCCCTATCGCGGATTATCGAACCTGCCGCTGGCGTTGTGGTTGATCCTTCTGGGCGGCGCGTTCATCATGTTCGTAAAAAATACCCGCGCATCCAGGCATACTCCGCTCATGCTCGGTCTGCTCGGCGCAATCGGATTCAACCTCCTCATGCATCTGTTCTACGGCACGGAATTATTTCTCTATACATCCTATTGGGTGTACGCGCTGGTCCTGTTCGCCGCGCTGGGGCTATCCGGCTTCGCCGAAAAAACATGGATGCAATGGGGGCTGGCGGCAATCGTCCTCGCGATCATGCTCAACAACTATTTCTTCGTCGCCTCCATCTTCCGCGCGCTTGATCCGTTCTACGCGGCGTTTCCATGAAAGACCGGACAGGTCTTATTACGATAAAATACCCGCATGGACTTCATCAGGAAATCAACGCCTTTCCTTCTGGCGACCCTGTCTCTCGCGCTTGCCATTTGGCAATTTGTCACCGCATATTCCTCCGCTGAATGGAGAAACCCCTCGGGCGAAATGACGACCCAATGGGAGAATCGCGTCCAACCGTTGCGCGAGGCGTTGCCAAAGGACGCGACTCAAGTTGGGTATATGGATGATTCCGCGTTGAACGGCGATCCGTCGCTGCTGGACGTCAACGAATTTCAGTTGATGCAATATTCAGCCGCGCCGGTTGCAATTGATTTGGGGACAAACCACGAATGGATCGTCGGCAATTTCAACGACGACGAAAACCTCGAAACCCGGCTCGGTGAAAAGTTGGGAAAGCATGAAACGCAGGGGTTCGGCTTTGGCTTGTACCTCATCCACGACCTGGACGATTAGATGACTTTGTTCCTTGCGTTCGCCGCCCTCGCCCCGCGCCTTCTGCTTGGGTTCTGCATCGTCCGCCTGATCTGGAACGCGGCGGACGGGAAATCTTTTCTCGTCAAAATTTTTCTTTCCGCGGGAGTCGGGTTCGGCGTTTCCTCCCTCGCTGGCTTTTTATGGATCTGGGCTGGCTTGCCGCTTACGGTTTATGCGATTATCGAGGGTATCCTTGCCGCCTCGTTCGCCATGTGGGCGCTTTTCGCGAATCGATTCAAACCAAACTTCTCATTGGAAAAATCCGACCGCCTCTGGGTTGCCCTCCTTGCGTTTTGCGTTCTTCTCTTTGCGCTTAATCTCTTCCTGTTTGCCCGCCAATTCCCGCACGGACGACCCGACGCGTGGATCAACTGGAACGTGGTCGCCCGCTTCATCCACCTCGGCGGCGCGGACTGGCAGGCGACATTCCTTCGACAATTCGATCATCCCGATTATCCCCTCCTTCTGCCGATGACGAACGCCATTACATGGGCGTTAATCCGCGAGCCGTCCACATGGGGACCGGTTGCCTTCCACTTCGTCAATACATTTTTCACAGCGGGACTTTTGTTTTCGCTCGTCAACCGATTTCGAGATTTCAAACAAGCCGCGCTTGCGACGACGCTCTTTATCTCGCTTCCGTTCACCGTCGGGCAGGGGATGCGTCAATACGCGGATATGCTCCTCGCGCAACTTTTCCTTGCGGCGGGCGGGCTGACGCTCCTGTATTTCCAGACAAAAGAATCCCGCCTGGCAATCCTCGCCGGGTTGATCGTCGGTTTGGGCGGTTGGGCAAAGAACGAAGGGCTGGTTGCAATGCCTGGTCTAACGCTTCTTTGGATCGTTTTAACTGTTAAAAAAGAGAAGCAGGCTTTATGGGGTTACTTTGCCGGGCTTGCGTTCCCTCTTTTGATTATCGTCCTGTTCAAACTCTTCCTCGCCCCGGCGAACGACCTGCTTGCCGGGCAGGCGCATCATCTCGATAAAATTTTGGATGCCACCCGATACAAAATCATCGTCGAACACGCCTTCATCACGCTTTGGAGTTTGGGCGGCGCGCCCCTCAGCCTCATCGGAATTATAATTTTAACGGCGCTTATTCTTGGCAGGTCGAATCGGCGCATTCCCGGCTTGTGGATCCTCCCTGCAATCATCGGTTTTCAACTCGCGGCATATTTTGGAACCTACCTTCTCACGCCGCAAGACCTTTCCTGGCATTTGAACACTTCGCTCGACAGGCTTTACCTGCACGTTTTTCCGCCGGCGTTATTCTGGTTTTTTCTCTGGCTCAAATCGCCCGAAGAACTTTCCTGATGGTAGAATGATTTCAAGCGAGTATCTATGCAAGCTCTTGAATTTTGGAAAACAGTCGCCATGGACCATTCAAACCTGCTTGAGAACCTGATCGCGTTTTTACGAGATCGGGATATTCAGTTTTGTGTCATCGGCGGGCAGGCGGTCAACGCCTATGTCGAGCCGCTGGTCAGTCTCGACCTCGATTTGGCGGTGGCTGCTCGCCAGATCGAGATAGTGGAATCGCTGCTTGAAAAGCAATTTACAGTAAAACGCTTCCCTCACAGTTTGAACATCTCCATTCCGGGGTCGGATGTGCGCGCGCAAATCCAGACCGATGCGCGTTATGCATCCTTCCTCGAACACGCTTCGACACGCACGGTGTTGGGCATGGAACTTCCCGTCGCAAGCGTGGAGGATGTCTTGCAGGGAAAAGTCTGGGCGGTTTCAGACACCGAACGCCGCGGGAGCAAACGACAAAAAGACCTTGCGGATATCGCCCGTATATTGGAAGCGTATCCGAACTTGCGATCCAACGTCCCGCAGGACATTCTCTCCCGCCTCATGGATTAACCCATGCTCCTCACCATAGACATCGGCAACACCAACCTGATGCTCGGTTTGTACGAAGGCGGCAAACTCGGCGCGCATTGGCGTCTCGCCACCGACCACAACCGTATGCCCGACGAATATGGCTTGCAGTTCCTGGGCTTGCTTCAAAACGCGGGGAAAACCCTCAAAGACATCGAAGGGGTTTCGCTTGCTTCCGTCGTCCCGCCGCTGACCGGGCGGGTGATTCAAGCCTGCCGCGAATATCTCAAACAGGGGCCGCTCGTGGTGGATGCGGGCGTGAAGACCGGCATCAAAGTCCGCTACGAAGATCCGAAAGCCGTCGGCGCGGATCGCATCTGCGACGCAGTGGCGGTAATGAAACTGTACGGCGGGCCCGCCTGCGTGGTGGACTTCGGCACAGCCACCACCTTCAACGCGATCACAAAAGACGGCGAATATCTCGGCGGCGCGATCACAGCCGGAATCAACCTCGCCGCCGAAGCGCTCTACACCCGCGCCGCCAAACTTCCGCGCATTGATTTGCAGGTGCCGCCATCCGTTATCGGGCGAAACACCGTCCATGCCATGCAATCGGGACTGCTGTTCGGCTACGTCAGCATGGTCGAAGGCATGGTCGCCCGCTTCCGCGCAGAGCTGGGAAGCGATATGAAAGTCGTCGCCACCGGCGGGCTGGCGGAAACGGTCGCAAAAGAAACGAAGGTCATCGGCATCATCGCCCCCTGGCTCACGCTCGAGGGGCTGCGACTGATCTGGGAGATGAATCGTTAGGAAGGCGCGACGCGTCAGACCGCCGGCTTGCGGGGGGAGCGGGATTTCAAAAGCCTTTGGGTCAGTTCTTTTTTCCCTTCAACTCGTCGCGGAAGACGACGCTCATGACGATGCTGACGACGCTCATGACAAGACTGCCGAGCAGGGCGGACCAGAACCCGTCCACCGAGAGGCCGATGCCAAGCGACTGCCCGATGGTTCGCGTGAGCAGGAGCATAACGGTGTTGATGACAAGGGTGAACAAGCCCAGGGTTAGGATGATGAGCGGGCAGGTCAGGAATTTGAGCAAAGGGCGCACAAGGGCATTAAGCAAGCCGATGATGAGGGCAAGCCAGAGGATGCCCGCCCAATCGCCGAGGTATTCGATGCCCGGCACGATCCACACCGCCGCATATAAACCCACGGCGTTGATGAGCCAGCGGATGATAAATTTGGTCATTTGGTCTCCTTTTGCTTTATGTACGCAGGTACGGCGCGCGCGGTTGTTTGCATATCGCCTCGCGGCGCAATCGGAGACGCTCAAGGCGTCGGCGTGGGTTCGGTCATGGGCGGCTCTGCCGTGGGCGTCCCCAGCAATTCTTGAATGCTGACGCCGGTTTCCAGGCTTGTGCAAATATTCCGCACAACGGTCATATCCGCCGCGATGTTGGGGTCCTGGATGTGTTCCGAGGCTTCGATGACGGCGGCGATTTCCAACGCCTGCGGGCAATGATTGACCTTGGATGTGCTGAGCGCCGCAAGTTCGGAAGCGTACACATCGTAGTAATAGACCGTGCCGGAGGAGAGGGACAGACCGACCACCTCGGCTGGGGTGTCGTTGGGTCCGCATCCGCCGCGCCCGTCGCAGGATTCTTCCGCGGTACAGCCATTGATCGCGCAACCCAGGGCGAGGATGCCGGTCTCGTAGTTGCGGTTCTTGTGATACAACATGCCCAGTTCGCCGTAAAAGACCGGGTTGAACGGCTCGAATTCGATGGCTTTCTGCACGTTGCGAATGGCGATGAAAAACTGTCCCATCTGCGAGTAGGTCTTTGCGATGGAGATGTACGGGACGGGGTCTTTCACGCCCAGTTGCTCGTTGATGCGGGCGGTCTGCGCGAAGTATTCGAGCGATTTTTCGTACAACTGACGCTGGACGTCTTCGTTGGGGCTTTCGAAAGCGAGGCGGCGATAGCCCGCGCCCGCGCGCAGGTAAAGGAAAGTCAGGTTGGGGGCGATGGCGATGGCGCGATCGTAGGCTTCGATGGCAAGCGCATATTCTCCGAACGACTCAAGCACATAGGCGTTGACGCGATGCACGTCCATCTGGTTTGGGTCGGCCGCCACGGCTTGTTCGATGACCTGCTGGGCTTGAGTCCATTTTTGCTGGTCCACCAACACTTCGGCGTAGAAGGCTTGCGCCAGGGCATTGGTATTGTCCAATTGGATCGAGCGCACGGCGAACTGCTCGGATTTTTGCAGGAGCGACTGGCGTTCGCGTTCGTCCGGCGTATAGGAGGCTTTCCAATCCAATGCAAAGGCGAGGACGGCGTGAGCGTAACTGCTGTCGGGGTTGACTGCCACGGCTTTTTCGGCGGAGGCGATGGCTTCGTCGAGCCGGGCAAGGATGTTCTCCTGCTGGACGATGAGCGCAGTGGAATAGGTCTGCACGCGCGAGAGTTGCGCCCAGACTTCGGCGTTGGCGGGGTCCACGATTGTGGCGTCCTTGTATGCCTGAATGGCGGAGTCGATCTTCCCGGCGGTGAAGTAGGCGTCGCCTTCGAGTGTGTAGGAGGCGGCGAAGCGTGTGGGCGTGGGGGTCGGCAGGAACAACGGTTTGACCTCCCCTTGATGCACGGCGCGGATCAGCCAGACGCCTGCGAGGATGAGGACGACGAAAAAGAACATGCGATACACGCTCGTGTCGTCGCGGCGGCGGAAGATGTTGCGGCGGTATTGGATGTTCATGGCGTGGGGGTGGGCGTCGCTTCCGGCGTGGACTCGGCCGAATTTGTCGAACCCGTTTCCGGCGTGGAAAGAGGCGCGTTCAGGTTTTCCTCGCAGCGGTTGACAATCTCATTGGCGTTATCCACCGCGAGTTCGTCGGCGGGGATGCGCGAGACGATCAGTTGCGCAATCTGCAAGGCTTCGCCGCATTTGTCGGTGCGCGAGAGCGCCAGCCCGTAAGTGAAGTAGTATTCGGCGATGCGCGGGGAATCGGGCACGAGGTTGATGAATTCCATTTCGTGACCGTCTTCGGATAAGCCGCCCTTGACCACGTAGGAGAGTTCCTGCACGGCTTCGGGCCAGTAGGCGTTGCGGTAGTACATGACACCGAGATTGCCGCGCAGGTTGGTGTCTTCCGGGTCGTTCGCCACAGCCGATTCGGCGAATTGCATGGCTTTGCCGTATTCGCCGATGGTGGCGTAGGTGCGCGACAGCAACAAGTCGGGGGTGGGGTCCTGCGGATTGAGCGCGTCGGCGCGTGTGAAGGCGTCCACCGCCTGATCGTAGATGCCGAGCGTGCGGTAGTTGCGCCCGAGCGCGAGGTGCAAGTCGGCGATGTTGGCGTTGATGGCGATGGCGGCTTCGTATTCGCGGATGGCTTCTTCGTAGTTGCCGGTGGCTTCGAGGACGTATCCGCGCGCGCGGTGGGTTTCGAGCAGGTCGGGCGCGAGCGCCTGCGCCACGCGCGATTCTTCGATGGCTTTTTCGATGTCGTCGAAGGAGCCCAGTCCGCTATAGAAGGAATCAACCAGGATCTCGACGTAATAAGCGTGAGCCAGCGCGTTGTTTGGGTCGAGTTCGAGCGCGCGTTTAATATCGGCTTCCGCTTCGAGGTATTCCCCTTGAAAAGATAACGCCCAGGCGCGCGCGGCAAAAGCCATCGAGTTGCTCGGGTTGAGCAGGAGGGCGTCTTCGGCGGCGGTCTGCGCCTCTTTATATTGCCCGGCGAAGACTTGCGCGCGCGCGAGCATGATGTAGACGGCGGGATTATCCGGCTCGGAGGCGATGGCTTTGCGGTAGGCGTCTATGGCGGGCAACAGTTTGCCCTGGGCAAAGAGACTCTGCGCTTCGGCGATCAGCGTTTCGGCGGAGACGGTGGGCGTGGGCGACGGCACGCCCAGCGGTTCGATATCCGCGACGATAAAGCGGTTGACGTACGCCGCCGCCAGCACGATCAGGCTGAGGACGACGATGCGGAACCAATTTGGGCGGTTCCGCCTTTTATTCATGCTCCATTTACTTCCACGTAAATACATAACTCACCAGGTTTGCGCAATCGCTTTTACGCGCCATCGGCGTTCTCCAACGCCGATGGGCGACAGCGCGTTAAAGAACGCGCGCTATTGCGGGGATTGCATGAATTTATATTACCATCCGCGAGAGATCGCATCAAGCGGGCGAAAAAGTTCTTATTCGCCTCTTATATGCTACAATCGCTTCATGCAATTCGAGGTGTTTACGCTCCTGCCGGAAGTCTTTCCCTCCTATCTCGAAACCAGCATCTTGAAACGCGCGCGCGAACGGGGATTGATCGAAGTCCGCATTCACAACATCCGCGATTACACACACGATAAACATCGCGTCACCGACGACACGCCCTGCGGCGGCGGCGGCGGGATGGTGATGAAGCCGGAGCCGGTCTTCGAGGCGGTGGAATCGGTTTTGGAAATGTCCTTTGACTTCAGCCTCAAAGAACATTCGGCTTCCGCTCCGGACGGGGCGATTCAGACTCAGGTGGAAGTTGTATCGCAAACCCCGATCATTTTGCTTACGCCCCAGGGACGGGTCTTCGACCAGACGGTTGCCAAAGAATTATCACAGCATAAAAAAATCGCGCTGATCTGCGGACGTTACGAAGGCGTTGACGAGCGCATCCGCGAGGGATTGGCGACGGATGAAATCTCCATCGGCGATTATGTGTTGACGGGAGGGGAACTTCCCGCGTTGATTTTGATTGACGCTATCGCCCGCCTCCTGCCGGACGTGTTGGGCGACCCCACCGGCGCGGAGGACGACTCTCATGCGATGGGCTTGCTGGAATATCCGCATTACACCCGCCCGCCCGAGTTTCGCGGGGGCAAAGTTCCCGACGTTTTGCTCTCCGGCGATCATGCAAAGATAGACAAATGGCGCAGGGAGCGGGCGTTGGAACGCACTTACAGGAAGAGACCCGATATGCTGGAGAGGGCGGGGTTGACGGAAATGGATAGGAAGTTCATTGAGTCATTGCGTAATCCGTAATTCGTGATTCGTAATTACGGATTACGAGTCTATCAATCGTCAATCGAAGGAGGATCATCATGTCTGCACGACTAAACTACGGCAAGACTTTCCTGCTCGGCTTCGGCTTTTTCGGCGTCAGCGTGATCTGGGGCGTGTACAACGCCTTCGTCCCCATCTTTCTCGCGGATAAATTCGACCTCTCGCCCGCGTTGATCGGATTCTTTATGACGCTCGACAATATCGCGGCGTTGTTCATCCAGCCGCCGGTGGGAGCCTGGTCCGATAAACTTCGCACCCCGTTGGGGCGGCGCATTCCATTCATCCTGGTCGGGGCGCCGATTTCTGCCGTGGCGTTTGGGCTGATTCCCGTTGCGGCGATCCTGCCGCTCTTTGTCGCCTGCACCAGCACGCTTTTGCTGAGCGCGGCGTTGTGGCGCACTCCCGTTGTGGCGCTCATGCCCGACATCACCCCATCCGAATTCCGCTCGCAGGCGAACGGCATCATCAATTTTATGGGCGGCGTTGGAACCATTGTCGCCTTGCAGACAGGCGGCATGTTATACAAGATGAATCCCAACTTCCCGTTCTGGCTGGGTTCCGGGCTGGTCGTGCTTGCCGCGTTGGTCGTGTATCTCTTCATTGAAGAGCCAAAAGAATACGAAACGACGGAAAGCCAGCCGGGCATGCTCAAAAGTCTGAGCGAGGTCGTCAGCGACCCCGAAAAAAGCGGACTGCGGATTTTACTGGCAATCTTCTTCTGGTTTCTCGGCTTTTCCGCCGTCGAAACGTTCTTCACCCTGTACGCCAAAAATCACCTGGGTTTGAATGAAGGCGACGGCGCGACATTGCTCTCCGTTCTGCCGTTGTTCTTCGTGTTGTCGGCGATCCCATCGGGGTTTGTAGCGGGGAAACTTGGACGCCGAACGACCATTTCCACCGGGCTGATCATCCTGATCATTATGCTTGTCCTGTTATTCATCACTCCCTCCAAAGCCTTGTTGACCGGGATCGCGCCGTTGCCGCTGGTGGGCATTCCGCTCGTGGAAGGCGGCGCGCGCATGTTGACTCTGGCGGGCGTATTATTGATCCTCGGCGGGATCGGCTGGGCGTTCGTCAATATCAACTCCCTGCCCATGATCGTGGATTTGACCAGCGCGGCGCGCATCGGCACATATACCGGCTTGTATTATCTCTTCTCGACCTTCTCCGCCATCGTCGGTCCGAACGTGAACGGCTGGGCGGTGCAATTGACGGGCGGCAATTACAACATCATCATGCTGATCGCTCCGTTCTTCATGCTGGTTGCTTTGGGAATGATGATGGGCGTTAAGAGAGGCGAGGCGGTGGTGGGCGAGTAGGGATGAGGGATGAGATACGAGATACGAGATACAAGATACGAGATACGAGATACAAGATACGAGATACGAGATACAAGATACGAGATACGAGATACAAGATACGAGATACGAGATACAGGTTCAGGTTGAAAGTTGCGCATTAGGGATTCCGCATTACGAATTGCGAATTACTTTTTCCTGACGACGGCTTGTTGGGCGTTAACCGCCTGCGGGTCGTCGTCGGATTGTTTCCGCGAGGATGTCTTTTGCGCGGCGCTGGTGACGGATACGCTTGGGGTGAAAGATCATGGGATCAACCAGGATGCCTGGGCGGGGTTGGAAGAGGCAAAGGCAAACGGGTTGGCTGACCGGGTTGAATACATCGAATCCATGGATTCGCGCGATTACGGGAAGAATATCGCTTATTTTGCGGATCAGGGATTCGACCTGATCTTTACCTCGGGGGCGGCGCTGGATGATGCCACGCTTCAAAACGCGGACCTGTATCCTGACTCGGCCTTCGTGGGGCTGAATCAGACCTTTGAGGAATCCCGCCAAAACCTCGCCTCTCTGACTTTCCCCGAAGACCAGATGGGATTCGCCGCCGGGGTCCTCGCGGCGCGGTTGACAAAAACAAAGATCGTGGCGGCGATATGCGAAACTTCGGGCATCGGCTCGATGTGGCGATATTGCGAGGGGTTCCGCGCAGGGGTGAAATTTGCGGATGAAACAGTCAGGGCAATCGTGATTTACAGAGAGGATGGGGACAGGGAGAAGTTGTTCGTGGATGAAGCGTGGGGATATGAAACCGGCGAAGACGTGATCCGGCGCGGCGCGGATGTGGTTTTCGCGGCGGGCGGCGTCACCGGGCAGGGGGCGCTCAGGGCGGCTTCGGAACATGGCATCCGCGCGATTGGGGCGGAACGGGACCAGGCGGCGTTGGGAGAATCCGGCTCGGGCGTGGTCGCTTCTTTTTATGGGGATGCCCGGCTCGAGGTCCGGGAAACGATGCGGCGGATGCGGGAGGGGGGAAAGGCTGGGGCGGGAATCGGCTCGATTAAGTTTGCGAATCCCCCGCCTGAGGTTCCGCCATCCGCTGTTTCCGAGCTGGAAATTCTGTTATCCATGTTGAAAAACGGGGAAATCAAAACAAATGTTCCGTTCGAGAAACCTTGATTCGTTCAGGCTTGCACAAAGCATTGAGTGGATTTATACTTGCATTGTCGTAAGGCTTTGTAAAGAAAAGCCTTTCCAATAATCTTCCAAAGAGGAGAAGAAATACCATGAAGAAGTTGCATTTCGTTATGGCAATGTTTGCCGTTGCCTCGCTGATCCTTGCCGCGTGCGGCGGCGGCGGGGGCGGCGGGCTCAAGGTCGGTATGGTGACTGACCTGGGCGGTATTGACGATAAGTCGTTTAATGCCACCGCGTACGCCGGCATTCAGAAGGCGATTGACGAGCTCGGTATCGAGGGCAAGTATCTCGAATCGACCCAGCAATCCGATTACGCCAAGAACATCCAACAGTATCTCGATGAGGACACCGACCTGAGCGTGACCGTCGGCTTCCTGCTCGGCGTGGACACCGCGACCGCCGCGAAAGCCAACCCCGAGACCAAGTTCGCGATCGTGGACTACTCCTACCCCGACTGCTTCGGCGATGCGGTGGAAGGACAGTCCTGCGGTTCCGCCACGGAAATGGCGAATGTGTTGGGCTTGACCTTCCAGATCGATCAAGCGGGCTTCCTGGCCGGTTACGCCGCAGCCGGCTCGACCAAGACCGGCAAAGTCGCCACCTGGGGCGGCATCAACATCCCGCCGGTCGCCGCCTTCATGATCGGTTACGAGAAGGGCGTTGATTACTACAACGAACAGAACGGCACCGAAGTGGAAGTGCTGGGCTGGAGCAACGAAGCCAACGAAGGTTCCTTCATCGGCAACTTTGAATCCCTCGATGACGGCCGTTCGACGACTGAATCTCTCGTTCAGGAAGGCGCCGACATTGTCATGCCGGTTGCGGGTCCTGCTGGTCTCGGCGGCGCGGCATACTGCGCGGAATCGGGCGCGTGCATGGTCATCGGTGTGGACACCGACTGGACTGTCTCGGCTCCGGAATACGCCGATGTAGTCCTGACCTCGATCCTTAAGAACATGAACGTTGCCGTGTTCGACGCGATCAAGTCCGTCCAGGACGGCACCTTCAAGGGCGGCGTGTACGTCGGCACACTTGCCAACAACGGCGTGGGTCTTGCCGAGGTGAAGGGCGCTTCCGACGAACTCAAAGCCGGTCTGGATGCCGTTCGCCAGGGCATCATTGACGGCTCCATCGTCACCAAGTAAGCATTAACCGCTGGAAAAAAGCCGGGGGAGGCTTCGTCCTCTCCCGGCTTTTTCTTTCGCAAACGATAGATCCTCAAGGTGTTTTCATTCCAGCGGTCAATTCACATGCGCCGGGCGCGGCGCAAAAAAGACCTTATGGATTTATTGAAACCCAGACGATGGAGGGCATGGCATGACGAACGTCCTTGAACTGCGCGGCATCACCAAACGTTTCCCCGGCGTGCTGGCAAACGACAAAGTAGATATCAGCCTGCGGGAGGGCAAGATCCTCGCCCTGCTGGGGGAAAACGGCGCGGGTAAAAGCACGTTGATGAACATCCTCTACGGTTTGTACAAACCCGACGAGGGACAAATTTTTGTACGAGAAAAAGAAGTAAATATCGAGGGACCCAACGACGCCATCGCGCAGGGCATTGGCATGGTGCATCAACACTTCATGCTCGTGCCGGTGATGACCGTGACCGAGAACGTGATGCTGGGCATCGAACCGGTGAAGAACGGTTTTTTCCTCGACCGGGAAACGGTCTCGAAACGAATTAAAGAAATCTCCGATCAGTACGGTCTCGAAGTGGACCCGCACGCCTATATCAAAGACCTGCCGGTGGGCATTCAACAGCGCGTGGAGATCATCAAGGTCCTCTACCGCGCGGCGGACATCCTCATCCTCGACGAGCCGACTGCGGTGCTGACGCCGCAGGAAGTGGAGGGGCTGTTCAAGATCATCAAGACGCTCATTGCGGCGGGCAAATCCATCATCTTCATCACGCATAAATTGAAGGAAGTCCTGGCGATTGCGGACGACATTACGGTTTTACGTCTGGGGACGGTGGTCGGTTCGATCAAGCCGGAGGACGCCACTTCCGAGGCGCTCGCCTCCATGATGGTCGGGCGCGACGTAAACTTGACCGTGGAAAAAACCCCCGCCAAGCCTGCGGAAACGGTCCTCGAAGTGGAAGACCTGTATGTGCGCAACGAACGCCAGCATCTGACCGTGCAGGGCGTGTCATTCAATGTGCGCAAAGGCGAAGTGCTGGGAGTGGCGGGCGTGCAAGGCAACGGGCAGACGGAACTGGTCTATGCCCTGACAGGCTTGCTCCCATTCGAATCCGGCGCGATCCGCCTGCTTGATGAGTCGATCCATCGCGCCGCGCCGCGCGACATCCTCGAACGGGGCGTGGCGCACATCCCCGAAGACCGCCAGCGTCACGGTTTGATCCTTTCCTTCCCCATCCACGATAATTTGATGCTCTGCACTTATTACAAACGCCCGTTTGCCAAAGGGATTTCCCTGCAACCCCAGCCGATCTTCAACAACGCGGAAGAATTGGTAAAGGAGTTCGACGTGCGCACGCCGAGCGTTTACGTCAACGCGGGGACGCTCTCCGGCGGCAACCAGCAAAAGGTGATCGTGGCGCGCGAGTTCTCCCGCCCGATCGAATTGTTGATCGCCTCGCAGCCGACCCGGGGATTGGACGTCGGCTCCATCGAATACATCCACCAACAGATCGTAAAGAAGCGCGATGCGGGAACCGGCGTCCTGCTGGTTTCCTCTGAATTGGATGAGATTCTCGCGCTCTCCGACCGCATCGCCGTAATGTACAAGGGAAAAATCATGGACATTCTCGACGCGGACAAGACCAGCAAGGAACAACTGGGCTTGTTGATGGCGGGCGTGCATCCCGCCGAGGCGTCGAAGAATTAAGGAGTTCTATTTGTGAGCAACACAACCGCTCTCGAAACGAAAGAAAAGAAACGCAGCGCCCTCCGGTCGGAGTTGCTCGTCCCCGCCCTTGCCGTGCTTTCGGGGTTGATCCTCGGCGCGATCGTCATCCTCGTTAGCGGGGAAAATCCGTTATTGGCGTACGGCGCGCTTTTTAAAGGCTCGTTTGGGAATCCGCTCGACCTGATCGGGGGACTCCAAACCTATTTTTCCACCGGCGAGACGAGGGCATTGTTGCGGGCGATCTATCCGTTCACGGAAAGCCTCGTGACCGCCACGCCGTACATCTTTGCGGGCTTATCCGTCGCGCTCGGTTTTCGCTGTGGGCTCTTCAACATCGGCGCGGAGGGACAGTTTTTCATCGGCGCGTTATGTTCCGCCTTCGTCGGCTACAGCATCCAGGGTTTGCCGATGATCGTCCACCTTCCGCTGGCGATCCTGGCGGGCGCATTGGGCGGCGCGCTCTGGGGCATGGTCCCCGGCTATCTCAAAGCCCGCTTCGGCGCGCATGAAGTGGTCAACACCATCATGATGAACTGGATCGCCTTCCGCCTGAGCGACTGGCTGTTGAACGGACCGATGAAATCCTCCGGATTCCGCCCCGTCACTCCGAACGTGCTGGCGACCGCCGAACTGCCGCGCATCTTCCCCGACCCTTTGCGCTTCAACCTCGGTTTTTTCATCGCGTTGCTGGCGGCTTACGCCGTTTACTGGTTTCTGTTCAAGACCACGCTCGGGTTCGAAATCCGCTCGGTGGGCGCCAACCCGGACGCCGCCAGATACGCGGGAATGAGCGTGATCCGCAACTTTGTGCTGGTAATGGCTCTGGCGGGCGGGCTGGCGGGGATGGCAGGCACGGCTCAAGTTCTCGGCGTGGATCACTGGGTGGGGCAGGGATTCTCAGCCGGGTACGGGTTCGACGCGATTGCCCTCGCCCTGCTGGGCAAGAGCCACCCCTTCGGCGTCGTCCTCTCAGCCTTGCTCTTCGGCTTCCTGCGTTCCGGCGCGACCAACATGCAATCCATGGCGAGGATTCCGATAGACATCATCTCGATCATACAGGGCATGGTGATCATCTTCATCGCCGCGCCCGACATCATCCGCTGGCTGTACCGAATGCGCGAAGTCAAAAAAGAAGAGACTGTGCTGACGCGCGGCTGGGGCAGTTAACGAGGTTTCCATGACGAATTCGACTCTTGAAATCGGCTCGACAGCGGAAAAACGCCGCCGCATTTCCTTCGGCGTCGCCTTGGTCGTCACGGGACTGGCGATCTACCTGCTGTTCGCCGTCAACACTCAACCCGGCGCATTGACGACCTTCGGTTTGAATCTGCTCGGTTCGCGGGCGGTGGAGGTCTCCGACCTCGTGGTGCCGGCTTTGCCCGCGATTTATTTATTGGCGGCGGTCGCCGTCTTCAGCGGAGCGTATCAAATGGCGCGCGGCGTCCGCTCGACGGGCTGGCTGGTCGGCATCCTGGCATTCACCTTCGTGACGGCTTTCCTGTTGTGGGGCGCGCGGGATAAATCCTTCAACCTGACGGGCATGTTGAGCAGTTCGCTCGTGCGCGCCACGCCCATCGCGCTGGCGGCTTTGTGCGGCGTGATCAGCGAACGCGCGGCGGTCATCAACATCGGCGTCGAGGGCATCATGCTCATCGCGGCGCAGGTCGCCGTCGTGACCGCCACTGTGTCGGGCAGCCTGTACGTGGGCTTGCTTTGCGCCATCCTGATCGGCGGGCTGATCGCGGCTTTCCACGCCTTTATCGTCATACGCTTCAGGGTGGACCAGGTGGTGAGCGGCGTCGCAATCAACATCTTCGGAACGGGCGTGACCTCGTACATCAGTTCGCGCTTCATGCAAGCCGCCGGGGATAAACTCAACAACTCCGGCACGTTCCCCATCATTGCCATCCCCGGTCTCTCAAAAATCCCCGTGCTTGGACCTGTCCTCTTCGAAAACAACCTGATCGTCTATCTGACGATCCTGCTTGTGATCGTCATGCACATTCTGCTGTATTACACCCCCTGGGGACTGCGCACCCGCGCGGTGGGCGAGCATCCCAAGGCGGCGGATACGCTGGGCGTGAACGTGTACCTTATGCGCTACGTCAACGTCATCATCGGCGGGATGATCGCGGGCATCGGCGGCGCGTACTTCACCATCGGTTCGGTGGGGCGTTTCGACGAAATTATGACCGCCGGCAAGGGATTCATCGGACTCGCCGCGATGATCTTCGGCAATTGGAATCCGATCGGGGCGTACACCTCGTCGTTGATCTTCGGCTTCGCAGATTCGCTCCAGGTCAAACTGCAAATCCTGCGCGTGCCGATCCCCTCCGAGTTTTTGCTCATGGCTCCCTACATCGTGACCATGATCATCCTGACCGGCGTGGTCGGGCGCGCGGTTCCCCCGGCGGCGGACGGCCAGCACTACGAGAAATAGACGCCGCTTTCCCCGGCTTGATCGAAAAAAACAGGAGTCTGCGCGCTCCTGTTTTTTCTCTCTCTACTGTACGCGCAAACCCTAAAGGTCTTCTATTCTCTCGAAAATTCCCAATTCGCCGAAAAGACCTTTAGGGTCTGTAAATAATTAACTTCCCGCAATGTCGTTGCGAACCGCCGCTCTTGGTCTTTGGCGGCGAAGCAATCTCCATATCAGCGAGGGGATTGCTTCGGGCGAAGAGCAAGAGCGCCCTCGCAAAGACAGGGCCCGGCGGCGGGTGAGGAAAATTATATTTTTATGAACCCTTAGGGTTTCTTTGCGAGGAAAATGCACCGCGGCAAGTTTTCTTCTTGATCTTCGATCTGGGACATAAGGCGGATTAACCAAAAATCATCCTGGGGTAAAATCCGAACGCAAAGAGGAGAAGCAATGAAATCATTAACCCGCCTGTTCCATCTGTTCATCGTTTGCGCCCTGTTTCTTGGCGCGTGCAACCTGCCTTCGGGAAAATCCGACGACGGCGCCGAAGTCAGCGGAACGTTCGCCGCGCAGACTGTGGAAGCGCTCCTGATGACCGCCACCGTCACCTCCACGAGCGCGCCCAGCGCCGCGCCCGCCACCAACACCCCCGCCCCGACGAACACCAACACACCCGCGCCCACCGCCACGCCGGTCTGCCCGCAGGCGCAATTCGTCACCGACGTCACCATCCCCGACGGGACTGAGATGAACCCCGGGCAAACCTTCACGAAAAAATGGCGCATCCGCAACACCGGCACCTGCGCCTGGAGCGGCTACAGCCTTGTGTTCGACAGCGGCGATTCCATGAGCGGGCCCGCCTCCCAGCCGATCGGCGCGGTCAACCCGGGGCAGGAAGTTGACCTCGAAGTCAACCTGACCGCCCCTGCCTCAGCCGGAAACTATCGCGGATACTGGCGCATCGTTTCAAACAGCAATGTGCTTGTCCCCATGCTAAACGGCTACCAGGGCAGGGCTTTTTACGTGGATATTAAGGTCAAAGCGCCCGCCGCCCCGACCGCCACCAACACGCCTGTGCCGCCCGCCTTTGCCGTGACCAGCGTGAATTACTCTCTTGGAACCTGGGGGGACGGCGTATCCACCATCAACTGTCCGCGCGTTACCGCCAGCATCACAACCAACGGCGCCGGAACCGTCACTTTCAAGTGGAAGAGACAGGATTCGCCCGGCGGCGGCGCAACCCAGACTTTGAATTTTGCCGCGGCTGGCACACAAAATGTCAACTACGACTGGCAACGCGGCTCCACCTGGGCGGGAACCGCCACCTGGGTGAGCGTTTACATCGAAACCCCGAACAACCAGGATTTTGCCCAATTCAACTTCAGCACAGCCTGCACCACACCGTAAAAATAATAATCCATTAATTCAACAACGCCCGCGAAAGCGGGCGTTCCCATTTAACAGTATAATTTTCCGCGTATCACGAAAGGAAGAAAATGCTCAAGAAAAAAATCAAAACCCTGATCGCGCTGACCTTTACCGTTTCGTCGCTCGTCACAGCCTGCGGCGGAAACGACCCCGAAGCGCAGGCGATCATCGAAACCTCGGTCGCGCAGACCGTCGCCGCGCAGGCGCCCACCGGGGCGCCGGTCGCCGAAACGCCCGCCGCGACCCTCATCCCCACGCAGACCCCCTTCTCGCTCACGCCGCTTCCCTCCCCCATCCCTTCGCCCACCTCCTTCACCCCCGCCGGCTCCCAGGCGCAATGCGCCAGCGCCAGCCTGCAAGATGAAGCCCCCGTGGACGGAAAAATATTCAAACCGGGCGAGCAATTCATCAAGACCTGGTATGTCAAGAACACCAGCCCCTGCGTCTGGGACACCACCTACAAGATCGTCTTCTGGTCCGGCGACCTGCTCGGCGGCGGATACGTCTACCAACTGCCGCGCGTGACCGGACCCGGGCAGACCGTGCCGATCGAACTCGTCCTGACCACGCCCACCACGCCCGGCACGTATAAATCCGAATGGAAACTCCAGACGCCCGACAAAATCAATTTCGGGGTCGGCTATCTCCAGGCGGCGCTTTACGCCGAGATCGTGGTCGCCGACCTGACCACCACCACAGCCATAGCCTACGACATCACCAGCGCCGAACTGGTCATCACCCGCGAACCAAAAACCGGCTGTCAGCCCGCCAACATGGTCTACACGGCCAATGTCTCCATCACCACCAACGGCCCGCTCAAAGTTAAATATCGAATTTACCAGCAGGACGGCAATAACGGCAGCGCGTATAAATTCGAACTCAAAGAAGCCGGAACCTATAAAAATTCGGATCACGTTTGGAAACTGGGACGCGCCGCATCGCAAAACAGCAACCGTTGGATGCAAATTGTCATCCTTGAACCCTTCTATCGGGAATACGCCAGAGTCCCGTTCGAGTTCTACTGCCCATAGGCGCATCCAACGCTTCACTGAAACCGGCGCAAGCCGGTTTCTTTTTGGGAACTTGTTCGCAATCCGCTGCGTCTTAAACAGACGATTGGAGGAAGCATGTCCAGAAAATTTTCGCCGTTTATCGCCCTGATCGCGGGTTTATTGACCGTTCAACTTGCCTGCAACCTTCCAGCGGACGCTTCGACCCCGGACCCCTTCGCCACCCTGAACGGACTCTACACCGCTTCGGCTCAGACCCTGGCCGCAGCCGGCACCTCGACCCCAGGCTTGCCCCCGCCGACGGTGGTGACTCTGGCAGGCTCGCCCACAGCCACGAATCCGCCTGTGACGCTGTCGCCCGCTCCCGTGTCCCGCTGTGATGCGGCAGAATTCCTCGCGGATGTCACCTACCCCGACGGCAGCCTCGTCCCGCGCAACACCACCTTCGTCAAGATCTGGCGCATCCGCAACGTGGGGACTTGCGCATGGTCAACCGCATATTCCATCGCCTTCGCCAGCGGAGACGCCATGAGCGCGCCCACATCGGTTGCCATGCCTGGAAGCGTCGCGCCCGGACAATACATCGAAATTCCAGTCACGATGAAATCGCCCGGCACGGATGGGAAGTATCGCGGCTATTGGAAGTTGCGCAACGCATCCGGCGGCTACTTTGGCATCGGCGCGGCGGCGGATACCGCCTTTTGGGTGGACATCCGCGTGACGGGACCGTCGTTCGTGGCGTACAACTTCGCCGATAATTACTGCGCGGCGGATTGGACAAGCGGCGCGGGCAACCTGCCCTGCCCCGGCGCAAACGGCGACGCCAACGGATACATCATCCGCCTGAACGCGCCGGTGATGGAGAACGGCGTGACCGAGGACGAGCCGGGCTTGCTGATGGTCCCGCAGGACGTCAACAACGGTTACATCAGCGCGCAATTTCCGTCCATTAGCGTCCAGGCGGGCGACCGCTTCCGCACTATCGTCAACTGCCAGCGCGGCGCGAACAATTGCAACGTCGTCTTCCGTTTGGATTATCTGAACAACGGCGTGATCAAAACCTTCGCCAGTTGGGCGGAGGTCTATGAAGGCAAATATTATCCGGTGGACCTCGACTTGAGTTCCCTCAAAGGCGAGACGTTGAAGTTCATTTTGGTCGTCCATGCGAACGGCGGCAACAACCAGGACCTTGCCATCTGGCTCAATCCGCACATCGTCCGGCAGGGAGACCCGCCCACGCCGACAAACACGCCGACCGCGACCGCCACGTTCACGCCGACGCTGACCTTCACGCCCACTCAAACATTTACGCCCACGTTCACTCCAACGGCGACCGCCACTGAAACGCCCAGCAGTACGCCAACGCCGTAAACACACTCTCTATCGTACGAATACAAATTGCTCCTGCGCCGAGGACGGCGGCGCGAGAATATCCAAGTATGGTGGAGAACAAAGACACAAAAGCGCCGCGCGTTTTGCGTTAGGTCACGGTCTTTTATCCAGCGTCACCGTAATATCCACCTGCTCGTCGCCGCGCAGGACGCGCAGAACGATTTCATCGCCGGGGCCCTTATTGGTGATGAGATATGCCAGCAGTTCGTCGAAACTGCGGACTTCGCGTCCGTCAATCGCGATGATCAGGTCGCCGCCCGCCAACAGCGAAGGAATCTCTGTGGGCGTCTCCCCAGCCCGAATTCCAGCCCGATCCGCCGGTCCACCGGGGACAACCGCAGTCACATACGCGCCGGTAAACTGGGTTAATCCAAGCGTTTTGACCTCTGTCAATGTCAACGAACTGGCGGAAGAAACGCCAAGATAGGGATAATCATATTTGCCGTTCTCGATCAACGCAGGAGCGACGCGCTTGATGATGTTGACCGAGATCGCAAAACCGATGCCGGAGTTGACCGGCTCCCCCGCGTTGTTCTGGCTGAAAGTGCGAATGGCGCGGTTGACGCCGATCACTTCGCCGCGAATGTTAAACAGCGGTCCGCCCGAGTTGCCGGGGTTGATGGCCGCGTCGGTCTGAATGATGTCGCCTGCTGTGAAGAACGAGCCTTGCGGGCTGGCGTGTTCCGAATCCAGCGTGCGCCCCAGGGCCGAGATGATGCCCACCGTCATGGTGCTTTCCAGCCCAAAGGGGTTGCCGATGGCGACGACCGTCTGACCCACTTTCAGCGCGGATGAATCGCCCAGCGGCAGGGGATGCAATTCCTCCGCCGGCGTATCCTCCGCCTTGACGACTGCCAGGTCGGAATCCAGGTCAGAGCCGATCACCGTTCCAAACGCCATAAAACCGGAAGTAAAACGGATCTCCACCGTCTGCGCGCCTTCGATGACGTGATAATTTGTGATGATGTGACCCTGATCGTCGTACACAAAACCGGAACCCTGCCCGCTCTCCGTCAGGATCGCAACCACGCCGGGGCTGACATTCTCGAACAGCGCCGTCAGCGTCTCCTGCGCGGCCGGGTTGGACGAATCCGCAATCGGCGCGGGCAGGGTCGGCGCGGTTTGAACCGGCTGGGTCGCGCCCACCTCCGCCTGCGGAGCGCCGGAAAATTTGCAAGCCAGCGCGGCAAACGCCAGCATAATTACAACATGCCGAATCCATTTCATAGTACGCTCCTTCAATTCCTCTAAAGAATAAAAATCGCGCCGTCAGCGCGACGGCGATCAAACGCCCGCTAAAATTTTATGCGGGACGCTTCCTCGATCAATCCCCGCTGTTTCTCCGACAAATATTTCGGAACCTGAACCTTTAATCGAACGTGCAGATCGCCGCGGACTTTCGCATCCTTCACGTTCGGCATTCCGCGCCCCGCCAGTCGAAAGACCTGCTCGGGCTGGGTTCCCGGCGGAATCCCCAGTTTGACCTTGCCGGTCGGCGTTTCCACCTCCACGTCGCCGCCGAGGATCAGGGTAAAAACGTCCACAACGGCTGTCGTAGTCAGCCTGCTTCCATCACGTTCGAAGCGTTCATCCTCTTCGACCTGAATCAACAGATAGAGATCGCTTCCATCCGGACCCGCGCCTGCCACGCGCACCCGGGAGCCGGTCTTCACCCCGGGCGGGATTCGGACGGTCAGTTTGCTTCCATTGGGTTTTTGCAACTGACGCGAAGTCCCCTCAAAAGATTCGCTGAAAGTGATCGTCGCTTCCTGCTCGTACCCCGGCGAATCGTACGCAAAAGGATTATTGCGCCCCTGCGAGCGCATCGCCTCCCCGAAGATCATGCGAAAGAAGTCGGAGAAGCCGCCCGTCGTCCCGCCGGAGCCGCCGAATATATCGTCCACGCCTCCGCGTTGACCGGCCGCCTGTTGTTGAAACCATTCGTCCCAGCGGAAATCGCCCGGTCTGCCGCCGCTGGAACGATAGTTGGAGTAGGCGCTGCCCAGCCGGTCATAATGCGCGCGCTTCTGCTCGTCGCTCAGAACCTGATAGGCTTCGTTGATCTCTTTGAATTTCTCCTCCGCCTTTTTATCGCCCGGGTTCTTGTCGGGGTGATATTTCATGGCAAGTTTGCGATACGCCGCGCGAATCTCATCCGCGCTGGCTTTGCGCTCCACGCCGAGGGTTTTGTAGTAATCTTTGTAGTCCATCCTTCTATTTTCATCCCGTCGGCGGGAAGGGTCAAGCGCATAAACCTCGCGCTTACATAACTCTAACCTATCTCTCGCCGCGCAACGGGCGTTTTCCAATGGACGTTATCGGAAATAAGTCGCAGCGCTTTTGTTGGGCGCAGATGAACGCGGATTTAGGCTGAAGATTTTTCGCAGTACTGCAAACTTCAGTTTGCTCTCGCGCGGGCGCAAATTTAGTTTGCGGTCTGATTACCTTACACTCTTAAAATCAGGACGCGGACGAGCGCTGAAAACGCGGATTCAAGGCATTTTTTCGGGCGTTTTGCCAAAAAAATCTGCGTTGCGTTTTCCGCGTCCTACAAACAAAGTGTAAGGGAATCAATTTGCGGCGCGAAGCGCGCCATGGTACAGTACAGAACACATTTCCAAAATAGTCGAGGGCAGCATGAAATCAATCTGTGTATTTTGCGGGTCTTCGGACGCCGTTGCCGATGAATATAAAAAAGCGGCGTTCCAGACGGGCGCGGTTCTCGCGCGAAATGGGATTAGGCTGATCTACGGCGGCGGGAAGACAGGGTTGATGGGACAGGTGGCGGACGGGTCTCTATCGGCGGGCGGCGAGACAGTCGGAATCACCATCCCTTCCATGAACACCGTCGCGCTGGGGCATACATCCCTCACCCGCCTGGAGACCGTCCCTGATATGCACGCGCGCAAAGCCCGGATGCACGAACTGTCCGACGGTTATATTGCCCTGCCCGGCGGCTTTGGCACGCTGGACGAACTTTTCGAGACCATCGCCTGGGCGCAAACCGGGGCGCACGAAAAACCCGTCGGGCTGCTGAACACAAAGAATTACTATGCCCCGCTGCTCGCCGTCATGGATCATGCCGTGGCGGAGGGATTTGTCTTTCCAGAACACCGCCGGGCTATAGCGCTTGAAACCGACCCGCTGAAATTACTGGAATCCATGCGCGATTACGAACACCCCCGCGAGGCGGTCAGGCGATGGATGAAGGAAGAATAAGACGATTGGCGATTTTCGTCTCGCCCGCCCCAATTACGGATTACGCATCGCGAAGCGCGCTTCACGGCAGGGTCAAAATGATCGGGTCGCCTTTGGTGACGATGACTGTATGCTCGAATTGGGCGGCAATTGTGTTGTCAACGGTCTTCAATGACCAGCCGTCCGACTTTTCGACGACGCGTCCCTTCCCTGTGGTGAGAAACGGCTCGATGGCGAGGACCAATCCGTTATCCATGATGCGGCGGTCGTCGGGCTTGTGAAAATTGTAGACGGAGGCGGGCTTGTCGTGCAGTTGACGCCCGATGCCGTGTCCGGTCAGATCGAAGATTGGGTTGTAACCGCGCTTTGCGGCTTCCTGCTGAACTGTTTTACCGATCAGATTCAGCGGTTTGCCCGCGCGGACGACGGTCAATACCTTGTCCAACGCGGCTTTGGCGGTCCCCAGCAATTTATCATATTCCGGTTTGGATTTACCCACCGCCATCGAAGCGCCGGTGTCGCTGAAATAACCGCCCAATTCGGCGGAGACGTCTATGTTAATCAGATCGCCGTCCTTGATCGCATAATCGCCGGGAACGCCGTGCGCGATGACCGGCGCAATGCTGATGCACGTCCCGCCGGGGAAGTTGTACATGGCTCGCGGCGCGGAAGTTGCGCCTTCCTTCTTCAAGAACTCCTCGCCGATCTGATCCAACTCAAGCGTGGTCATGCCGGGACGGACGCTTTTCATCATCAACTGCATGGCTTGGGCGCAGACTCTTCCCGCGGCTCTCAGCCCTTTGATATCTTTTTCTTCGTTGGCGGTCATTTAATTCCTTTTTCGATGGTCTCGCGGTGTTCCTGAAAATGTTCCGTCGTGTCGCCCAACACCCACAGCATGAGCGGATCGGGGTTATCCGGGCGGCGCGGCTTCAATAAATCCTCAAACGGAGTCGCGTTCAGTTTCTTCGTAAGCAATCCATACACGCGCTTCAAGTGATCCATCACTTCCGCCCGCGCACGGCTCCGGTTGCGCTCGAACAGAATTGAGTTGACCGCTTCCACGCTCCACTCGGGCAGTTCCGCCTGCGAAACGCCGACGACATCGTAATATGGGCGATTGTCCATGTGATAACCCATCAGGATGTTCATCCATTCCGTGAGGTGGGCAAGGTTATCCTTGGGCGTCCAGCCGCCCTCATCGGGCGCGGACATTTGCCCGTCGGTCAGCGAGTCGGCGAGGGCGATCAGCAGTTTCCATTCGCGCTCGATGGCGGACATCAATTCCTGTTTGTTTCCGGGCATCCATTGTTCGTCGGTCATAAATTACTCCTTGTTATTTTTTTGTTAACCGCGCAAGGATCACGTCCCTCAACTCCGCCTGCACGGACTCCCATGCCTGCTCCGAGTTGACGACCGCCCACCTCTTTGGATCGGCTTTGACCATTTCCAAATACCCCGCGCGGACTCTGCGATGAAACTCAACCGTGTACGCGTCCAGCCGATTCCATTCATTATTGCTTTTCTTTCTGCCCAACCCCACCTCCACGTCCAAATCGAGCAAGATCGTCAAGTCGGGGGTCAAGCCGCCGGTGGCATATTTGACCAAGGCGCGGATGTCATCCAAATTTTGCTGATGCCCGTATCCTTGATAGGCAATCGTCGAATCGTAATAACGATCTGAAATGACAATTTCCCCGTCTGCAAGGCGCGGCTTGACGACCTGCTCCACGATCTGCGCGCGCGCCGCCTGATAGAGCAAAGTCTCCGTGCGCGGATGCATCTCCGCGTTCTTCATATCATGCAACACATCGCGGATCTGCTCGCTGATGGACGTCCCGCCGGGTTCGCGGGTGGGGAAGACGGTATAACCCTTCTCGCGTAAAAATTCAACAAGGTGGGGAATGTGGGAGGTTTTGCCCGAACCTTCGGGTCCTTCGAGGGTGATGAACATGATGGGAAGTATAAAAGAAATGAGCGGACAAGTAAACATAATTATGTTTGGTGATTACCCACAACGCAGAATCGCGGGGCTAAAGCCGCCTGCTCAGCGCAAGTCCGGCGGCGTGTTGCGAGGGAACCCGCGCGCCGCTTTGAGGCGGATGTGGTAGAGTCGGGCGCGCCAGGAATTTTTTATGCCGGAGATAAAATGATGCGGAATATGTTTGTAGCGCGCGCAGGCTGGGCGTTTTTTGCGGCGATGTGTTTGTGGCTGGCCGGATGCGCCGCCCCGCCCGACGGTTCGTTTCGCGTTCTCGCCTCCGTTTCCTTTCTGGCGGATATGGCTCAAAATGTAGCCGGAGAGCGCGCGACCGTTGAGTCGCTGATTCCCATCGGCGTGGACCCGCACGCCTATCAAGCCGCCCCGGCGGATGTGGCGAAAGTCGCGGAAAGCGACGTGTTGATTCTGAACGGGCTGGAGTACGAACATTTCATCGAGCCGCTGTTGGAGAACGCGGGCGGAGACCGTCTCGTCATCGAGGCGGCGGCGGGCTTGACTCCGCGTCAGATGGGGGAACCTGCCGGAGAAACAGAAGCAGGCGCGGGTCACGATCATGAGGCGGGCGATCCGCATATGTGGCTGGACCCAAATCTGGTCATCCGATATGTCGAAAATATCCGCGACGGGTTGAGTCGAGCCGATCCTGAAGGCGCGGAGGTTTATCAATCCAACGCCGGGGCGTATATTGCGCAGTTAAAAGAGTTGGATGCGTTTATCAAAGCGCAGGTGGAGACGATCCCCGCCGAGCGCCGCCTGCTGATGACCAACCACGAGTCGCTGGGCTATTTTGCGGAGCGATACGGTTTTACGGTTGTGGGCGCCATCCTGCCGGGTTTCAGTTCGGAGGCGGGGGCTTCGGCGCGGGAGGTCGCCTCTGTCATCGAAGCGATTAAAACATCGGGCGCGCCCGCCATTTTTTTAGGCGAGGCGGAAAACGCGGAACTGGCGAATCAGATCGCCGCTGAAACGGGCGTGAAGGTGGCGGGCGCGTTGCACCTTGAGTCTTTGACCGACGGCGACCCCGCGCCGACCTATATCGAGATGATGAAATATAATGTCGCTCAGATCGTCGAGGCGTTAAAGTAACAACAGACCTGACAGGTCTCTGAAGACCTGTCAGGTCTTGTAGGCAAATATGTACCCAACCGCCAATCATAAAAACGACCAGCCGATATTGAATGTTTCGCATCTCACCTTCCGCTATAACGGGCGGGACGCGCTTGAAAACATTACCTTTCAACTGCATGAAGGGGAGCGTATCGCCATTGTGGGACCGAACGGCGCGGGCAAAAGCACGTTGATCAAGGTCATCGCGGGCGTTTTGCAACCGACCTCCGGCGAAGTAAACATCTACGGAACGCGCCCGGACAGACATGTTTGCATCGGGTACATCCCACAGCGCAACCAGGTGGACTGGCATTTCCCCCTCAGCGTGGCGGACGTGGTGATGATGGGGCGCTCGGCGAAACTGGGCCCGTTCAATTTTCCGCGCAAGCGCGACTGGGAGGTTGTGCATCACGCCCTTGAAACCGTCGAATTGACGAACCTTGCGGAGCGGCAGATCGGCCAGCTTTCCGGCGGACAGCAACAGCGCATGTTCATCGCCCGCGCCCTGGCGCAGGAGGCGGCATTGATGTTGATGGACGAGCCGTTGACCGGGCTGGACGCGCCTTCGCAGGAAGGGATATTGAATTTATTGGATCGCCTGAAATCGGAAAAGGCGACTGTCATGGTGGCCACGCACGATCTGGATCAGGCGGCGACCCATTTTGACCGAATCATGCTTCTCAACCATCGCCTGGTGGCATTTGGAAACCCGGCGGATGTTTTGCATACCGATAATTTGCTCAATGCTTTTGGCGGCAGGTTGAAACCTGTGGACGGGCAAAGCGTTTTGAATATTGATGATTGCTGCGATGACGGGGAGCGCCCATAATTTGCGATTTACGGGCGACGATTTACGATTGTTCGATGACGAAGTTTTGTTCGGGCGGCTTGCCGGGCAAAACCCACGCCCGATATGATAAATAAAACAGACATGGCCGGTAATACGTCAAAGCCCTTTTGTCGGACGCAGAGGAACGCGGATTTACGCTGATAAAAGAATAATGCGCTGCGCGTGTCGAAGAGTCCAAAATCGAATGTCCTTTCTCCTTGAACCCCTCTCTTACGCCTTCATGCAGCGCGGGATGATCGCCGCTTTACTTGTAGGAATTGTCTGCGCCGTGGTTGGAACCTATGTGGTTTTAAGGGGCATGGCGTTCTTTGGGGACGCGCTCGCGCATACCATCCTTCCCGGCATTGCCCTCGGCTACCTCATCAGCGGCGGGGAGCGGGATGTTTTGTTTTGGTGGGCGTTGGGAACGGCCGTCGCCGCCTCGCTGGGAATCGGCGCCATCAGCCGGAACTCGCAGATCAAAGAAGACACCTCCATTGGCGTGGTGTTTGCCGGAATGTTCGCTTTGGGTATCGCCTTGATCTCGACCGTCCGCGACTACGCCGTGGATTTGAGCCACTTCCTCTTCGGAGATATATTGACCGTCACGCCGCACAGCCTGTGGCTGATCGCGATCTTCGGCGGAATCGTCCTCCTGGCCGTTTTCGCCTTCTATAAGGAATTCACGACAATTTCCTTCGACCCCATCCTCGCCGCCACCCTGCGACTCCCGGTCGGACTGCTCAACAATCTTTTTCTCATCCTGGTCGCCGTTACCGTCGCCGTCTCGCTTCAAACCGTCGGCGTGGCGCTGATGGTCGCCATGCTCGTCACCCCCGCGGCGACGGCATACCTGCTCACCCAGCGCCTCTCGCGGATGATGCTTTTGGCGGCGGTCTTCGCCTCGCTTTCGGGGATCATCGGTTTGTATTTATCCTTCCATCTCAACATCGCCTCCGGCGCGGCGATTGTATTGACCGCGACGGTCTTCTTTCTCGCCGCCTTTATATGGAAACGAACGCGAAACACATAGCGCCGTTGTACCGCAAACTTTAGTTTGCGCCTGCATACAAGCAGCCTTCTCGAAATTTTAAAACCGTGGAACATGCCCGCAGGCTTGCGCTGCGGTTTTTTGTTACAATCGCGCCCATGCCGAACCATAAAAAACCTTTTCTCTGTCTGCTTTCATTATTTCTTTTTCTATCCGCCTGCGCTTCAAACGCGCCGACAGACGCGCCGCCCACAGAGTCAATCTTCATCACAGCCCCAACCGGCGAAACGCCAGCCCCGGTCGTCGAAACTCCCCCGCCGACGAACACGCCGCCCCCCGCATTGGAGCGCGCGAAATACACGCTCGACACGCTCATGGATTACGACGCGCACACCGTCACGGTGGATGAAACCATCCAATACCCCAACCTGACCGGCAACCAACTCAACAACCTTGTCCTGGCCGTCACCCCAAATCTCTGGGATGGAAGTTTTATCCTGAACAGCCTTGCGGTGGATGGAGAACCCGTCTCGA
>CAADGT010000067.1 GCA_900696595.1 uncultured Chloroflexota bacterium
AATGATTTCAAAGGTAACTCATGCTCCCAAACCAAATCCACAATTGGATCGGCGCACAAGAACAACCCGCTCAAGCGGATGAGTGGTTCGAGAAACTCAACCCCGCAACTGGACAAGTCCTCTTCAAGGCGGCGCGTTCACGCGCGGCGGATATTCATCGAGCCGTTGAACTGGCAAAGAAAGCCCAGCCTGCCTGGGCGGATACGCCTGCGGTGCAGCGCGGCATGATCCTGCACAAGATCGTGGTGGGGATGCAAAACCGTCAGAGCGAGATCGCCGCCATTGTCGCCGCTGAAACTGGAAAGTCCATGAAAGAGGCGCTGGGCGAGACGGGCGGAGCGATCCAATGCGGATTGTTCTACGCCAGCGAAGGGCAACGTCTGTATGGTCGCACAACGACGAGCGGCGCGGCGAATAAATACGCGATGACGATTCGCCAGCCCATCGGCGTGGCGGGACTCATCATCGCCGCGAACACGCCGATTGCGAATGTGGCATGGAAGGTTTTTCCCGCGCTGATCTGCGGCAATGCCGCCGTTTTGAAAGCCGCCGAAGATACGCCAGCCACCGCGTGGATCTTCGGGCAGATCGCAAAGGAAGCGGGCTTGCCCGACGGCGTGTTGAGCGTCCTGCAGGGATTCGGCGAAGAGGCGGGCGCGCCGTTGGTTGCGCATCAGGATGTGGGCGTGATCAGTTTTACGGGTTCGACCGAGGTGGGACGCATCATCAACCGTGTGGCGGGGGAACGCTTCGCGCGCATCTCGCTGGAATTGGGCGGGAAGAATCCGCTCGTGGTGTGCGACGACGCCGATTTGGAGAACGCCGCCAAGTGGGTGTTGCTCTCTGCCTTTAGCAATGCGGGGCAGCGCTGCGCATCTACGAGCCGCGTCATTATTTTTGAATCGGTCTATGAAAAATTCCGCGACATGCTTGTGGAAAAGACAAAGAAGTTGAAGGTTGGAACAGCGGACGATTGCGATTTTGGCCCCGTCATTAATGAAGGACAGTTGCTTGGCATGGTTTCCGCAGTGGAGAAAGCAAGGAAAAACGGCGCGACGATTTTATGCGGCGGCGAACGCATGACCGACGCCGGACATAAAGACGGTTATTACATGGCGCCGACGTTGATCGAGAACGTCCACCCGCATGATGAGATTTCTGAATGTGAGTTGTTTGGTCCTGTCGCCTTGTTGTTCAAAGCAAAGGATTTTGAACACGCGCTTCAAATGGCAAACGATACGCCCTACGGTCTGACCGCCAGTATTCACACCAAAAGTATTCATCGAGCGGTTCGTTTTTATGACAAGGTGCAGACGGGCGTGGCGGTTGTCAATGCTGGGACGCACGGCTCCGAGCCGCACATGCCTTTCGGCGGGCGCAAACTTTCGGGCAACGGTTCGCGCGAGCCCGGCACTGAAGCGCTTGATATTTATTCCGAGTTGAAGGATGTCTATGTCAACATAGACCCGGCGCAGGCATGAGCAAAGAGAATCCTTCGATCATCGCCTTGATTCCCGCGCGCGCCGGTTCAAAGCGTGTGCAGGGAAAAAATATCCGTCCGCTGGCGGGGCATCCGCTGATTGCGTATTCCATCTGCGCCGCTCGTCAAAGCGGAATCTTTGCGGATATTCTCGTCTCGACCGACTCGGAGGAATATGCCGGGGTTGCGCGGCAATACGGCGCGGAAGTTCCCTTTTTGCGTCCGGCTGAAATTGCGGGCGATCTCGCGCTCGACATCGAATGGCTGGACTTCACGCTTCGCAAACTAAAAGAGATAGGCCGCGAATATGATTGTTTCAGCATTCTGCGCCCGACCAGCCCTTTCCGTTTACCCGCCACGATTCAGCGAGCATGGAATGCCTTCAAAGCCGAAGAAGGCGTGGACTCGCTCCGCGCGGTGGAGAAGGCCAAGGAACACCCCGGCAAGATGTGGGTGATTCGTGGCAAACGCATGATGCCTTTGCTTCCGTTCGGACCGAAGGAACAGCCCTGGCATAGCACGCCCTATCAAGGCTTGCCCGAAATCTATTCGCAGAATGCCAGCCTTGAAATTGCCTGGTCGCGCGTGGTCTTTGACGGGCGAACCATCGCGGGCGAAACAGTCATGCCGTTCATCTCGGAAGGCTATGAAGGCTTTGACGTCAATCATCCCTACGATTGGGAACTGGCGGAACGTCTCGTGGCAAGCGGAGAGGCGCAACTGCCGAAGGTGGAAAAAATTTCTTAAAGAAGAATCAGGTACGGGCGCGGGGTGAGGCGCAGCGTTCGGAGATGGAACAATAGGAGAAACAATCGGAATGCCAAGAGAATCATCATCCAAAAATCTATATGACCTGATCTGGGGAGTCCGCCGCGACACCCCGGAATGGAGCGTTGGGCGTTTCGAAAAACTCCACGAGTTGATCGGCACCTACAACCTGCGCGGTAAAAAGATACTCGATGTGTGTTGTGGAATGGGGTCCAAGGCCTATGCGGCTCTCGAACTCGGCGCGAAGGTTTGGGCGCATGATGGATCGGTGGAAGGTCCGAATCTTTTAAAACAGCATGTCGAAAGCCAAAATGCGGTTCCTGAAAATTTGAAAGGCTGGAATCGGTGGCGGTATCGGCTTTCCAAACCTGATGCGAAGAACCTTACCCTTGCGCCGGGCATTGATATTACCGGGATATCAAACCATTTTGGCGATGAGAAATTTGACGTGGTTTATATGGGATGGGCGTTGATGCATGTGGAAGACCCAGCCCGGGCCGCAACTGACCTTCAAAAATTAACCGTGCCCGGCGGGTTGATCGCGGTTTCGTATTTTAACCAGAATTCCACTTCGCAGATTATCAGGGATATCCGCGAATATACGCTGGGGCTTCCGATGGATGAGGCGGCCGAGATCACTGCGAAGATCGGCAAACGCTGGGGCTTCGATAAGAGCGCCAGTCTGCGCGACCTGCTCGAAGATACCGAAGGCAACCGGACCCTCGCTGCGTTAAAGAGGCTGGCTGAGGAAAAGGGGTATACACCTGAAGAGATTGAGAAGGATCTTCATTTCGAGGATATGCAAACCCCATACCTCTATAATTTGGATGACGATGTAGTGGCGGGATATTTCGAAGAATCTTCGAAGATCATTTTCCGCCGCCCTGGGTTGATCCGCGCAAGAAAACTATAAGGCAGTTCAATCTGATAATCAATAGATGAAGACTTTTCAGGAACTTCTCTCATCCGTTTGGATGAAAATCCCCAAGCCTTATCCCGCTCTTGCACAACTGGCGGCAGATTACGATTCTCGATGGATGACGGGTTCGGACATCCTTTACCTGGGCGACTCGGTCGTGGAGCGCGTCTCGTGGCACGATAACGACAAGCGGACACTCGATAGAATGGTTGCCGAAACGCTTGATGGTAAATACAGCCTTCTTTGTATAGCGCAGGCGGCTTATCACTTCCGAGTGTACTATCACCTGCTGGAAGTACTCAGGTGTATGCGAAACAAACCGGAACTTGTCATCCTGCCGATCAATATGAGATGTTTCGCGCCTCAATGGGACTTGAACCCGGCATGGCAGTTCGAGGAGGAGATTCAAGCGTTGAGAGCGTATCCGCAAACCAAAAGAATCCCCGCCATTCGCGGCAATGCCGATGCGCTGACATACTCAGAGACAGAGCGCAATCTTGCGCTTGACCTTCCGTTCACGGAGTTGAAATGTCTCGGTCAGTTCCTCGACATTATCAAAAATATCCCGACCGACCCGCAAGGGAAGTTCCGCCGCAGAAAGCAGATTTATATCCTTCATTATCTCAACACGCTGCAGCGCAATCACCGCAGGCTGGAGTATCTCGGCAAAACGCTCGACTTGCTGAGCGAACTGAATATCCGCGCATTATTGTATATTACTCCGATCAATTATGAGGGCGGAATGAGACATGTTGGCGCAAGGTTTATGGATATTGTCCGCGCCAATGCAAAAGTCGTGCAGGACTATATTTATCCCTGGTTAAGAAAAGATCGGGTTGGCTTCTTGAATCTTCAAGAGCGCTTAACATCTGATCACTTTTTTCATGCCGACGAACTCACCGAACATTTGAACCAAACCGGGCGGACGATGGTAGCGCAGGCGCTCGTAAAAAAAATCGAAGGAGTCATGAAAGTTAACAACGAGGAAACATGGTCGAACTAAAATTGATCCCCGTGGAAGAATTCAAGCGCGTGCGCAATTCTTCTGCTGATAAATACAAGAAACTTCAGATCATTGCGGATATGTGCCGCGCCAACACGCTCGTCGAAGTGAAACGCGCCGGGTCGGGACATCTCGGCTCCAGTTTCAGCGCGATGGATATCGTGGTTTGGATGTATTACGAAGAAATGAACGTCGTCAAGGCTGGCTTTGACCATCCCGACCGCGATATTTATTTTTCATCCAAAGGACACGATGTGCCGGGCTTGTACGCGGCGCTTCATTCGCTTGGCGAAATCTCCGACGAAATGTTGTTATCCCTGCGCCGTCTCAACGGCTTGAACGGACATCCCGATATTTCCAATCGCGGCATGGAAGCCAACTCCGGTTCGCTGGGCATGGGCATCTCGAAGGGGCGCGGCATGGCATGGGCGAAGAAATACAATCGCAACGGCGGGCGCGTTTACGTCATGACCGGCGACGGCGAATTGCAGGAAGGTCAAAATTACGAAGCTCTGCACGTCGCCGCGCATCACAAGGCGGACAACCTCACCGTCATCGTTGACGACAACAAGGTGCAATCCGACAAACCCGTCGCCGAGATCATTGACCTGCGCAACCTTGTCGAAAAGTTCACGGCCTTTGGCTGGCATGTCATCCGCATTGACGGGCATGATTTCCGCCAGATCGAAAAGGCGCTTGCCGAAGCAAAACAAATCAAAGGCAAGCCGCAGATCATCATCGCCGATACCATCAAAGGTCGCGGTATCTCTTTCATGGAGCATCCCGCCGCGCTTGAAATTGGGAAGGGACTCTATCCCTGGCATTCGGGCGCGCCGGATGATGCGGCCTTCGAAGCGGGTTATTCCGAATTGATTCAGCGCATCAATACGGACCTCGCGGCTGTGTCGCTCGACCCGTTGCATTTGACTCCCGTTGAGCCGGAAGTGAAGACCGCGAGTCCGTCCATGTTGGAGGGCGAGCCGCTCAGTCAGGCGGCGCTGGATCGCTTGTCCGTCAAACCGACGGATGAATATGTCTCGCGCGCGTACGGTCAAGCCTTGGTGGAACTCGCCGCCACGCGCAAAGACATCGTTGTACTCGACGCCGATCTTTCTTCCGACTGCAAAGTCCGCGATTTTGAAAACACTTATCCCGACCGCTTTATTGAAAACGGCATTGCCGAGCAGGATATGGTTTCGATGGCGGCGGGACTTGCCCGTCAGGGACTTTTGCCCGTCGTCAATTCTTTCGCCAGTTTCCTCGCCTCGCGCGCCAACGAGCAGATTTACAACGCCGCAAGCGAAAAATCCAAAATCATTTACGCGCTTCATTACGCGGGCTTGATTCCGGCAGGTCCCGGAAAATCTCACCAATCCCTGCGCGATATTTCGCTCTTCTCCGCCCTGCCGAATTGCGCCATCCTGCAACCGTGCAGCGCCGAAGAGACGCGCATGGCGACGGATTACGCCGTGAACAAAAC
>CAADGT010000068.1 GCA_900696595.1 uncultured Chloroflexota bacterium
CAGGGCGGCACAGGGGTTATCAGCATTGTCGCGCAACCGGGAGTCAGTCTTGGCGGCGCGCTGGTGGATCGCCCGCTTCATTTTTTCCCGGATCAAGACGGCGTTCAAACCGCCCTGCAAGGCGTCCATGCTTTGCTCGAGCCGGGTGTCCATCCGCTGCGGCTGGAAGCGACCCTGCCGGATGGAAGCGTTCAATCTTATGAGCAGTTGATCCTGATCGTTTCCGGCAATTACCCCGAAGACCCGTTGCTATATGTGGATCCCGCCACAATAGACCCCGCTTCAACCGAGCCTGAGTTGCAGCAATTGATTTCGATCACAACGCCCGCCACGCCGAACAGGCTGTGGGTCGGCGATTTTATTTCGCCCGCAATCGCCTACGCCGAGTCCACATATTTCACCTCCCGTTTTGGAAACCGCCGCACATACATCGGTCAGGGAACGACGCTGTCAATTCAGGGGTTTCATACCGGGCTGGATTTCGGCGGCGGCGAAGGATATCAGATATCGGCTCCAGCCGCGGGAGTGGTGGCATTTGCGGGTCCCTGGACCGTTCGCGGCAACGCCACGGTGATCGATCACGGTTGGGGCGTGTATAGTGGAATCTGGCACCAGTCAAAAATTGACGTTCAAGTTGGGCAATCAGTGAACAAGGGCGACGTGATTGGGTTGGTCGGCGGGACAGGCCGCGTGACCGGGGCGCACCTGCATTGGGAGTTATGGGTCAACGGCATCCAGGTGGATCCGCTCGACTGGTTGAACCAGACCTACCCGTAGTCTGAAGCGTAGCAATCCCCCTTCGCTGAGGAGGGCGAAAAGTCGTTGCGCTCCATCCTTGATTATGCTAAACTGCTGAGAGGTTTTTTCCATGAGCAATCTCGTCAACTTCCTGAAACAGAGCGACATCTTTTACCAATTCACGCCGACCCAGTGGGAGTTGGTCGCCAATTTGTGTCAGGAGACGGCATACGACACAGACCAGGTTATCTTTAAAGAAAACAGCGGCTCGAAGGAATTGTATGTGATCGTGCAGGGCGAAGTGGATATTTTGATCAATCGCAGCGCGACCGGGTCGCTGACGAAGACCAACACTGTGGTGGCTCGCCTGCGCAGGGGACAATCGTTCGGCGAGGTGGCGTTGGTGGACGAAGGCTTGCGCTCGGCGACGGCGCGCGCGGCGCAGAAGGATACGCGCCTGCTGGTCATCCCGCGCGACAAGATCATCATGCTGTGCGAGACCTATCCCCAACTTGGATACCGCATGATGTACAACCTCGCCGCCGACCTGGCGATGAAGATCCGCAACACCGACCTGCGCATCCGCGAACAATTGCTCTACAAGCCCGCGGATAAGTGATCTCGAGACGGGCCGGTTCACAATGTGTTCGCATTATGGACAGTGTGCATGCAAAACATGTCAGGTAACCTGCTCCCAGCGCCGTCCTCGACGCGGGATTTCCCTCGTAAACCGCCGCCGCCCACAGGGGGCTTCGCACAGGACGGCGGCTTGAGCGGAGGCGCTGACAACCTTTGCTTGCACACTATGGACAACCGGCTTGACCTGAACGAAAATACGCCTTATTATTGGCAATCCGCTAATCTGGTCCGGATAATCATCAAGGTAACGTCGAGCAAGCCGTAAAAATCCGAGGAACAGGGTTTTTAGGCTTTCTTTATATATACACAAACGGAAAGGAGGTGACGCCGACCCACCCGAGCATGGTCTGCCTGTTTGCAGTCACCCGCATCTGCGGGAATTAAATTTCGTTCCAAATTTTGGAGGAGTAAGAAAATGAATAAGCGTTTACTCGCTTTACTGTCCCTGTTGGCTATCGCCAGCATGGCGCTCGCCGCCTGTGGCGGCGGTGGCGCGGCTACCGAAGCGGCTACCGAAGCCGCCACCGAAGCCGCCACCGAAGCCGCGACCGAAGCCCCAGCCGCCGGGTTCGAATGCACCGACGCAATCGGTTGTGTGGATATCGCCCCCGGCGACCCGATCCACATTGCGTATGCGTTGACCGTTTCCGGCGCGACCGCTTCCCTCGGTGAGGACAGCAAGGGCGCCATTGAGATCGCCATTGCCGACCGCGGCGGCGAATTGGTCGGTCATCCGATCGAGTTGACCGGCGAAGACACGCTCTGTAACGCCGAAGGCGGCCAGGCGGCCGGCACCAAGATCTCCGCCGACGCGACCATCATCGGTGTGATCGGCACCAACTGCTCCAGCGAAGCTCGCGCGGCAATGCCGTTGATTTCGCAGGCTGGCATGGTGATGATCTCCCCGTCCAACACCAACCCCGACCTGACCGACCCGACTCACTCCGACCATCACCCCGGTTACTTCCGCACCGCGCACAACGACCTGTTCCAGGGTCGCATTGCGGCGGAATTCGCCTACAATGAACTCGGTTTGAAGAAAGTCGCCACCATTCATGACGGCTCCCCCTACGCTGAATCCCTGCAGCGCGTGTTCGCCGAAGTGTTCGCGGAACTCGGCGGCGAAGTGACCGCCCAGGAAGCGGTCAACGTCGGCGACACCGACATGAAGCCCGTTCTGACCAGCATCGCCGCCGGCGCCCCGGAATTGATCTACTTCCCGATCTTCGAGCCCGAAGGCAACCTGATCGCGGCTCAGTCCAAGGAAGTGGCCGGTTTGGAAAACGTGTTGTTGATGGGCGCTGACGGTCTCTTTGCGGACACCTTCCCCGAAGCCACCGGCTCTGCCGCTTCCGGCATGTACCTCTCGGGCCCGTATGTTGACGTGAACAACGAAGCGTACAAAGCCTTCTTGCAGAAGTGGGCCGATCAGATCGGCGGCGTTCCCCCGTCCGGCTTCCACGCTCATGCGTACGACGCCACCAACATCCTCCTGAACGCCATTGAAGAAGTGGCGGTCGTGGATGCCGACGGCACCGTGCATATCGGCCGCCAGGCTCTGCGCGACGCGATCTACGCTGTCAAAGGGTTTGCCGGTTTGACTGGCACCCTCTCCTGCGACGAAAATGGCGACTGCGCCACCGGCGAAGCGCTGGGTGTCTTCCAGCTCTCCGATGCGGAAGTCAACGGCGCCTGGCCTCCCCCGGTCCTCTGGCAGCCGTAGTTCGGTATAACGCCCAGCCGGCGAGTTGAATTTGGGCTATCGAGCCAGACCGCAACCGGCGCGGTCTGGCTTATTCCAATCTCCCCCTGCGAAGGAATTTGAAATGCAATCCTACCGAATCAAAAAGATCAATTTCACAGATGTCTTCATGTGGGTGGTCGGGGCGGCTTTGCTTTTACTGATCGTCGTTGGCTCGTTTCTAACCCTTCAAGAGGAAAAGTACACGGCGGTGCAGTGGTTCGATCTGGCTGTCTTCGGTCTGGCGCAGGGGAGCGTGTACGCCCTGATCGCGCTGGGGTACACGCTGGTGTATGGCATTCTGCGCATGATCAATTTTGCCCACAGTGAAATTTTTATGAGCGGCGCGTTCATCGGTTATTTCGCCGCGAGCAGTATGCAAAAATCCGGTTTCATGCAGGAGAATCCCCTGCTTGGAATCCTGATCACCTTTTTTGTGGCAATGACGACTTCAACCGTCCTTGCCGTCCTGCTGGAGCGAATCGCTTATCGCCCCCTGCGCGGCGCGCCCCGCCTTGTGCCGCTGATCACGGCGATCGGCGCGTCTTTCTTTTTACAATATGTCTTTCGCGGGCTCTTCGGAACTCACAACCGGGCGTACCCGGAAATCGAGATCATCAAGGGGACGGTGCCGATCTCGGGCGACTTTCAAATCCAGAAGATCCAGATCGTCGTCATACTCGCCGCCGCGTTAATGATGGCGCTCCTGGTTCTCTTCGTGCAATATACGAAGACGGGCAAAGCCATGCGGGCGGTTTCGGAAGACAAGGCTGTTGCGGCGCTGATGGGCATAGACGTGGACAAGATCATCGTCAACACCTTTGCGCTCGGGGCGGCTCTGGCGGGCGCGGCGGGCGTGTTGTATTGCTTCATGTTCCGCATCGTCACGTTTTACATGGGATTCATTCCGGGGATAAAAGCCTTTACCGCCGCTGTACTGGGCGGCATCGGCAACCCGGCCGGCGCCATGCTCGGCGGTTTGTTCCTCGGCATTTTTGAATCGCTCGGTCCGACCCTCTTCCTGGACGGGCTTGGCATTCCGGCGCCTTACCAGCTCAAGGATGTGATCGCATTTACCATGCTGGTCATGGTGTTGATCTTCCGTCCGACCGGCATTCTGGGCGAGCGGTTGAGCAAGACAAAAGCCTAAGTTGGAGTCGCGATGTCTTCGATACAACAACAAAACACGTTCGATTGGAAAAAAACCCTCCAGATTGGTTTGATAGGCGGGGCAGTGGGCGTCCTGATCGCGATGGTGGGCATGGTGGAGGAATTCAACAAGCGCGACATCATTGCAGGCACGCTCACCATGGGCTGGACGATACTTTCACTGACCATGCTGGTTACAGGGCTTTTTGCCGCCCGCGCCGCCGCCAGCAATGCGTCCAGCGTCGTCGGCAGCATCGTCGCCGGGACGATCTTCGGCGCGGTGATGAGCATCCTCGTCTGGATCGTGGACAAATACAACATACGGGATATTCTCGTCAACGCCTCCCCGACTCTTGTAAAACACCTGACTTTTGAAAAGGGAATCCCCAACGGGTTGTTCATGCTCATCGGGCTGGGCGCCGCCGTCGGGGGGTTGGGAGGCGTGATCCAGATCCTCCCGGAAAATATCCGCAGGGCGATATCCCTCGGTTTGGGAATCGCAGCGCTGTTGGGCTTGCTTCAGGAGATCATCCAGGTCAGCCTCGCCAATTTCGAAGGCGCCAGCAAGGCGGTCGAATGGATGTTCGGCAAAGGCACGGAAAAAGGGCTTTCCCTGGCTGGCGCCATCCTTGTTTTCGTTGTGGTTGCCGCCGGAAACTACCTTTGGACCGGGAATGCGTCGAAAATAAGCGCAGGATTCGAAAAACTACCCCAAAGCAGCCGCAAGTCGTTCCGCTGGCTTGGGTATGGATTGCTCTTCCTCGCGCTGATCTATCTGCCCGTCGTACTCGGTTTGTATCTCACCGAAGTAGTGAATGTGACCGGGTTGTTCATCCTGATGGGGCTCGGTTTAAATATCGTGGTTGGGTTCGCGGGCTTGCTCGATCTCGGTTATGTCGCTTTTTACGCGGTCGGGGCCTACACGGTGGGCGTTCTGACGAACCTTTCGGGCGAATTGACTTTAAATCTTGGTTGGAATTTCTGGCTCGCCCTGCCGATAGGCGTTGCGCTCGCCGTGTTGGCGGGGGTGGCGTTGGGCGTGCCTGTGCTCAATATGCGCGGCGATTACCTTGCCATCGTAACGCTCGGCTTCGGCGAAATCATCCGCATCCTCGCGCTTTCCGATTTCCTGAAACCTCACATTGGCGGTTCGCAGGGCATCGTCAACATTCCGCCGCCGGGTTTTCTGGATGTGATCATCAAGACGCCGCAAACGCTGTATTATCTTATCGTAGCCGGGTGTTTACTGGCGTTATTCATCAGTTCGCGCCTGCGGGATTCGCGCCTCGGGCGTTCGTGGAAAGCCCTGCGCGAAGACGAAGACGTGGCGCAAGCCATGGGCATCAACCTGGTCGCCACGAAACTGCTTGCCTTCGCCACGGGCGCGGCTTTCTCCGGGTTGAGCGGCTCCATCCTTGCCATCAAACTGGGAACGATCTACCCGCACAGTTTTGCGCTCCTGATCTCGATCAACGTGCTGGCGCTGATCATCGTCGGCGGCATGGGGAGCATCCCCGGCGTGTTCGTCGGCGCGCTTCTGCTGGCCGGCATGCCCGAACTGCTCCGCGAGTTCGCCGAATATCGCCTGTTGATCTACGGCGCGCTTTTGGTAGTGATGATGCAGGTGCGTCCCGAAGGGTTCTGGCCCGAAGCGACGCATAAACGCGAACTTCATGCGGAGAATGCCGAACCCCAGGCAGAGGGAGGCGCGGCATGACAGACATCCTCACTGCCACCGGCGTTACCAAGCAATTCGGCGGTTTGACCGCGGTCAATAATCTCTCGATAAAAATCCCCGACCAGTCCATCTCGAGCATTATCGGACCGAACGGCGCGGGCAAGACGACCTTCTTCAACTGCGTCACCGGGTTCTACACCCCGGAGATGGGCGCGATTCATTTCCGCGGCAACCGCATTGACGGCTTGCGCTCGGATCAGGTGACGCAAATGGGCGTCTCGCGCACATACCAAAACATCCGCCTGTTTTCCAACCTGACCGCCATCGAAAACGTCATGGTCGGATACGAACCTCACCTGAAAACCAACTGGCTGGACGCCGTCTTCCACACGCCGCGTTACCATAACGATGAAAAGGCGGCGCACGAAGAAGCGATCAAACTCATTCGTTTTGTCGGGCTGACAGGCTTGGGCGACCAGATTGCGCGCAACCTGCCCTACGGCGCTCAACGCAGACTGGAGATTGCCCGCGCCCTGGCAAGCAAGCCGGGATTGCTCCTTCTCGACGAGCCTACAGCGGGCATGAATCCAAACGAAACCGTCGAGATGATGCACTTCATCCGCAACCTGCGCGACAGTTTCGGAATCACCATCATGCTCATCGAACACGATATGCGCCTGGTGATGGGAATCAGCGAACAGGTGACTGTGCTGGATTTCGGCGAAAAGATCGCGGAAGGCACGCCAAAGGACATTCAGTCCAACCCGCGCGTGATCGAAGCATATCTCGGACGCGGCGCCGCCACGGAAGGCATGGCGGCCGCAACCGGGAAACCGGGCAAACCCCACTAGCAGGCAGGCTACGATGTCCTTACTCAGCATTGAAAATATCCACACCTACTACGGCAACATCCACGCCCTTAAGGGAATTTCGCTTCACATCGAAAAAGGCGAGATTGTCACCCTGATCGGCGGGAACGGCGCCGGAAAGACCACCACCCTGCGGACGATCTCAGGTTTGCTCACCCCGCGCGAAGGGACGATCCGACTGAACGGCGAAGATCTCTCGAAGTACAAGGCGCATGAAGTGGTTTATAAAGGCATCTCGATGGTTCCCGAAGGGCGCGGCGTGTTCGCCCGCCTGACCGTCACCGAAAACCTGGAAATGGGAGCCTACAGCCGCAAAGATACCGCCGAGATCAACCGCAACATGGAAAGAGTGTTCTCGCTATTTCCGCGCCTGAAGGAGCGCCGCACGCAAGTATCCGGCACGCTCTCCGGCGGCGAACAGCAAATGCTCGCCACAGGGCGCGCCCTCATGGCAAACCCAAGCGTCCTGCTCATGGACGAGCCTTCGATGGGTCTTGCGCCCGTGCTGGTCGAACTGATCTTCGACATTATCCAGCAGATCAACAAGGAAGGCACGACCATCCTGCTCGTCGAGCAAAACGCGCTGATGGCGCTGGGGATCGCCAGCCGCGGATATGTGATGCAAACCGGGCAGATCGTGCTAAGCGACACGGCGGAAAAACTAAAAGCCGACCCCACCGTGCAGAAGGCTTATCTTGGAATGGAATAATTCCGTTCGAAACAAAGAGGCGCGGAAGTCATTTTGGCTTCCGCGCCTCTTTTGATTTATTTCAACCGCTCGCAACCTCCAGACTCAGTCGGCGGCCGAGTTGTTTTCAAGGCTGAACCGCATTCTCACGACTGAACCCGAAACTGGCCACAGTGACAGGGCGGTAATCGAAACCCAACGCCTCCACACGGATGACGTGGGCGCCCGGCTCGAATCCCGAGATTTGGATGTACCCGCCGTGCCTGCCCAATTTCTCCCAGATCGCCGCAGTATCGCCGCGCCAAACCTCTTCTCCATCGAAAAGGACGCGCGCCCAGCCGATGGTCTGCTCGCCCAGGATCTGGACTCCCATGGCGGTGAACGATTCGTCGTTTACAGACGCTTCGATCCACGTCCCATTCCACCACAAGACACGGTGCAAACCGTACGGAATGGCTTCATCGGCGTACGAGATTTGAATCCCCTCCGGCGGAGGCATGTCGCCGGCGTTGGCGTGAGCGTACAAGTCCGCGGGCGAGGCGAAGAAGCGGCTGTCGCCGCCGTACACAGCCACATCCTCAGAAATATTTTCAGAGATGATGGAAGTCTCGCCGCGTTCGATATCCGCGCAACCGGGAGCCTTCGCAACGGCGCAGGAATTCCATGATTGTCTGCCGAGGTTCTTCGCGCGCAGGTCGAAAGCGCACGGATCGTTCACGACTTCAAGATTCAGCCCTTCCCCGGAAACGCTCCAACGATACTCGCCCACATACTCCGGGCAATACGGATCGTTGAAGATGCGAATCCTGTCGCCGTCAACCGAATAAGAAGCGATACTGCGCCAACCCGTGACATCGTAAAAGACGCGCATCACGCCTTTATCGAACTGCAAGCGCCAAAGCCCGCCCGCCGGGCGATAATCGGCGCAGCGCAGGCACTTCCACCATTGCGGGCGGGACTGATCCAGTTTGACATACAAACCGTCAATCGCGCTTTGGACCGGCTCCGGCAAAGGTGCGAGATATGCAAAAGGTGTCGCTTCGAGCAAGGCAGTCCAGACGCTTGTGGAGGTCGGCGACGGCGACGCGGCGGAAGTCGCAGTTTCATCCAACGACGAACATGCAGACACTGCGAAAAAGCCGAAAACTATCGCGAAAAACAATTCTCGACGATACTTTGATTTCACACCATTCTCCATTAGAATGAGGGACTGCAACCTGGATTTTTAACCCGATAAAAATTATACCAAACGATTGATTACCTTACACTTTGTTTTTAGGACGCGGAAAACGCGGATGAACGCAGATTTTTTTGGCAAAACGCCCGAAACAATGCCTTGTATCCGCGTTTTTCGCGCTCGTCTGCGTCCTGATTTTAAGAGTGTAAGGTAATCAGACCAAACGAAATTTAAAAGACAACCGCCGCGCAATAGGAGACAAAATGCTAATTCTTTCAGCGAACGACGTCCGCAAAGCCCTGCCAATGAAAGAAACCATCGAAGCCATGAAACAAGCCTACGCCTCCCTTTCGGACGGGAGGGCGGAGGTCCCGCTGCGGACTCGTTTGCCCATCGCAAACCACGACGCGCTCGCGCTCTTCATGCCCGCCTACGTCCAGTCCGGCGAAGCGGACGCGCTTGCAGTGAAAATCGTTTCCATCTTTCCGAACAACCCCGCGCGCGGGTTGCCCTACATCCAGGCGGCGGTCGTCGCCTTCGACGCGGCGACGGGCAAGGTCTCTGCCATGCTGGAAGGGGCGGCGCTCACAGCCATTCGCACCGGCGCGGGAAGCGGCGCGGCGATTGACCTGCTCGCGCGCAAAGACAGCAAGACTGTAGCGATATTCGGCGCGGGCGCCCAGGGACGGACTCAACTCGAAGCGGCTTGCTCCGTCCGCAAGATCGAGAAGGCCTGGATTTACGATTCAAACCCGGAACGCGCCGAAGCCTTCGCCAAAGAAATGGCGGGAAAAGGCCCGATTCCCGCCGACCTCAAGCCGGCTTCCTCGCCCCAAGCCGCCGTCCACGCCGCAGACATTATCTGCACAGCCACCACTTCGATTACGCCCGTCTTTTCTAATGCAGACCTCAAGCCCGGGACGCACATCTCCGCCATCGGAGCCTACACGCCCGACATGGTCGAAATCCCGCCGGAAACCGTGAAGCGCGCCAAAGTCTTCGCAGATTCGCGCTCCGCAGTTTTGGAAGAAGCCGGAGATTTGATCCAGCCGATGAAAAATGGACTGATCTCCCAGTCGCACATCCGCGCGGAATTGGGCGAGGTCGTTCTCGGCAAAAATCCCGGCAGAGAATCGGAAAGCGAGATCACATTCTTCAAATCTGTCGGCGTGGCAGCGCAGGACGCCATCGCCGCGCAATTGGCGTTGAAGAATGCTGATAAAATGGGAATCGGTCAACGGATGGATTGGTAAAGGGGTAATGCAGTGTAAAATCTCGTCATCTCCTGCTGGTGTATAATTTTCCCATGCCGATCACCACCCGCGAGCAGGTCATTGCCAAAATCAAAAACAATCGCCGCGCCCTCAAGCGTTATGGCGTCAAGTCATTGGCGGTGTTCGGCTCTGCCGCGAGAAACAAAATGCGCGGAAAAAGCGATGTTGACATCCTGGTTCAGTTCGATAAATCCACGTGGGCAAATTACATCGGACTGAAATTCTTCCTGGAGGATTTGCTCGGTCGCAAGACCCCAAACGCGCTGAAACCGGTCGCAAAGCCGTTCATGGAGAGAGACTTGTACCATATATCAATTTAGAGGAATAAGAGAACATACTGGGGGAGGCGTCAGGTTCACGAATTATATCTATGACCTCCGCAGAAATCATCACCATCGGCACCGAAATATTGCTCGGCGAGATCGTGGACACGAACACGCGCCACATCGCCCTGACCCTGCGCGGCCTGGGCGTGGACCTGCATCGCACCGTCACCATCGGCGATAACGTGGAAAGAATCGCCCGCGCGATTCACAACTCGATGGAACGCGCAAACATCGTCATCACCACCGGCGGGCTGGGTCCCACAGTGGACGACCCGACGCGCGAGGCGGTCGCAAAAGCCGTCGGCGTCGAGACCGAATTCCGCGAAGACCTTTGGGAACAGGTCGTCGAAACCATCTCGCGTTACGGACGCAAACCTTCCGAGAATCAAAAACGGCAGGCTTATGTTCCAAGGGGCGCCATTGGGTTGCGCAATCCCGTCGGCACCGCCCCCTCCTTTATTTTCGAGACCGAAAAAAACGCGGTTATATCTTTGCCCGGCGTGCCAGCCGAAATGGAACACATCCTGCGCGAGTCGGTCATTCCGTATTTGCAAAAAAGATTCGGGCTGCATGATGTCATCAAAGTGCGCGTGTTGCATTGCTCCGGTCTCGGCGAGGGAACGATAGACGAAAAGATCGCCGACCTCGAAACGCTCAGCAACCCCACCGTCGGGCTCGCGGCGCACACCGGCGTGGTGGACGTTCGCATCGCGGCGAAAGCGACGAGCGAAAACGAAGCGGATGAGATGATCGCCAAAATCGAGTCGCAGGTGCGCGAGCGGCTCGGCGCCTTCATCTTCGGCGCGGACGACGACAGACTCGAAAACGTCGTCCTGGGCTTATTGGAAAAACGCGGCTGGAAGTTGACCGCCATCGAAAGCGGACTCGACAGCCTGCTCCTTCGCGCGCTTCGCGTTTCCCCTACCGCTTCATTGCCCAATCCGACGCTTGATTCGTTGACCCAAGCCTTGCGCGCCGCCCAAGCCGACTCACATGCAGACATCGCCCTCGGCGTCGCCGTCCACCTGGATGAACGCGCCGCCGATATGGTCATGATCGCGCCCACGGGCGAAAAGACTCACCGCATCACATACGGCGGACCGCCGGGCAGCCTCGCGCGCTGGAGCGTGAACCTCGCCTTGAACTGGCTGAGGACGACGCTCGAGGAAATGAAATAATGGCGAAACTCAAGCCGCGCAAAAAGAACGATACCCCGCTGGTCATCCTCGCCTGGGGGTTGAATATCATCGGCTTGTTCGCGCTCGCGCTGGTGTTCGTCGCATATTGGGCGCTGCAACCCGCCCGCGCCGCCACCCAGGAACCGCGGGTCGTCTTTACGGCGACGATGCCCGCCACCTACACGCCGCTCCCGGTCGCGCTTGTGCTGCCAACCATCACGCCGAAGCCGCGCGCGACGCTGATCGTCGCGCAATCGCCCACCCCGTTTGTCCTGCCCGCTTCGGCGCAGGGACGCGCCAGCATTGCGACGATTGGATACTCCGTATCCGGCAGGCCCATCCAGGTTTATATCTTCGGGCGCGGCGAGCGCGAAAAGATGATCGTGGCCGGAATTCACGGCGGCTATGAATGGAACACCATCGCCCTGGCGGACGAATTGATCCAGCATATCTTCGCCAACCCCGAGATCGTCCCGGACGATGTGACGCTCTACATCTTACGGAACTTGAACCCCGACGGCGACGCGCGCGACCACGGCATAGATGGGCGCGTCAACGACAACGGCGTGGATTTGAACCGCAACTTCCCCGCCAATTGGGCAAAGACCTGGGACCGCGACGGATGCTGGACGCTGACCCCCACCACCGGCGGGCTGACTCCCGGCTCCGAACCGGAAACGCGCGCGGTAATGTACTTCCTGCAATCGCACCAGATCGAAACCCTCATCAGTTATCACAGCGCGGCGCTGGGAGTCTTCCCCGGCGGCGAACCCTGGGAGGCGGACTCGAAGAAATTCGCCAAGTCGCTCGCCAAGTCAACCGGATACCCCTACCCGCCCATTGACACCGGCTGCGTCTACACCGGCACGCTCGCCGATTACGCCGTCGAACTCGGCATCACCGCTGTGGACATGGAACTTTCCACGCACAAATACACCGACTTCGAGAAAAATTTGAAGGCGCTCGACGCGCTGGTGAATTGGAAATAACTATATTCTCACCCGCTCCAACCAGCCGGGCAGTTGATCGAAGAGCGTCCGCATGACGCCTTCCGTCCGTTCTTCGAACAGCGCGAGATTGTCATAGGCTTCGCCCGTATCCTCGTTCACCAGGTCGGTCACGCCGCGCAGGATCAACAACCGCGCGGCGTTTTTCTTCGCCACCCAGGCAAGCGCGCCGGATTCCCAATCGCCGGCGATGGCTCCCTGCGATTTGAGATAAGCGATTCTTGCGGGCGGCAGGTCGCTGTCGGCGGAGGCGAGGATTCCCTTTCGGACGGGAAAAGGATAGGGTTCGGCGACCCAGCCCAGGTCGAGGGTCGAGGCGTAATATTCCACGAAGTCGTAATCGCCCATGAGTTCGACGATGTCGTAGATGAAAGTCCGCTCGACGAGGACGATATCGCCCAGGTTGATCGCGCCTTCAAAGCCGCCGCAGGAACCGAGGTTGACGATCAGATCGGGGCGGTCGTGATCGATCGCATATTGAACCGCGCCCGCCGAGGCGATCTTGCCCCAGCCGCTGTGAAAGAGTTTGAGGTCGAAGCCCCCGAGATTCAAATGCGCGGTTTCGCCGTACGGGGATGAATGAATTTCGAGCCGCGAAAAAATTTTCTTCGCCGCCTTCCATTCGGCGTTCGCCGAAATCATGACGACGATTTTCATTCGAGCTTTCCTTCAAGATAATCGAGGATGAATTGCATCGCGGCTTCGCTTGAAAGTTGTTTATTGAGAATCCGATCGCCTTCCCAGACGAAATGCCGCGCCTCTTCCCCGCCCGAAGCGGACAGCCCGACCCAGACCGTCCCTACGGGTTTGGCGTCCGTCCCGCCGCCGGGTCCCGCTATGCCGCTTATGCTGACGGCGATATCGGCGTTGAAAAGTTTTCTCGCGCCGCGCGCCATCTCGATCACTGTTTCGCGCGAAACTGCGCCGTATTTGTTCAACGTATCCCACGAAACGCCAAGCAGGGAGGCTTTGGCTTCATAAGAGTACGCCACAACCCCGCCCAGAAAATATGCGGATGAGCCGGGGACATCCGTGATGCGGCTGGACACGAGTCCGCCGGTGCAGGATTCGGCGGCGGCGAGGGTGAGGCGTTTTTGGTTCATTACGTCGCCTATACGCGATTCGAGTGTCATAAGCAATACTGATTCCTCTTCTGTGAATTGTATCAATCAAATTATGACGGGATATAAACTGCGCGACAAGACCGTAGGCGCGGCAGTTGTGTCCCGCATAGATTGTAAAAACATATTATCTGGCGAATTTCGATAATCGTCGCTTGACATCTTCCAAGTTTAAATTAAAATCCTCCCAATTCCTTGCAGAAGTGAAAGGCAGCCGGAGCCGCCGTAATAGGAGCGCGAAGCGGGTTGCCGCGAGCCGACCGCAACGAAAATCCGGCGCAATGAGTGTGAATATTTCAACGGTCTGGGCGCATTTCGAATGAGGTATCAGGAAAAACGCCCCAAAGGTCTTCACGAGAGGTTTTTTTCGTTTTCGTAACGATCTTCGGGACGATTTCCCTTGAAATGAAACACATTCCAACGATTTCAACAAGAATAACTCATGGTTGAGCGGCTTCATAAAGCGGCGGCAAGATCGAACCCGCCCTTGAAAGAGGACGCGCCCATCCACCGCCCAAAAGGCAAGGACGCATTGATGAAAAACCCGTTTTTTCAGAAGTTACTTTCCGCAAGTTTAATCGCGATCATAGCGGTGTCGTTGGCGCCGGTCCGACAGGCGCGGGCGGCCACGTTGACCGTAACCACCAATGCGGGCGGGGCGGTTGCGATTGATGGGCAATGCTCGCTGCGGGAGGCGATCATCAACGCAAACAACGACGCGGCGGTGAATCCGGACTGCGGCGCGGGAACGGGCGCAGACACCATCGTATTTTCCGGGGCGGTCGGGACCATCACCGTCGCAATAGCCGCCCTGCCAAACATTACCGACGTTGACGGATTGACCATAGACGGCGGCGGCACAGTGACGGTGGACGGCGGCGGCGCGTTCCGAATTTTCAACGTGACCGGCGGGGCGTTCGCCGTTCAAAATATTACTTTGTCGAACGGGCAGGTCAACGGGAACGGCGGCGCGATCCTATATGCGGGCGGGGTCGGGCTTACAGTGAGTTCTTCCACGTTCAACGCCAATCGAACCATCACAAACCCTGTTAATAACGGCGGCGCCGTTTATCATACCAACGGGACGCTAGCCATCTCCAACAGCGTCTTCGACGGCAACTATACCCAGAACGACGGCGGGGCGGTTTATATCGCCAATGGCGTCGGCACAATGACAATTTTAAATAGCGTGTTCACAAATCAGAACAACGCCGCCATTGACAACGGGGCGGCGCTGCATCTCCTGGCTGGAACGTTGGAAATCAACGGCGGAAACTTTACGGGCAACCACACAACCAACGGGGATGGCGGGGCGATCTTTCAGGACGGCGGTTCGCTTACGGTTGGAAACACCGCCTCCGTTTCTTTTATTAACAACTCTTCATCCGGCAACGGCGGGGCGATCTCAAACGACGCGGGCGATCTGACCGTCACCGGAACGTTCACCGGCAATTCCGGCTCCTATGGCGGCGCGCTCTTTTATACGACCGCAGCCGGTACGTTTACAGTCTCGAACTCCACGTTTACAAATAACACGGCGATTATTGGGAATGCCGGCGCCATTCGCAGCGGCGGCAATTTTACGCTCGCCAATTCCACCTTCACGAACAATTCGGCGGTCGCCAACGGCGGCGCCATCTGGCACACCACGAACAGCCTGAGCATTTCAGGCAGCGCTTTTAATGGGAATTTTTCCACCGGTCTTGGCGACGGCGGCGCGATTTTTATTGTAAGCGCGACCGGCGTCGTCAACGTGGACAACACCAATTTCACCAACCAGAACAGCGCCACAATTGACGACGGCGGGGGCGTCTATCTTCTTGCTGGAACATTGGAACTCAACGGCGGCGGGTTTACCGGCAACAGCGCCAGCGGAAACGGCGGCGGTATTGCCGTCGGCGCGGGAGGCGCGCTCACGATCGGCAATACCAGCGGGGTAAACTTCTCCAACAATACGGCGGGCGGCGGCGGGGGCGCCGTCTATCACAACGGCAATTCCCCCTTCTCCGTTTCTAATTCGAACTTCCTGAACAATTCGGCGCTCAACGCCGGCGCAATGTTTATCGCCAGCGCGCTCGCCAGCCTTAATGTGAGCAATAGCGCTTTCACAGGCAACGCGGCGCAGGACGACGGCGGCGCAATCGTCAACCAGAGCAATCCAGCCGTCATCTCGAACAGCCTGTTCCAAAACAATTCCATCTCCGGCGTCGCGGGCAACACGGATGGGGGCGCGATCTCAAATACCGCCGCGGCGGATGGAACCGTCATTCGGCTGTCAACTTTCATCGGCAACAGCGTCACCAATACTGCTAACAATAACGCGCGCGGCGGGGCTATTGCCAACGCCGGGACAAATTTCATCCTGGCAAACACGACGTTTTCGGGGAACTCCGTCAGCGAGACGGGCGCGGCGGGCGGCAACGCCCAGGGCGGCGCGGTCTGGTCGAACGATAATGCCATAATTCATAACGCCACCTTCTCCGGGAACAGCGCGAACGATACCGGGACGGGCGCAGCCGACGGCGGGATTCTTTTCCAGAATGCCGGAACGTTGACAGTCGCCAACACTATCCTGAGCGGCGGGACGGAAAACGGCGCGGCGGGCAACTGCGGCGGAGTCATAACCGACGGCGGGAACAATATCTCATTCTCTTCCGGAGACTGCGGAGGGGGGTTTGCGAACAGCGATCCGCTGCTGGGCGCGCTTGCCGGTTCGCCGCCTTACTTCCCGCTTAACGCGGGCAGCCCGGCGCTTAACGCAGGGAACAATGCAATTTGCGCAAATGCCGCCTCGACAAACAATCAATCGCAAAACGGCGTCGCCCGCCCCGTGGGCGTCAATTGCGAGATCGGCTCCTATGAAGCGTCCAATTCCGCGCCCACGGGCGGCGACGGCTCCGTAACCGCAAACGAGGACACGACTTACACGTTCACGGTCGCCGATTTCACAACGCTGACCGCGCCCCCTTATGCGGACGTTGACGGCGATCCGTTCTCCGGCATCCGCGTGACCGCGCTCGAAACTGCCGGGACTCTCCAATGCCTCGGCGTGGACGTGCCGCTTAACGGAACCTGCGCCAATGTTACAACGCTGACCTTCGCCCCCGCATCAAACGCAAACGGCGCCGCTTACGCAACCTTCGATTTTGAGGTGTACGACGGCGCGTTATATAGCGCCGCCAGCTACACCATGACGATTAACATCACCCCGGTCAACGATGCGCCGGGCGAAACCGCCGCCCCCAATCAATACAGGACGGATGCGGTGACTCTCATTCCCCAAGGCGGGACGACCAACGAAACCCAGGCGGTCTTTAGAGGAACTGCAACGGATATCGAGGGCGACCAATATACCCTTGAGGTGGAAGTCGCGCCGACCTCAGGGGCTTTTTCCAACACGGCAACTTGCACAAGCCCCTTTGCCAACAGCGGCGTCGAAGCAAATACGGGACCATGCGGTCCCTTCCCCTCCGATTCATACATGTGGCAATATCGCTTTGTTGACAGCGGCGGCGCCGCAAGCCCATGGACGCCTTTTGCCATCGGCGACCCGGACTTCATCATAGACACCGGCGGTCCCACAGTGATAAACGTAACTTCGCCCACACCGGACGGAACCTACTTCCCCGGCGCGGTCATCCTGATCGAGGTGGTCTTTAGCGAGACCGTGAATGTAACCGGCGTACCGCAACTTACGCTCGAACTGGGCGCAGTTGATGGAATCGCAAACTATTTGTCGGGCAGCGGCACAAACACCCTGACGTTCACCTACACCGTTGTGACCGGCGACGTCACGCCGGACCTGGATTATGTCGCCGCGGGTTCGCTTGCGCTTAACGGCGGCACGATCCGGGATGTCGCTCTCAACGACGCGAATCTCTCTCTTCCAACGCCGGGCGCCCCAGGGTCGCTGGGCGACAATAAAGGCATCGTGATAGACGCCGCCTTGCTTCAAGTCCCGCTCATTAACTCAACCCCGGATACGGGCGATGGGAATGTGGCTGAGGGCGAAACGATTTCGACCGCTCTTTCCATCAGCCAATTGATCGCGCAGTTCAACAAGGACGTCTACGACCCGGCTGGCGATATGAATGCGGACGACGTCACCAACCCCGCCAACTACCGCCTCCTCTATTCCACGACCGGGGTGTTCAATACTTTGGGCTGCGTCGGCGGCGTGGTCGCGCCGGACATCCCGATTCCGGTTATATCGGCAAACTACAACAACGGCGGCGGTTTAGGCCCATTCATCGCCACCCTCAACCTCAGCGCGCCGCTGACCACGGTGGGCTATTACCGCCTTTATATCTGCGGCACAACATCCATCGTGCAGGCGAACAATCCCCTGCTTGCCCTTGCCGGGAATGGAATCGCAAACGCCACCGACTTCGTCCGCAACTTCCAACTTGTGCCGCCTCCAACCACGGGCGGCGATGGAGGCGGAGACAGAGACAGCGATAAGATCTCTTCAAGCAATGTCTCCGCCCTGCCCGCCACGGGCTTCGCTCCAAACCGCGTCACGCTCCTGCCGGAACAGCCCGTTAAACTCGCTTACGCGGACCTCGGCAACCTGTGGATCGAAATCCCGGCTCTTGGAGTGAAAACCCCCATCGTCGGCGTTCCGCAATCCGCAGAAGGCGAATGGGATGTGACATGGCTTGCAAATAATGTCGGCTGGCTGAACGGCACAGCCTTCCCAACCTGGGAAGGCAACTCGGTCATGACGGCTCACGTCGTCAACGCCGACGGGCTGGACGGTCCCTTTGCGAACCTGAGAAAACTCAAATACGGCGACCAGATCATCGTCCACCTGTACGGCGAGAAATACACCTTCGAAGTCACAAATTCGCGGCTCTCGCGCCCTTACACCACCGGCTTTGCGTTCGAAGACCTTGAGGAAGAGTCGTATCTGACGCTGATTACCTGCCAGTTATATCTACCCTCCAGCGACACATACTTCTTCCGTCGCGTCGTCCGCGCAGTACTGGTAAGTGTGGAAAACGAGTAGGTCGAAACAGGCAATGCGACGAACCTCCGAGGTTATCGAAAACCTCGGAGGTTTTTTTATGTCGGTTATAATCCGGCGCATGTCATCGTGGAGCGGAAGAACCGTCGGCAACGTCGTCATCGGGAATCTCATCGCGCGCGGCGGAATGGCGGAGGTCTATCTCGGCAGGCACGCCACGCTCGAACGCGATGTGGCGGTCAAGATCATGCGCGACCATGTGGACGAGGACCCCGAATCGCGCAGGCGTTTCGAGCGCGAGGCGCAGGTGATCGCCAGCCTCTCGCACCCGAACATCATCCAAATCCACGATTACAACCTGCCGGACGGGCGTCCCTGCCTCGTGATGGAGCTGGTCTCCGGCGCGTCGCTCGGCGGCTACCTCAAGGCGCTGCAAACGCGCGGAGAAAAACTTCCCCTCGAAATCGTAAAAAAACTGCTGGCTTCCATCGCCTCGGCGGTGGATCATGCCCACAGTCAGAACATCGTCCACCGCGACATCAAACCCGCCAATATCCTGCTTCGCTCAAAAAGCGCGGATGTGGATGAGAGTCAATCCCTGCCTTTGGATGTGGAACCGGTTCTGACCGACTTTGGGCTGGTGCGCCTGCTCGACTCTTCGACTCAAACCTCGACCGGCGCCGTCTTCGGCACGCCCTCTTACATGAGCCCCGAACAGGCGCGCGGCGACAGGGTGAATCATAAAACCGATATTTACTCGCTCGGCGTTGTGCTGTATGAAATGCTGGCGGGCGCGGTGCCTTTCGACGCCGAATCCACCTTCGGCGTGCTGATGAAACACTTGAACGAGCCGCCGCCGCCCATCGCAGGCCTCTCTCCCGCCCTGCAAGCCGTGATCAATCGCGCCCTCGCCAAGGATCCGGCGCAGCGTTTTGAATCCGCGGGGGAATTTGCGGAAGAATTCATCGCCGCAAGCGAGGGGGGAAAAATTTCGGAACGGACGGAAAAAGTCGGCGAGCTTGTCGCGCGCCCTCTCCTGCCGCCGCAATCGAACGCGCCCTCCCGCCTTCCATTTATCGTCGGCGGCTTGCTTGTGTTTGCGATCGTCGCCTTTTTCGGAATTTGGATGTTGCGCCCGCCCGTTTTACAGCCTCGCATCGAAAAGGATCAAATCGTGGGGAAGGCGACCTTCTTCGATTTCAACAATCCGATGGATAAGACGGTCGTCACGGTCAGCGGGCTTCCGCTCCCGGCGCAGGGAACGCATTACGAAGCGTGGTTCCTCTCGCAGGGCGGGGAAAAGCGGCTCAACCTGGGCGTCATCCAATTCGAAGGGCTGAACGGCTCGCTGACGTACGTCAACCCACAGGGGAGCAACCTGCTCGGGCTGTACGACCAGGTCGAAATCACGCTCGAACCGAACGACGATCCCAATCCAAATGAATCGAGCGGAGACGTCGTCGCGTCGTCCATCTTTCCTCCGCTGGCGTTGAATCACGCGCGGCATGTGCTGGTCGCCATCGGCAGCGCGCCCGGGGGAATCGCGCTCATTCAGGGATTATGGATCGCGGCGGACAACATCGTCATATCCGTCGAGGAACTCGATACGGCGTTCGACGAGGGCGACGAGGAAACCCTGCGACAGGCGGCCGAGGAGGTCATCAACGGGCTCGTCGGGAGCGGAAACGCGGACCTTTATAAGGATTGGAATGGGGACGGCGAGGTTGGCGACGCGACGGATGGATTCGGTCTGTTGCAAAATGGCGATTCCGCTCAGCGGGGATATTTAACGCAAACGCTCAGCCATGCGCAATTCGCCGCCGCCGCGCCTGACGCGACAAAAAATATCATCGAAGCAACGCAAAGCCTTGCCGCGTGCGTTGCGAGCATGGAAGAACGCGGGAATCAATTGCTCGATCTTGCGTTGAAATTACGGGAAATGAAATTCGACTCCGGGATGGAGGCGACGATCGCCGACATGCTTCTTGTTTCGAGCCGTTTACTTTATGGCGAAGACGCGAACAGCAACGGGCGCATTGAAGCGCTCGCCGGGGAGTGCGGAGCCGACATCGCCTATGAAGTCGTCTATCTCATGGCGGAGATGCCGCTGTTGCCCGGCGCGGATCGCATCCCGCCGCCCGCGCCGTAACGGGCGCAAAACCTCTTCGCGCCATCTACGCGCTTTTATCGGCGATCTTCAACGCTTCATTCAAAATATTGAAACCTTCCTTCAATTCGGCTTCATTGATGATCAACGGCGGAATAATCAACACAGTATGCCAGTGCGTATAAAGAAACAAACCGTTATCGAGACAATATTTTCTTAATGCGGTCATCTCCGGCGACGATCCATTCCACGGCGCCATCGGTTCTTTGGTCTTTCTATCTTTCACCAATTCGATGACGCCGAACAAGCCGATGCTGCGGACTTCGCCGACGGAGAGATGCGCCTCGCCCAGGTCGGTCAACATGCGCCTCAGGACTGCGCCCATGCCTGCCGCCTGTTCGACGACTTTATCCTCCCTCATGGCTTGGATGTTCGCCACCGCCGCCGCGAGCGAAATGGGATGCGACGTATAAGTCAGACCGCTCTCGAAAGGCTGGTCGTCGAATGCCGCCGCAATCTCCGGCTTCATCGCCACGGCCCCCAGCGGCGCATACGCGGAGGTCAGTCCCTTCGCCATCGTGATCATATCCGGCACAACGCCCCAGTGTTCAACGGCGAACCATTTTCCCGTACGCCCGAAGCCGCTCATCACCTCGTCGCAGATCATCACAATTCCATATTTATCGCAGAGTTTCCTCACCCCCTGCATGTACCCATCCGGCGGGACGATGATCCCATTCGTGCCCGTGACCGATTCCAACAGAACCGCCGCAATTGATTCCGGCCCCTCGTACAAAATGATCTCTTCCAGGTGATTGACATAATCCCGCGCAAACTCCTCCTCTGAGATATTCGGGTTCATGCGATGGAATGTCGAACGATAACGATACGGGTCGAGAAAATGCACGACGCCCGTCATCAGGTTCGGCTCCCAAGCGTTACGCCTTGGGTCGCCCGTTGCCGCCATCGCCCCAGCCGTTGCGCCGTGATACGAACGATAACGCGAAAGAATTTTATGCCGCCCCGTATAACCGCGCGCGAGTTTGATGGCGTTCTCGTTCGCGTCCGCGCCGCCGAGGGTGAACAGGACTTTGCTCAACTTCCCGCCCGGCGTAACGGAAGCCACTTCCCTGCCCGCCAGCGCGCGGATTTTCGTCGTCATACCCGGCGCGGCATACGGCAATTCCGCCGCCTGCTCCTGCATGGCTCTGATAATGCGCTCGTCGCCATGCCCAATATTGACGCACATCGTCATCGAATTAAAGTCAAGATATTTTTTACCGTCCACATCCCAAAAGTAAACGCCCTGGGCGCGCTTGACGGGGATGGGATTCACTTTGGACTGGGCAGACCAGGTCCAGAAGATGTGTTCTTTGGAAAGCGGGAGGATTTCGTTATCGGGGAGGTCGAACATGGGCAGTCCTTTTGTGGTTGGAGATGGAGGGGCGCGGATTACGAGTTACAAGTTGCGCGTTACAAGGCACGCGTTACATGTTCCGAATCACGGGTAACGTTTTACCACACCGCGTCCGCGCAAATTATAATCCCCATCCATGGGCGTCTTTCCCTATAAACGCATTGTCATCATCGGCGCGACCGGGTCGGGAAAATCCACGCTGGCAATGCGCATTGCAAACAAACTTCGCCTCGACTTCATCGAACTGGACGCGCTACACTGGGAGCCAGACTGGAAGGAGGCGGAAACGGACATGTTCCTGGCGCGCGTCGAAGCGGCCATTCAGTCGCCGGGATGGGTGGTCGCCGGAAATTATAGCAAAGCGCGCCATCTTATCTGGACGAAAGCCGAAGTCGTCATCTGGCTCGATTACCCCCTGCCCATCGTTTTTTGGCGTTTGCTTGCGCGCACAATCCGTCGTTCTGTATGTCAGGAGGAATTGTGGAACGGCAACCGCGAAACACTTGGCCGCTTCCTTCGCTTCTGGTCGCGCGATTCCCTGATCTACTGGCTGTTCAAAACCTATTGGGCAAGGAAGCGCGAGTTTCCTGTGTTGCTATCCCCGCCGGGGTACGAGCGCTTGAAGGTATTCCATTTCAAATCTCCGCGCGAGTTGGAGCGGTGGCTGAAAAGCATGGCGCAATAATCGGGCGACCGCGCCCGTCACCTTTTTAACCACGCAAATATCTGAGCGCAAACGATCAGGGCGACAACAATAAGAAACAAGCCCCAATCGCGCGTAAATTGACCTCTGTACAACATTAATAGCGTGGCAAGAGCAAGCCCCAAACCTGTCGAAACGCTGATTCGTAAAATCCGCCGTCGCGCGCGTCCGGGAATGTCCTCGCGAATGGGCAACGCCTTGATCTGTGATTGAAACTCGCCCAGATCGTAGGCGATGAGCGCAAATGCCGCGCCGCTGAACATCCAGCCGTAGTGGAAACCGAACCAGACGCCGAACGCAGCGAGCAAAAGGCAACACAATATCGCAGGCGCCGGAAACCATCGCCATTTGCGCCAGTGAGAGACGAACCAGACGACGCCGCAGACGACGATCGCGCGCGCGGCATCGTGATAGCCAGCAATCCAGTATCCTCTTGCGAGAGAAGCGGTCGAGACGAAGATGCTGGCAACGAGAGCGGCGCGAATCATTTTTCCTCCGTCAAAAATTGTACCATTCATAAAAAAACCTAAACGCCTTTGAGCCTGCGGAATGTTATACTGCCATCATGATGCGATCTCCGCAAGATTGTTCCGGCGATCTTCACCCCAACGCTGCCGAAGGGATTCGGTTATTCAACCAAAGGCGCTTCTTCGAGGCGCACGAAGAATTGGAAATTGCCTGGAACGAGGAATCCGGCGCGATCCGCGACCTGTACCGGGGGATTTTACAAATCGCTGTGACCTACCTGCACATCGCGCGCGGAAATTACGACGGGGCGGTCAAGGTCTATGGGCGCAGTTTGAAGTGGATGGAAGGCTGGGGCGATGTTTGCCGGGGAATCCATGTCCGACGACTCAGGGAGGACGCGGACGCCGCGATGCGGGAGGTTGTTCGCCTGGGAAAAGACGGGATCGGACGGTTCGACGCTTCGTTATTCAAACCGATTTTACTGCGCCCCGGTTTTTTCGCGTGATATACTCGCAGAATATGTTTCAAGCCGCCCCCTCGTCCCGCTTCGACCTGCGCTTCGTCCTTTTCGGATTTCCCGTGCGCGTGCATCCTTTGTTCTGGTTGATCGCCCTGTTGCTCGGCGGCAGTTCGCGGAACCCGCTCATGATCCTCGTCTGGGTGGGCGTTATTTTCATCTCCATCCTCGCGCATGAGTTGGGTCACGCCTTCGCCTTTCGCAAGTACGGACAGCCCTCGCACATCATCCTGCACATGACCGGCGGCTTGACCGTGCCGGAGTCTATATCCTGGGGGAGCGGATACGCCAGCGTGGGGCTGACCCCGAACCAGCACATCTTCGTCTCTTTGGCGGGACCGTTCGCCGGGTTCGCCCTCGCAATCCTTGTCCTCGCTGTAGGCGTAGCCCTCGGCGGAGAGATCGTCCTGACCACCATCCTCGGAGTCATCCCCTTCCCGATCGTTTTCATCCCCGCCTTCAACGGCATCCTGACCGACATCTTCGTCACGTTCTTGTGGGTCAATATCTTCTGGGGAATCATCAACCTGCTGCCCGTCTATCCGCTCGACGGCGGACACGTCTCCCGCTACTTCCTCATCCAACGCGACCCGTGGAACGGACTGCGCGCCTCGCTGTGGATCTCCGTCATCACCGGCGGGACGCTCGCCGTCTTCGGTTTGATCTTCCTCAACAGCGTTTACATGGCGCTCCTGTTCGGTCTGCTCGCCTTCCAGAGTTTTCAAATGATGCAGGCGGCGGGGAGATATTGATTCTTCACTTCACGGCGTGTAATACTTGATTGTCAACCCCGGGCGCGCAGTCGTCACGCCATAATTACCGCTGAAGAACGACAAATAATCTTCCTTGCGGTCGTCGTCGTCATCGAGCAAAAAGCCGAGGCGGAATTGGGTCGCGCCTTTCAGGTTGACGAAGGGCAAAGCCTTTGCGTCGAGGGTCGTCCAATACCAGCCGCCGACCGGGTTATCGAGCATCGTCCCCGCCGTGTAAAGCGAAGCC
>CAADGT010000069.1 GCA_900696595.1 uncultured Chloroflexota bacterium
AAAAAAAACCAAAGAGGTGAATAATGCTCGAAGCGAGGAACATCACCAAAGTCTACGAAGGAGGCGTGCAGGCGCTCACCGATGTCAGCTTCACCGTTCCCAAAGGTCAATTCCTGGCGGTCATCGGCTTGAGCGGTTCAGGCAAATCCACGCTGCTGCGCTGCATCAACCGGCTGATCGAACCGACCTCCGGGCAAATTTTTTGGAACGGACAGGACGTCACCGCCGCATCGCCGGAGGAACTGCGCCGCATCCGCCGCCGGATCGGCATGGTCTTTCAAAGTTTCAACCTTGTCCATCGCTCGAAGGCGCTGACCAACGTCCTCGCCGGGCGGCTGGGCTACACCAACCCGGCATGGAGTTTGTTCAATCGCTTCAGCAAAGCGGATATCGAAAAGGCGCATCAGCTCCTCGCGCGGGTTGACATCCCCGACAAAGCCGATTACCGCGCCGACGAATTGAGCGGCGGACAGCAGCAGCGCGTCGGCATCGCGCGCGCGCTCATGCAGGACCCGGAGATCATCCTCGCCGACGAGCCGGTCGCCAGCCTCGACCCGGTTCTGGCGCACAGCATCATGAAACACCTGGAGAGCATCAACAAGGAAGACGGCGTGACCGTCCTGTGCAGTTTGCACTTCCTTGATCTTGTGCATAAATACGCCGACCGCGTGATCGCATTAAACCAGGGCAGGCTGGTCTTCGAGGGACTGCCCGGCGAAATTGACGACAAAAAATTCAAGGAAATCTACGGGCGCGACGCCGAGCGCGTGGGGTGATCAACATGACCGAACAGACTTCAAAACACAACGAATCCAAACCCTCCGTGTGGAAATCGCTCCGCAACGGATTTTTCTTCGCCCTCGCCATCCTGACCATCGCGTACGCCTTTCAGGTGACGAAGGTCGGCCTGGCGGAATTCCGCAAGGAAAGCCGCCAGCAGAGCCGCGTGCGGGTGATGCGCGCGCTCGCCAACCCCGACCTCTTCGACTTCGACCGCGCCGAAACGATCGTCAACTCGCCGCTGTATCTGCCCTGCCCGGAGGGAGTCGAACCGCAGATCCAGCGGGAAGAATCCGGCGCGGCGTATGTGGAAAGCCTTTCATGCGGCAAGGCGGGCGACATCATCGCGCTCGAAGGTTATAACTTCCCGCCCAACACCGAAGTGTTAATCTCATACGTCCCCGAAAACGACCCGCAAAGCGCCCTCGCGCTCGCCAAGGCGCGCGTCAAAGCCGACTCGCAGGGACATTTCAGCGCCGAAGTGGAACTGCCCAAAGACCGCGACAGCGCCGACGCGCAATACCTGCGCGCATACGCGTACAAAAATGTTGGCGTGCCGCGCTGGAGCAAGAGCGCGCAGGATACCTGGGACAAAATCATCGAAACCGTGTTCATGGCGTTCCTCGCCACGCTGCTCGGCACGGCGCTTTCCTTCCCGCTCAGTTTCTTCGCCGCCCGCAACCTGATGAAGAACGTCCGCAGTCCGCTGGCGAGCATTGCGCTCAACCTGTTGGGCTGGCCCCTCGGCATCTGGCTCGGCTATCAGGCGGGAAAATCCCTGCTCGAAGCGAGCGCCTCATTCTCCGGCAACGCCTGGTTGAACCTCGCCGGCATTGCTGTGTCGCTCGGCTTAAGCGTTTTGGGTTTGCGCTGGTCGCTCGCCCGCAGCGAAGACGAGTCCGCGACCAAGCGCTCGCTGTCTCAACTGGTTTCGATCATCGTTTTCATCTTCGTCATCTACGCCATGCTGGAGTTTGGCAACCTGGGCATGAATCTCGGCGCGGCGCTGATCGAACCGCTCGGCTCGTTCGGCTTCATCGGGAATTTTCTTTACCAAAGCGGAGACATTCTGCGGACGGTGACTCCGGCTCTCTCCGCCCTGATAGCGGGTGGCGTCGTCTCGAGCGGACTCGGCCGCTGGGGGCAGACCCTGAGCGAGCGTCTCCCCATTGGAGCGGCGCGCGTCGTCAACGCCGTCCTTGCGGCGCTTGCGGGCGCAATGCTCTTTGTGGGCGGCGCCCAACTCCTCAACTGGCTCTATCAGATTGACGATCCGTTCTATGTGTGGACCCTGCCCGCCGTCCTCGGCGCCGCAGGCGGACTGGCGCTTGCCCTGTTCAACCAGCCCAAAGCCTCCCTGCCCATCGGCCTGACCGTTTATTACGTCACGCGCACCATCGTCAACGCCGTGCGCTCGGTCGAGGCGGTCATCATGGCGATTGTCTTCGTCATCTTCGTGGGCATCGGCCCGTTTGCGGGCGTGATGGCGCTCGGCTTGCACACCATCGCCAGCCTGGTCAAGTTATATTCCGAACAGGTCGAGAGCATCCTCGCCGGTCCCATCGAAGCGATCGAGTCCACGGGCGCGAACCGTTTGCAGACCATCGTTTACGCCGTCATCCCGCAGATCATTCCGCCTTACATCTCCTACACCATGTACCGCTGGGATATCAACGTGCGCATGTCCACCATCATCGGCATCACCGGCGGCGGCGGCATCGGCTTTTTGCTCGTGCAGAACATCAACCTGCTGGACTATAACGCCGCCTCCACGCAAATGATCGCCATCGCCATCGTCGTTTCCATCATGGATTACGTCAGTTCGGCGCTGCGGGAGAGGGTGGTGTAGGGGGAGAGTGGGGATTGGTGATTGGTAATTGGAGAGTTGCCTTGAGGCACGAAAAAAACCTCCCGCCGGGCGATGTCGCGGCGGGAGGTTTTTTATAGCGCAATACTGCCGCCGGGTTTGAGGATGACGGCTTTCGATTTCGTTTCCGCTTCGACGCGCTTCGCCCAGGCGCCGGCGTCCTGCGCGATCAATCCCCAGGTGTTGTAATGGATGGGGATGACGGTCTTCGCTTCGAGAAATTTGACCGCCCGCAGCGCGTCGTCGGGACCCATTGTAAAGTTGTCGCCGATGGGCAGGACGGCAAGGTCGAGTCCTTCTTCGCCGATCAGTTTCATGTCGCCGAACAAGCCGGTATCCTGCGCGAAGTAGAGTTTTTTGCCGTCGTCTGTCGTCAGTAAAAAGCCGCAGGGATTTCCGCCGTTGGAACCGTCCGGCAGGGCGGAGCCGTGAAAGGCCAGCGTCAGTTTGAGATAACCGAATGGATGCTTGAACCCGCCGCCGTGTTGCTGCCCGTGCGTTTTCTCCACGCCCTGTTTATCGAACCAGCCGGCGATCTCGTAATTGCTGATGACCGTCGCGCCGGTGCGTTTGGCAATGGCAATCGCGTCGCCGACGTGATCGCTGTGACCGTGGCTGACGAGGATGAAATCCGCCTGCGCCGCCTCGGCGGAGATCGAAGCGGCGGGGTTTCCCGAAAAGAAGGGGTCAATCAAAATCTTATACCCGCCGGTCTCCAGCCCCAGCGTCGCGTGCCCATACCAGGTGATTGTCGCAGTCATGGCGAACCTCCTTCGATAAAAACAGTATACAGACCCCGCCTCGATATCGCAAGCCTGTTTGCGCGCCTATCTGGATGTTTCAGCCATGCCCCGATATTCCAGGTAGATCGTCAAGCCGTCCACCCAATGCCGGACTCCGTCCACGCGGATGGAGGGGTCTTCGCAGGCGCTGAAAATGCCGCCCTTGTACATCGAATCGACCGGCGCAAAATTGCAATCGTTTGCGGGGAGTTGCCGCGCCTGGACGAAGGCAATGAACGGCTTGATCTCGCGGTCGAGCCGGGAGGGGTCTTCGCCGGAGAGCGCGAGGGCTTGGGCAATGGACGCCAGCGCTTCGATTTTTGTCGCGCTGACAATGGCGGAGTTGGCGGGGTTGAGCGAACGGATCTGCCCGGCGACGATCAAATCCGCGATCTGCTTTGCGTAATTTATATCCTCCCTTTTTAATTCATCCAGCCGGGCAAATAAAGCGAGCGCGCGGGCGTGACCGGCATCCTCGGTGACCGGCTGGGTCAACATGAAGTCGTCCACTTCGCGCGCCTGTTCCAGCCAGAATCCGTTGCCGGTTATTTCATAAAGTTGAAGAAGAGCCGCGGCTCCTTCGCCGTTGAAGGTTGGGTCGTGGTAATCGGGGTTCACCGTCCCGCCGGGGTGCGGATCGAACGAATGATAAAAGCCGCCCTCCGACTTGCGCATCGAGACGATGAAGTATCCAAGATTCAGCGCATCGGCAAGCAGGTCGCGGTCGTCGAGCGTTACGCTCCCCGCCGCCTGCCAGCGTTTGTAAACGGCGTCAATCGTTGCCGTCGCGCCGCCGAGCGGACAGGCTCCATTGGAGTACAGGCACGTCCCTTTGAAACGTTCGGGGTCGTCAAGCAGGTTGGGGAGATAATGAGTCAACGCGCGATCTCCCGCTTCGCAATAGGTTGAATCTTCTGCGACGCGGCAGACAGTGTATAAAGCAGAGACTCCGCCCATCAAGCGGATATTGGACGGCGTGGAGGAACGGTCGCCCGCGAGGATGTTGACCTGATAGGGCAGTTCCCCGTTCGCCAGTTGCTGATTGACAAGATAATCTCCCGCGGCGAGGATGTTTTTTTTCAGCGGATCATTGGCAAGCGGCGGGACTTCCGGCGCGCGGGCAGGGAGGGCGGTTGGGGTGGCAGGCGGAGCGGCGGGCGACTCTGGAGGTTGGAAGCCGGAGTTCAGCCACAAATAGGCAATGAAGGCAACGAGCAGAAGGGTGAGCAGGATCGGCAGGATTCGTTTGCGCATGGAGGTTGATGGTATGGCACGATTTATCCTGTCGGTCGCAATCTGAAGATTGCGGTACTTAAATCCTGCAACGACACATCCGCCAGCGAATTTACGGTCAGGTCGCCCTGCACGTTCATCTTTGCGGTGAGCGGGTTGGGGACGGCGACCACGAAAACGCCCGCGCGCTGCGAGGCAAGAACGCCGTTGGGGGAATCTTCAAAGACGATTGCTTCGGTGTTGTCCACGTTCAATTTCTCCAGCGCTTTCAGGTAGATGTCGGGGTGGGGTTTCGTCCTGCCGGGCGGCACGTCGTCCTGACAGACGATGTGATCGAAGTGATGATAAATATTGAGGCGCTGCGTGTGCGAGTCCACCCAGGAGTGCGGGGACGATGAGCCGATGGCGACCTTCAAGCCCTGCGCCTGCGCCGCGTGGATCAAGTCCATGACGCCGGGCAGGATGGGATTGCGGCGGATGATCGAATCCGCTTCCAGCCTGTAGCGGGCGCGAAGGGAAACAGGATCCAGCCGTCCCGAAGAAAGACGCGAAAGATGATGGGCGGGGTCAAAGTCCGAGAGGCCGTATCCGCCCACGGTCTTGGACCATTCCTCTACCGGAAGTTCGAATCCATGCTCCTTATAAATGTCCTGCCATACCAAAACTTCGGGCGTCTCGGTGTCGAGGATCAGCCCGTCGAAGTCAAAGATCAAAGCTTGAATCATGTTATGGAAACCGCCTGACGAAATCGGAGATCGCCTCCCAGATTTTGATGTCGCTGACGCCCTCGGCGTTGATGATGTTCAAGACCGTGACCGCGGCCGGCTTCATGGCGCGGTATTCGCGCATGGCGTCGTGGTCGCTGTTGAAGAAGCGCGTGTGATCCATCCAGCCGTAGATGTTCAACGAAACCGAAACGAAACCGCCGCCGCGTTTGAGCGTGATGCGCGCGCCGTCGTAACACTCTTCGTCCGAAAGAATCAAGCCGCCTTCGGCGCCGATCTTGCCGATGGTGCTCCCGCCGTTGAAGATCGCCCACTTACTCATCGGAATCCATCCTGCTGAATTGCGTGGGTTGAATGCGCGCGTTGGAAGGCGGAACGCGCGCGGGTTGGGCGTCTTTGACGTAACGCGCGAGATGCTTGACCATCACCGCCTGGCGCGGCGCGGCTTTTGCGCCGAGGTCTTCCAGCGCCGGTTCGAGCCATGCCTGGTAGGAACGCACGTTCAAATAAACGGAACGCCCGCGGCGGTCGGGCAGGCGCGCGACCAGCGAGACGATCTTGTCGCTGACTTCGGTTTCATCCGGCAGGATCAAAGGCGCAAGCATGACGCCATAGACGCCGTAATTGACGTTCGCAAAGCAGCGCCGCCCGGGATGGATCAATCCGTTCGGGCGCGCGGGCGCGGGGTCAACGGGATGCAGCAATTGCGGAACGATTTGATAATGAAGACTCTGCGCCGCGGGCAGATCAATGGATTGGACGCGCCTCCATTCCCCGCCCCTGCTTGATTCTGTTTTCCCGATCCCGCTCACATCCCAGACTCTTTGCCAGGCATAGACGGAGAATCCCGCCTTTCGCAAAGCGGTAAAAACATCGCTGGTTTCGTCCACTTCGGCGATGACGTGAAATGCCCGCCACTCTCCGGCTTGCGCGGCAAGGTGTTCGATCAATTCGGGCAGTTTCGGGTCGTCGAGTTTGGAGGAGGGCGCAAGGTATAAAAGTTTGGCGAAAGTTTCGCCGCGCGTGTGGATGATTCCGCCCAGCAGGGTCGAGCCGTCCTCGTTGCAAGTCGCCGCGTATAAATGCCGCGCCGGGTTGATGTACGCCAGCAGTCCCATTGCGCCCAGCGGATGCCCGCGCGTCAGCGCCCGCGCGGTGTCGAGAGTCAACACGTCGTTGCGGTAACGCGCGATGGCGGGCAGGTCGAGCAGGTCGAGGGGACGGATGGTCATGATTTGTCTTTGCGAAGCAATCTAATTGTAACCCACGAGATTATTTCAACGCCATCGTGTTGCAATTAAGCGCGGTCTAAGATCATCTGATTTTTAATGCAAAGACGCAAGGTCGCCAGGAATTTAAAACCTTGCGGCTTTGCGTTAAGAACTCCAGCAGCACACGCTTCGCTTGTTGTCGCAGTCAACCTGCCAGCGAGATGAAGTACTCGTGAAAGCGCGTATCGTCGGTCAGTTCAGGGTGAAAGGAGGTTGCCAGCAAATGTCCCTGTTGCGCGGCGACGATGCGCCCGTCTTCCAGCGCAGATAACACCCTCGCGCTTCCGCTTACCGATTCGATGATGGGCGCGCGGATAAAGACGGCATGGTAGGGACGTTCCGTGCCGGTGGCTTTGTACAACTCCTCGATATCGAGGTCGGTCTCGAAGGAGTCCACCTGTCTTCCGAAGGCGTTGCGCAGGACCTTGATGCTCATTAAACCGAGCAATGGCTGGTCGCGCCCGATGTCGCTTGAGAGGAAAATTGCGCCCGCGCATGTTCCCCAGATCGCGCGGGATTTTCCAAACTCGCGCAGCGGCTCCATCAAGCCATACGTCACCGCCAGTTTGCCGATGGTGGTGGACTCTCCGCCGGGAATGATGAGCCCGTCGAGGCTTTTCAAGTGTTCGGGCAAACGGACTTCCGCAGTCTCCACGCCGAGTTTTTTCAGCATGGAGACGTGTTCTGCAAAGTCGCCCTGCAGGGCAAGTACGCCGATTTTCATGGGAGTGAGAATAGAGAATAGAGAATAGAGAATAGAGAATAGAGAATAGAGAATAGGGAGTAGGGAGTAGGGAGTGGAGAGTAGGGAGTGGAGAGTAGGGAGTAGAGAGTAGTTGTCAGTACTAATCTCTATTCTCTACTTATCTAATATCTAACTATCCAATATCCAACCTACCAGCCCCGCCCGGCGATCTTATCCGCTTCGGGCATCTGCGAGATATTGCGTCCAACCATCGCTTCGCCGAGGTTTTTGCTTACTTCCGCGAGGATGGAAGCGTCTTGATAATGCGTCACCGCCTTGACAATGGCCTGCGCGCGCTGGGCGGGATTTCCGCTCTTGAAAATGCCGGAGCCGACGAAGACTCCGTCCACGCCAAGTTGCATCATCAGCGCCGCGTCGGCGGGAGTTGCCACACCGCCCGCCGCAAAGTTAACCACGGGCATCCGTCCCAGTTCCTTTGTTTCCTTCACCAGTTCATACGGCGCGCCGTTGTTCTTGGCGAACGCCATCAGTTCTTCGTCGCCCATCGTCTGGAGTTGACGAATCGCGCCGATGACCGTCCGCGCGTGACGAACCGCCTCGACTACGTCGCCGGTCCCCGCCTCGCCCTTCGTGCGAATCATCGCCGCGCCCTCGCCGATGCGCCTCAACGCCTCGCCGATATTGCGGCATCCGCACACGAATGGGACTTTGAAGTTGTGCTTCAGGATGTGATGCTCTTCATCCGCCGGGGTCAGCACTTCGGATTCGTCAATGTAATCCACGCCGATGGATTCCAAAATCTGCGCCTCGACGAAATGCCCGATGCGGCACTTCGCCATGACGGGGATGGACACCGCATCCATGATCTTGAGGATCATGTCGGGGTCGGACATGCGCGCCACGCCGCCGTCCGCGCGGATGTCGGCTGGGACGCGCTCCAAGGCCATCACCGCGCACGCGCCCGCGTCCTCCGCAATTTTTGCGTGTTCGACATTGACCACATCCATGATGACGCCGCCCTTGAGCATTTGCGCCAAACCTTTTTTCTCGGTCCAGGCGACTGTATTTGGTTGCATGTTACTCTCCTTTGTGGTGGAATGATTGCGGCTCCTGCTTAACTTGTGGACAGGCATTAAACAAATGCCCGTCCGGCGTCCATGTGCGCGAGCCAGCCGGTTTTAGGCTAATTCTAGGGCAAAATTGGCATACGTTAAGAGCCAATAAATACCAATTATTACCAGTCCACTTTTGTAAAAAAAGTGAAATTGTCTTTATAATCCGGCGTGAAAGCGTCATACTCAGCCCGCCAATAGAATTCGGAGTCGTCATGCGCATCCCGCTCGACCCTCAAAGCCGCATCCCGCTCTATCAGCAGATCGAATCTCACATTCGCGGCAGTATCCTATCCGGCTCCCTTCCGGCAGACACGCGCCTGCCAGCCAGCCGGCAACTGGCGCGCGACCTGGGGGTCAATCGCGCGACTGTCGAAAACGCATATTCGGCTTTGGAAGCGGGCGGGCTGGTGTTTTCGCGCATGGGAAGCGGCACGTATGTGCTTCCCGTGTTTCCGCTCCCCGACATTCCCAAAAAAGATTCGGGCGACTCCCTGCCTCTCTGGCAGGCAAACCTGCAAAGAAACATCATCCCAAACCCCGACGCGTTGGATGAAGCGCTTCAAGCGGGCGGACATCCGCGCCCGATCAGCTTCGCAAGCGGCATCAGCGACTCGCGCCTCTTTCCCGCCGAGGAATTTCGCCGCGCGCTTCAAACCGCCATGCGCCGCGACGGGATAGACGCGCTCGAATACGGCGAACGGAAGGGGTATGCGCCGCTCCGCAAGGGAATCGCGCAAATCCTCGCCAGCCAGGGTTTGCAGGCCCACCCGGAGAACATTCTCATCACAGCGGGCTCGCAACAGGCGATCTTTCTGGCTTCGCAGATTTTATTGAGACCCGGCGACGTCATCCTGGTGGAAGACCCGACCTATTCCGCCGCCATTGACCTGTTCCGCGCGCTTGGCTTTCAGATCGTCGGCATTCCAGTGGACGGTCAGGGGATGCAGGTGGAACGGCTGGAGACGATCCTTCAACTTCATCATCCCAAATTGATTTACACGATGCCCAATTTTCACAACCCGACCGGCACATGCCTGAGCAGTCCGCGCCGCCGCCAGTTGATCCTGCTGGCGGAGCGATACAACGTTCCGATTCTGGAAGACGACTTTGTGGGCGACCTGCGCTACGAAGGTCACGCGCAGCCTTCGCTCAAATCATTGGACGCGGGCGGGCAGGTGATCTACGTCGGCACGTTTTCAAAAATGCTGATGCCGGGTCTCCGGGTCGGATTCATCGTCGCCGACGGTCCCGTTTACGACAGCCTGCTTAACTTCAAGCGTCTCAGCGACCTGGCGACATCCACATTGATTCAACGCGCTTTGGACGGCTACATGACGGTTGGGCGTTACCAGACCTATTTGCATCGCTCGTGCCAGGTTTTCCGCCAGCGGCGCGACGCCATGGTAAACGCCATCCGCCGTCATTTTCCGAAGGAGGTTTCGTTTGAAATTCCGAAGGGCGGGCTGTTCATCTGGTTGAAATTACCCAACCGGCTTTCCTCCAACGATTTGCTGGGGATCGCCTGTAAAGAAGGCGCGGCGTTTTCTCCCGGGTCGTCCTTTTTCCTTGACGGAGAAGACGGCGATCATTGGATACGTCTCAATTTCGCATCCCAACCCGTGGAAGACATTGAGGAGGGGATCAAGAGATTGGGTGCGGCGATTCGCCGCATGACTTCGAAACGTAAAACAAGTCTGTAGGCTTGTTTTACGTTTTACCGCGCGAGGGGCTTGACAGAATCGCCAAATGCGCTACAATTCACACAATGATACAATTAGTACAATATAAAAGAAGCCATGACTGAGAAGAGACTCACCCTTCTGCTCGATTTCCATTCCGGCTTGCCCATCTATACCCAGATCGTCAACCAGGTGCAAAGTCAACTAGCAAATGGGATGTTGAAGCCGGGCGATCAACTGCCGACCGTCCGCGCTCTGGCCGAAGAGTTACGCATCAACTTCAATACAGTGGCGCGCGCATATCGTATTCTGGACGAGGCGCGAATCATTTCCACCCAACAGGGGCGCGGCACCTACATCACCGAAATCCCGCCGCCGGAGACGACGGAGAAACTGCGCAGAGAGTCTCTCGCGGAACTCGCGCAAAGATTTATCAACGAAGCGCTTCGGCTGGGATGCTCCGAGCGTGAGATCAGCCGGATGGTGAGAGACCGGCTCGGGCGTGAGTCGAACCGCAGTGAATCCGGGCAGGTCAAAAAGTAAGTTTGCGAAAGTCATCAGGAGAATATCGAATGAACACCCGTTTTACCAAATCCAATTTCAAAATTAACATGAACGACCCGCACATCCCGCCGATTGCGTGGTTTGTCTTTGCAATCATCCTGATCGGTTCCATCAAAGTTGCGCTTCTGCTCGACGCAAGGAACGTGTCCGACCTTGTGATCGGCGGGACCGTTCTGGCGTTGACCGGCATTGCGACGTATTTCCTATTCGCCATCAAGGTCGCGTCGCAATGGGAAAAAGCCATCGTCCTGCGGCTGGGAAAATTCAAGGGGCTGAAAGGCCCCGGGTTGTTCTGGCTGATTCCCATCATAGATACCGCCGTGATGTGGATTGACCATCGCGTGACCGTCACCTCGTTCTCCGCGGAAAAAACGCTGACGCGCGACACTGTGCCAGTGGACGTGGACGCCGTGCTGTTTTGGGTCGTATGGGACGCGGAAAAAGCCGCGCTCGAAGTGAACGACTATCAGAGCGCGATCTCATGGGCGGCGCAGACCGCGTTGCGCGAGATCATCGGACAGATGACGCTGGCGGACATCCTCGTAGGGCGCGTGAAGATGGACGCGGAACTGCAAAAGATCATTGACGAACGCACGACGCCCTGGGGCGTGACCGTGCAGTCGGTGGAGATCCGCGACGTGGTCATCCCGCAGGTGTTGGAGGACGCCATGTCCCGCCAGGCGCAGGCGGAACGCGAACGCCAGGCGCGCGTCATCCTCGGCGAGTCGGAGAAGCAGATCGCGGCGTCGTTTGCCGAGGCATCGCAAGCCTACGCGGACAACCCGACCGCCCTGCATCTGAGGGCGATGAACATGCTCTTCGAGGGACTGAAGGAGAAAGGCGCGCTGGTGATCGTGCCATCCTCGGCGGTGGACACGATGAACCTCGGCGGCATGAGCGGCATCGTTTCGATGGCGCAAAACAATTTGCCGAAGGAAAAGTAAAGACGCAGGGGCGACCCGTTCCGTGAACGCAAGTTGCCCTGCCCGGCGCGAGGAGACTGCTTCGGCTGTCGCTTCGCAATAACGAAATGGGCGTTTCATGTGAAACGTCCGCGAAAGGAAAAAAACAGCATGTCAACAAAAACAACTTCTTTAATTGTCCTCAGCCTGATCGCGCTTGCCGTCGTCGCGGGCGCCGTATTGTGGAATCAACTTCCCGACCAGATGGCGGCGCACTGGAACGCCAACGACGAAGTGGACGACTACATGCCCAAATTCAAAGCCGTGTTTCTGATGCCGTTCGTCACGCTTGGAATGTTTGCGCTGTTCCTTGCGCTTCCCAATATTGATCCGCTCAAGGCGAACATCGCGCAGTTCCGCGGCGTGTTCAACCTTTTCATCGTGTTGATCGTCGCCTTCATGCTCTACATCCACGGGCTGACGCTCGCATGGGGACTCGGTTACCAGAGTTTTAGGATGAGCGCCGCCATGCTGCCGTCCATGGGCGTATTGTTCGTCTTCATCGGCTACATGCTGAGACAAGCCAAGCGCAACTTCTTCATCGGGATTCGGACTCCCTGGACTCTTTCCAGCGACACGGTCTGGGAGAAGACGCATCAACTTGGCTCGGTTCTATTCATAGCGTCAGGAATCTTATCCATCATTGGCGGTTTCTTCGGCGGACTGACGGCGATCCTCATGCTGCTTGTCCCGCTGCTGGGTTCGACGCTGGCGCTGGTCGTGTACTCGTATGTGTTGTATCGGAATGAGGCGAAGGCGTAACGCGCGCAACGCGGGCGGCGTTTCATGTGAAACGGGAAATCGCCGGGCGGATAAACTGGCTATTTGGGATTAAGCCGGGTGAAAACCTGTCTTACCACAGAGGACACAGAGAACACGGAGGTTTTAAAGTTTTTTTCTCTGTGAACTCTGTGGCGAAAAATGGACGCCGCCGCCAATTACCAGAGAGCCGATAAACTTTCAGCGAAGAAACAGCGGGATGGGGTAGAGCAGGTTACAGGTCAGGGAGGGAGGCGAAAAATAAAATAGAACATATGTTCTAAAATCAAGCGATAAAAAACGAGCGCCTCATCGTCGCCCGTTTTTTTATTCCAAGCCGGATGGCGCGGGTCCGCCGACGATATCCTCCCCCTGCGTGGGCGGCTCTCCGCCGACGAGAAAAGCGGCGGCGCGATTGTTGTTTGCATCCATGACCAGATCCATGCGCGCATTCGGACGATAATCCTGGACGGCGATCAATCTCAGGGCGGCGCGGACGCGCGGATTCTCGATGTTGATCAATTCGCCCGCGCGGTTGGGCGTGTTGTAGAAAAAGTCGCGGTTGAATGCCGCGCCTTCTTCGTCGAGAAATACGCCCAGCGGATAGATGTTCGCTTCCATCAAATCCTGAAAGAAATGCGTGCCAAAGGACGGTTCGGGCGACGCGCCGATTTCCTCGCCCGCAAGTTCCACCAGCGCGCGCGCGTTGTAGATGTCGCTGTATGCGACGTGAACGCCGAGGTCGGGCGTGGAGGTTCCCCAGCGCCCGGGACCGACGGCAATGAAGGTCTGACCCTTCAACGCGGAGTTGAGCTGGCCGATGGCTCGTTCCAATTGCGCGCGCTCGGAGTGGGTTTCGAGTTGGAAATACGCCTCGGCGGGAACGAACAGCACATGGACAATGTCGCGCACCATGCCATGCGGCGACATCGTCTGCGACGAAAAGATGATGTCTTCGTCTTGCAGGTCAGGCGGGATCTGAACTTCAGCGGATTCCTGAATATGACTTTGCGGGCGGCATTGCAGGATGACGATGTTCACGTCGGGATGCGAATCAGGATTCGCGATCTCAACGGTGAATTCCGTGTCCACCGGCGAACCGTAATGAGTCTCGAGCAATTTCAGCGCGGCGCGCATGGAGGCGGGGAAAGGCGTCCGGGCAAGCAGACCGTCGAAGGTGACGATCAGTTTTTCGGTCGAGTCGAGGCGCGAGCGGATCGGGGCGAGGTAGCCATCCTGTTTCACTTGGGCGATGTAACGGAGCGGAGCGTAATCCGATTGCAAGACTTCGCGCGCCGGGATCGTGACGAACTCATTGGCGGCAAGATCAATGGCGTCGAGATTCTGCTGGGAATAACGCTCGATGGTGCGGACGTCCGACGACGAATGCAGGCGCGGATGACTGAGCGCGACCAAACGCGGATAATCGTCTGCGAGCATGTCCACCGCGCGCGTGCCGAGTCCGCAGACCAGCCGCAAAAATCCCTCCTCCTGTTTGATCTGCGGCGACCAGCGGTAAAGATTGCGGCTGAACGCCACGCCCGCCGCGTGCGGAAAATAATATCGCCCGACTCGTTCGCCTTCGACGATCTGAATCAAAATTCCAATGCGTTCGTCGTAATCGGCGAGGTCTTTGGTGTGGCGGTAGATCAACACGTCGGGATTCATAACGCTCGCATAGATATTCGCAATGGCGCGCGTCAGCGCGGAAAGACGCTCCTCCCGCCCGCCCTGATTGGGCAGGAAGATGCTTTCGTATTTCCCCGCAAAGGACGTGCCGAAGTTGTCTTCAAGCAAACTCGACGAGCGGACGATCAGCGGGCGGTCTTGCGCTTCATCCAACACGCGCTCCAGGCTTTCGATCACGTCGGGCGTAAACTGCCCCCGGTAAAACTCCGCGCGCAGGAGCGGATAGTCCGCGCGCATTTGTTCCTCGGTTTTGTATTTTTGCCCGTTCCAGCCGTCGAGCCCGTTGAGCGACATGAAGTTGTAGTACACGTCCGATCCGAGATAAAAAGAAACGGGGATGCGGAAGCGGTCGCGGATTTCCGGCGGGGCGGTTTTTCTGAGGATGCGCATGGCCAGCAACATGCCGGCCGCCTTGCCGCCGATCTTGCCGCCGCCGATCTTGCGCCGCCGGATTTCCTTCAGGTCATCCACTGTAAACCATTGCCGCGCGATCTTGATGTACTTCAACTGGTCGCTGATCATGGTGCGGATCAAAACCGCGATGATGGCTTGCCGCCGCGCCTCGTACTTTTCCTTCTCCGCCTCGGGCATGGACTCGATCATCTCCGCCTGCTCAAAAAGCAGGTCCGGCGGGGCCAGTTCCGGGTTGACCCAGACAAAATCGTCCTGGATACTGCCGCGCTCCGCCAGCACAGTGCGGACAATGTCCTCGAACTCGGAATACGGCAGGTTGTAGGCGAAATAAAAATCGGTCAGCGAATCCTTGACGCGCGCCAGACGCGTCAGCCACATCTCGTTGGATTCTTCCGTGAGCGGGTCGTGAATCCCCTCCAACACCTGCGACTCGACCGCCTTGCGCTTGACCTCTTCCTTGAACGCCTCCTTGCGGATGATGCCGCGCGAGTACAACGCCTTGCGCATCTGATGGCGGATGCGCGAACTCAGGATGGGATACTGACTCAACGCCAGCAGAATGCGAAGCACATTGTCAATGGAAACGCGGGGCAGGGTCATATCAACGCCTATTCTATAACAAAAAAATCCGCCAGAGACCTCTCTGACGGATTCGTTTTTCCGGCTGTAAACTACCCCAAATGCATCGGCATGATGACATGCAGGAAATTATCATCCCCAACCGGTTTGACCACGCCCGGCGCATTTTGCGCGGTGGTTTCCAGAGCCACGTTCGGGGTCTTGATAACCTCCAGCGCCTCGCGCAGGAACTTGACGTTAAATGCGATCAGCACGCCGCTTCCATCCACCGTTGCCTCGACAATCGTCTCATTTTTCCCCGTCTCCTCCGAGGTCGCGGAGATTTCCACTTCGCTCGGCTGCATGTCGCCGTTGGCTTGCTTGATGTCCAGCCGCGCCACGTTCGAGCCTTCGCGCGCGAAGATCTCAGCCTGTTTGCAGGCTTTGAGCATCGCCGCCGTGGAAACCAGCGTGCGCGACTTGTAACTGCGCGGGATGATCTGTTGATAATCGGGGAACGTGCCTTCGATCAACTGCGAGACGATCTCCACATCCTTGATGCGGAAGAGAACCTGTCCGCGCTGTTTCGGCACAGACATATAGATCGGCTCCTCGGGGTCGTGCGCCGCGCGCGACAGTTCGTTCAACGCCCGCGCCGGAATGATGATATTAATCGCATCCTTGACCGAATGCGCCAGCTGTCCCTTGCGCACCGACAGCCGGAAGCCGTCCGCCGCCGCCATCGTGATCTTATCCTTCTCCACATTCATCAGCACGCCCATCAAAACCGGGCGGGCTTCGTCGGTGGAGGCGGCAAAGACCACCTGCTGGATCATCTCTTTAAAATCCGCCACATTCAACTGCACTGCGTCCTTCATCTCCGGCGTCGGCATGGGCGGAAATTCCTGCGCGTCAATGCACTTGATATCGTTGTTCGACGAGCCGCAGGCCACATGCAGGCTTTGCGTTTTTACGTCGAGCGTCAACTGCGCCTGATCGCCGGACAGATTATTCACCAGGTCGGAAAACGTGCGCGCCGGGACGGTCGTGGAGCCGTTTTCGTCAATCCGCGCCGGTATCCAGCATGTAATTCCCAGTTCCAAATTTGTGGCGGAGAGTCGCAGACGCCCCTCGTCGGTCGCGATCAAAATATTCGATAAAACCGGCAGGGTGCTGCGCGAAGAAACCGCGCGCGAAACAATGCCAAGACCCCGGGCAAGATTCTCTTGAAGGACAGTCACTTTCATGGTGCGCCTCGTTTAATAAGATACGGAATTTTCAAAAGTATATCATTAACTCATGTTACGCACTTTTGCCGCCCTCGCGAACCGTCCACGAATAAAGTCACGAATTCGCGAATGTTGGCGCGCCTGTTCGTTTATTCGTGAACAGTCGTGGACGGTCACCGACTCATCGGCAAGCGCATTTCCTAACCAAATATCATCTTGCGTATGGTGAATCATTAACCGCAGGATTGCCTTGCTGTTGCGAGGGAATCCTGCGCCGGGGACGGCGCAGGGAGCGACCTGCCTGACATGCCTTGCGCGCAGAAATGCAATCTGAAGAGCGCCCTACTGCGCCGTTAAAAACCCGTCACCATCGAAACCCCGAACATCAACAACCCGAGCAACAACTGGCACGCGAACAGCGCCGCGAAGACATACGCCACATACGTCCAGATCGAAGTTGTTCTTTTGGAGGATTGCGGGCGGATATCCTGCCCTTCAGCCATTGCCTTCGCCCAATCCGCCGCCTGCTCCGAATCGTTCATCCAAAACACGCCCGCCGCCTCATCGCTGACGATGAGCTTGTTCCCGCTAAAAGAGCGGATCCACGCCTCAGCCTTTTCCGGCGTATTGACCGCCAGCGAACCGGGCAACACAATCGCCTCCGCCTGCAAATCGGCGGGGATCTCGTCCGCGTTGACCAACGTCACCGGCAGGGAGGGCGCGCGCTTCATAAAAACAGACTTCACGCCTTCGCCAAATTTCCCGTCGCGATCGAAGACCGCCACGCGAAAGCGGGATTGTCTTTCCGTCAGCGTGTCGGAGCGGGCAAGCCCGTCTTTGCGGAGAGTCAGCATGTGATAGGCAAGCACGATCAGAAAGACGACCAGCCCGATGAAACTGTCGAGGATGTTTTGCACAACGTCGCCCGCGGAGCCGCCCAGCGCAGAGTTGATCAGGTAGAAGAGCAACATCCCGGCGGTGACCATGCCGCCGATGACCGAGGCGAACAGGACAAGATATAGATAGGATTTACGAATAAGCGAACGCCGCGCATGATCTCCAATATCCGTGTCGCCCAGCGACTGCGCCTGGGCTGGAATCCACGCCGCCAGCCAGACGGGCAACCCGACGATCAGCGTCGCCAGCGTCCCAGCCAGCCGCCCGCGCAATGCGAAATGGTCGAGGTAGAGGCTGTCGAGCGCCATATCCACAAAGAGGTAAAGGAGCGAGAGCAGTCCCGAGACGGTTGCGATCAACCCAGGCAGGGCGAGGGCGTAGGTAAACAGTCTGCGTTTGCCTGCGCGGCGCGGCAGATTATCGTCGAAGAGAAATTGCGCGTTCAGCCATTTGCCGTAATAAGCCCAGATGACGCCCAGGGGAAGCCCGATGGAGATGGGACCGCCGAGGCGGCGGAGGAACTCCAGCCAGGGGTCGCCTGCGCCCAGCAGTTGTTTCAAAATGAGGCGGAGGAAATTTCCGGTGATGGAAAGGGTGGCTACCGCGCCGCCGAGCGCGAGCAGGTAGAGAATGCCGAGGCGTAGATAAGACTCGCGTTCGGCAGAATCCGCCAACCCGTCCTGTAAGAGCCGCCAGGCGTAGTACCAGATCGGGGAGCCGATCAACATCAGGGCGATGGCATTGATTGCGGTTTCTTTTCCCTCGATCCCCAAAAAATGGGTTGGGAAGGCGAAGGCGAAGGACAGGGCTTGTTGAACTCCATAGACGAGCAGGAGCAGTCCGTACAGCATCCAGATGAAGCGATAGAGGCGGCGGATTTCTGCGAAGGCTTCGGTGTCGGTCAGGGCGCGCCAGTTGGATTTGAGGACGTTCCAGAAGTAGGCGGCGATGAGCAGGTTGACGACGATGGCAAGCAGGTTATCCACCCAGGTTTGCGAACCGCCGACAATGGCGCGGTATTCCGAGAGCCGCATGGTCGCAAGAAACATACGGTTGATCAGCGCCAGTAAATTTTGGACGACGGGAATCAATGTGCCAAGCAGGATGCCGTACAAAAAAACGGCGCGGACGCTGGCGGATCGTTCCTCCGCGTCTTTGGCGGAGACGTTTTGCGCCCAGAACCAGTGGATGAGGAAGATCGGCGCGCCGACGAAAATAAGCGCGAGCGCGGACGCCAGTTGAGAGGCGTTGTTGTAGACGTTTTGGGCTTTGAGGATGGAGCGCAGCAACCCAATAACGCCCCAGACGATCACTTCGACGCTGATGGCGGCGACGGCGTAAAAATAGAGACGGCGGATGGTTTTCATGGGTATCCTTGTGGCGGGGGGTTATTCTGTGTACCAGGACCAGTCCCAAAAATTGCCGGGCATTTTGCTGATCTTCCACGCGCCGTTCTGTTTGACGAGCAATGCCGTGTCGGGGTAGCCGGTTTGCGGGGAGAACGGGTCGTTGTAGGAATAGTAGATGGTCACTGTCACCGTCGCTTCGTCGTTGTATATTTCCGCCGCGCCCACGTCCAGCCCGCCGGTTTCGGGGGTGATCGAACCGTTGAGGAAGGATTGCCGGAATTCCTCGTAGGTGGGTTTGTCGTTCAGGTCGGCGAGGTAGCCGTAGGCTTTTTCGTAATCCCTGTTCAGGGTTGCGAGAACGTAGTTGTGAACCGCGCCTTCGGGCGAATCGTCGGGGAGATAGTCGCGTTGATCCTGCCGCAGAAAAAAGAGCGCCAGCGCCAGCGCGATCAACGCGCCAATGCCGACGAGAATGCCGGTGAGAAATTTATCCTGTTTCATGGGGAGCGCCTCCATGATTTAACTTTACCGCAAAAAAGGTATACTTGCCAAAACCATCTTTCCAACAGGAGACCGCCATGACCATATCCGCCCCGCGTTGGGACATGACCAACGTCTACCCCGCGCTCGATTCAAAGCAATTCAAATCTGCGATCAAAAAATTCCGGGGTCAGTTGAACGAACTGGAGACCTTCCTCAAGAAAGCCTCCAAAGCCAATTCCAAAACCGAACCGAAGAAACTCGGCAAAATCCTCGGCGAAGCGGCCGACCGCTTCAACGCCCTCTTTGCATTGTCCGGCACGATCGGGCCGTACATCTACTCCTTCATCACCACCGACTCGCGCAACAAGGAAGCCATGCGCATCCTCTCCGAGTTCGAGCAGGTGAACGTACAGACCAGCATCTTGCAGACCAAATTCGCCGCCTGGGCGGGCAAACTGGGAAAGCCCGCCATTAAAAGGGCCGTCAAATTCAACCCGTCCGCAAAGGCGCACGAATTCACCCTGCTCGAAGCGGCGGAACAATCCAAATATCTGATGAGCGAAGCGGAGGAAACCCTCGCCGCCGAACTGACCCTGAGCGGGGGCAACGCCTTCGGCAAACTGCAAGGGACGCTCACCTCGCAAATGACGGTTGACTTTGAACTCGACGGCAAAACGCAAAAGATGCCCATGCCCGCGCTCATCAACCTGCGCTCGCATCCCGACGAAGCCACGCGCCGCCGCGCCTACGAAGCCGAGAACATCGCCTGGGAGGGAGTGAAGGAAACGCTGGCGGCCTGCCTCAACGGAGTCAAAGGCGAGACGCTCCTGCTCGACAAAAAACGCGGACGCGAAGACAACCTGCACGCCTCGATTGACGCCGCCCGCATGGATCGCGCCACGCTCGACGCCATGCTCGGCGCGATGAAAGACTCCTTCCCCATGTTCCGCCGCTACTTCAAACACAAAGCCAAACTGCTCGGCAGGGAAAAACTGGCCTGGTGGGATATTTTCGCCCCGCTCGGCAAAACCGACAAAGTCTACTCGTGGGACGAAGCGCGCGGATTCATCGTAACCAACTTCAACCAATTTTCGCCGGAACTCGGCGCCTTTGCCGCGCGGGCATTCGACAGCAACTGGATTGACGGCGAACAACGCGAAGGCAAACGCGGCGGCGCGTTTTGCATGGGGCTGGAGGGCGTAAAAGAAAGCCGCATCCTCTCCAACTACGACGGCTCCTTCGACCAGGTCAGCACCCTGGCGCACGAACTCGGACACGCCTTTCACAACGAATGCGCCTGGCAGGCGGGCAAAACTCCCCTGCAACAACAAACGCCCATGACGCTCGCCGAAACCGCCTCCATCATGTGCGAGACCATCGTCACCGAAGCCGCGCTCGCCCAAACAACCGACCGGCAGGAAATCCTCGCCATCCTCGAAGCGCAATTGAACAACGCCTCGCAGGTCGTCGTGGACATCTACTCGCGCTACCTCTTCGAGAAGGAAGTCTTCGAACGCCGCGCCCAAGCGGAACTCTCCGCCGACGAGATCAACGACATCATGGAACGCGCCCAAAAAGCCGCCTACGGCGACGGGCTCGACGAAAACTCCCTGCAAAAATTCATGTGGACGTGGAAACCGCATTATTACTCCAGCGGTTTTTCATTCTACAATTACCCCTACGCCTTCGGACTGCTCTTCGCCACCGGCTTATACGCCATCTACCAAAAACGCGGCGCGGAATTCGTCCCCGCCTACAAACGCCTGCTCGCCTCCACCGGCGAAGCCCGCGCCGCCGACCTCGCCGACGGATTCGGCATCAACATCCGCGCCAAAAAATTCTGGGCAGACAGCCTCGCCATCATCGCCAAACGCGCCGACAGATTTTGCGAATTGTAGGCGCGCCGAAATTCCCCTGCCAAAATCGCCGGAGAGACGAATGAACCACAAGCGAATTTTCCCAGCCGCGCTCGCCCTTGCCCTGGCCACCCTTGCCTGCCAGTCCCTTTTTCCGCAGACGGAAGCCCCGCCTCCGACTCAGCCGGGGCCTGCTCTGCCAACCCCGGGCATCTCCCTCCCCGCAACGGAAGACCAGGTCCCGCGCATCGGCGTCAAAGAGGCGAAAGCCGCCTACGATTCCGGCGCCGCCATTTTTGTGGATACGCGGGACGCAAAATACTACGCCCAGGCGCACATCCCCAACGCGCTCTCCATTCCGCTCGAAATATTCGAATTCGACATCTCGGAGGTCGCCATCTCCCTGCAAAAGGAACAGTGGATCATCGCCTACTGCACCTGACAAAACGAACACACGAGCGCCCGTGCGGCGTTCCTCCTCCTGCATGACGGATACGAAAAAGCCGAAGCCCTGCTGGGCGGGTTGGCAGCGTGGATCGACGCGGGGTATCCCGTCGAACCGTAATCATAGTGATGCGTAAAAAAACGACCTCCGGGTTCTTGAAGAACTCGGGGGTCTGGAGATCAATTTATTCGGACTGACTACCTTACACTCTTAAAATCAGGACGCGGACGAGCGCGGAAAACGCGGATTCAAGGCATTTTTTCGGGCGTTTTGTCAAAAAAATCTGCGTTCACACCTGCACTTGCGCCAGGTGCAAGTGTCCGCGTTTTCCGCGTCCTAAAAACAAAGTGTAAGGTAATCAATTATTCGGATTTCAAATTTTCCCGTATCCATGCAAGGACATCGCCCGGGGCTCCTATTTTGATACTCGATCTTTCAGCCACCTTTGGATCGGCGAGAAAGTGTTTTCGATTATGCGTGGCAAGGTAGTCTACATGGGCTTTCATTGCCGCAAGCAGAATTGGAACGTCATCCGGGTCGGCAATCAGATACAGGTTTTCTTCAATCTCTTCCTGTGTTGGGTTGGGTATGATTTTCGGATTCGCATCTTTCAGCGTTTGCCGAAAGTCAGGCAACGTATGGGGGACTTTTTTAGCAATAGTCCGTTCGCTTTCCACGATGACCTGTTCACTGATGTATGCTTCGACTTGACCGTCTTCTGACATGACCAGGAGCGCGCGCGCTGCGCCTTGACTCGAAATAATCCCGGCAATGATGGCGCTGCTATCAAGGAACACTCTAATTTTTGACATAGTGTTCTTTGTAATAGTTACTGCGTTCCTGATCGAGCGTTTCGAGCAATTCCTCCAATGACACGTTGGCTTCCCTGACTTTCTTTGCCACTTTGTCCGCGCTCTTCATGACCTTGCTTTCGACAGGCACAAGAAAAAACGTACCGTCTCCCACATCAATCAAACGCAAAGCCTCGCCTTCTTCAAGCCCGTATTTTTTGCGAAGGCTGGCAGGGAAGGTGATTGTTCCTTTTCTGCGAATTTGGATAGTGGTCATCTAAACCTCCTGAGAATCGGAAAATCCGATTTTCGGAAATTCTACCACAGGTGAATTCCGCCTACGAAAACGCCTGAATCCCCGTCTGCGCCCGGCCCAAAATCAGCGCGTGGACGTCGTGCGTGCCTTCGTAGGTGTTGACCGCCTCCAGGTTCATCATGTGGCGGATGACGTGGAACTCATCCGAAACGCCGTTGCCGCCGTGCATGTCGCGGGCGTGGCGGGCGATCTCCAGCGCCTTGCCGCACGAGTTGCGCTTGACCAGCGAGATCATCTCCGGCGCGGCTTTGTCTTCGTCAATCAACCTTCCCACGCGCAACGCGCCCTGCAAACCCAAAGTAATCTCCGTCATCATGTTCGCCAGTTTGAGTTGAATCAACTGGTTGGCCGCCAGCGGACGCCCAAACTGCGGACGGTCAAGCGTGTATTGCCGCGCCGCATGCCAGCAAAATTCCGCCGCGCCCAATGCGCCCCAGGCAATGCCATAACGCGCCTTGTTCAAACAGCCGAACGGACCTTTCAAGCCGGAGACATTCGGCAGCAGATTTTCCCCCGGCACAAAGACTTCGTCCATCACGATCTCGCCCGTCGCGCTTGCCCGCAGGCTGAACTTGCCTTCGATCTTCGGCGCGGAGAGTCCCTTCATGCCTTTTTCCAAAATGAAGCCGCGGATCTCGCCCTGGCTCCTTCCGCTGTCCTCGGCGGAAAGTTTTGCCCAGACAACAAACACATCCGCAATCGGCGAGTTGGTGATCCACATCTTGTTGCCATGCAGGATGTAGCCTCCGTCCGCTTTTTTGGCTTTGGTCTCCATGCTGGCGGGGTCGCTGCCGTGATTCGGTTCGGTCAGCCCGAAACAGCCGACCCATTCGCCGCTGGCGAGTTTGGGCAGGTATTTTTTTCTTTGCTCTTCCGTTCCATAAGTGAAAATCGGGTACATCACCAGCGACGATTGCACGCTCATGGCGGAACGGTAGCCGCTGTCCACGCGCTCCACTTCGCGGGCGATCAGCCCGTAGGCGACGTGGTTCAAGCCCGCGCCGCCGTATTCTTCGGGGATGGTCGAGCCGAGGAATCCCATTGCGCCCATCTCGTTCATGATCTCGCGGTGGAATATCTCCTTGCGGTTCGCTTCGAGGACGCGCGGCATGAGCTTGTCCTGGCAATATTTGCGCGCCGCGTCGCGGATCATGCGCTCTTCGCCGGTCAGTTGGTCGTCGAGCAGGAAGGGATCGTCCCATTTGAAGGTTGGTTTGGACATGGCGACCTCGGGGATTGGGGATTGGTAGTTGGGGATTGGTAGTTGGGGATTGGCGGGGGGATTGTATCAAATATCGGCGGGGGAAAGGAATCAGAAAACAGAATCCGCTCAAAGTCCGGGGAGAGGCGGGGAATCTTCAGGCGGGTTTTCGGCTTGCTTTGAAAATCAGCGGGATGCGAATCAATCTGGGCTGGTCGGGATTCTGCCAGGCGGTTTGCAGTCCGGGTTCCACGGCGGTCACGGGGTCGCTTCCGAATTTTTCCGCGTAGCGTTTGACCGCCGACCATGTGCGGATGTAGTCGAGGAGTTGGGGCAGAGTCCAGGCGATCTGGATCGCGAGGTCGCGCGGGGGTTCGATGGGGTCGAAAGGCAGGCGCAGGTCGGGGTATCCGTCCATGAGTTGCCGGTTGCCGCTTGCCCAAAATGGGTTGATCAGCGGGTCGAGTTTTTCGGCGATGAGCGCGTCCGCTTCGGGGGTGATGAACATGTGACTGTACCCCCAGACCGCGAGGATGCCGCCGGGTTTCAACAGGCGTTCTGTCTCTTGAAAGAAGCGCGGCTGGTCGAACCAGTGAATCGCCTGCGCGACGCCGATCAGGTCGAAGGCGCGGTTTGCGAAGGGCGTTCTTTCGGCAGGACAGACGCTGTAGTGAATTTTAGGGCGGGCATCGGCATGGCGAAGTTGTTCGGGGCTGATGTCGGTGGCCTGTACTTGAGAAAAATATTCCGCGTATGAAACCGCCGCCTGCCCGTTGCCTGTGGCGCAATCCCATGCGCGGGCGCGTTCCGGCGCGGCGGCGGCGAGGAAGGCAAACAATTCCCGCGGGTATTGCGGGCGGCTGGCGGCGTATTGATCGGGGTGAAGCGAGAAGGTCTGGGCGTTTTTCATTGAATCACCGGGGACGATTTTATCTCTTGCGTGGGAATAAAAAAAGAGGACGAGCCGCCAGCCCATCCTCTTAATCACTACTCCCTACTTACTACTCCCTACTCACTACTCACTATTCTCTACTCACTATTCTCTACTCTCTACTCTCTACTCTCACGCAGAACCCGTCAACCAGCCGCGCAGTTCCATCGCCTTGACCACGCGATCAATGGCGACCATGTAGGCGGCGTCGCGCATGTAGACTTTTTCCTTTTCGCTGCGGTCGTACACGCTGTTGAAGGCGGAGGTCATTTTTTCGTCGAGGCGTTGCAGAACTTCGTCCTTGCTCCAGTAGAAGTTCATGTCGTTTTGAACCTGCTCGAAGTAGGAGGTGGTTACGCCGCCCGCGTTGCAGAGGAAGTCGGGGATGTTGAAGATGTCGTTTTTCTTGAAGTATTCGTCGGCTTCGGGCGTGGTGGGTCCGTTGGCGCCTTCGGCGATGAGTTTGACGCTCTTGGATATTTTCTTGACCGTTTCGGCGTTGACCTGTCCTTCGAGCGCGGCAGGGATGATGACGTCCACTTCGAGCCCGATCCAGTTGTCGCCGTCGCCGACTTCATAGCCCGAGTCCAGCGCCTTTTGCTTGTCAATCGTTCCGTACTGATCCACAATCGAGATCAGAAAGCGCGGGTCTATGCCGCCTTTTTTGGTGTAGGTGTAGGCTTTTTTGTCGTGACGGTCATAACAGGAGACTCCCGCCACCGCGCCGCCGAGCAGTTCGACGAAGCCGATGGCCGCGTACTGCGCGACGTTGCCGAAACCCTGCAGGACAGCCACGGATTTCTTCGGGTCCAGGTTGCGGCGTTTCATCGCTTCGCGCACGGTGTAGATCACGCCGAAGCCGGTCGCTTCCGTGCGCCCGAGCGAGCCGCCGCCGCCGACCGGTTTGCCGGTGAACACGCCGGGCGTGTATTGTCCGACCAGGCGCGAATATTCGTCCATCATCCAGCCCATCATTTGCGGGGTCGTGCCGACATCCGGCGCGGGGACGTCGTTGCGCGGGCCGCTGTTCTTCCACATGGCGCGCACCCAGCCGCGGCACAGTTCTTCTTTTTCGCGCACCGACAGCGTGGCCGGGTCCACCACAATGCCGCCCTTGCCGCCGCCCAGCGGAATATCGGCCACGGCGCATTTCCAGGTCATCCACGTCGCCAGCGCGCGGACGGTGTCGAGCGTTTCAGCCGGGTGAAAACGGATGCCGCCCTTGTTGGGGCCGCGCGCGTCGTTGTGTTGAACGCGAAAGCCCTGAAAGACTTTCAACGAGCCGTCGTCCATGCGGACGGGGATGCGGAAGGCATACTCGCGCTGAGGCCAGCGCAACACTTCCGACACGCCCGCGTCGAGTTTAAGTTGTTTTGCGACGCCGTCAAATTGTTTTTGCGCCATTTCAAACGCGTTGATTTGTCCTGCCATGATCCTCTCCTTGTAAAGGTGTTATAAAAAAATATAAACGGGCATCCCGGACGGGAGGCCCGCTCAATCTCTGCTTATGTAAATTCGCGCCGGTTCATTCATACGCTGACGATTCCACGAAATTACTTTGGAACTATACAAGAGATTCAAATTTGCGTCAATATGACAAAACTCCGATAATTTCATCGGAACCCATGACATCAGGGTGGATATCTTTTCAACTCCAGGTCCGGATAATACTTTACCCAGGTCGCGGCGAGGACTTCTGTAATGAGTTCATACGCATCCGCATCCCGCCGGACTGCCAGCCCATAATCGAAAGCGTTGGGGTAGTAATCATAATCTTCCAAAAGAGTAGCGTCATCCTGAAGCGCGGCGACGATCTTTGTGTAATCCGGAGGCGGAAACCAAATGATATCCGGGTTCCTGCGGAAAAGCTCCTGGGTGAAAAACCCGTTGTGGGCAAAGACCGGGTCGTGCAAACCGATCAGGTCAATGATGTAAATCTGCGGCGCGCGCGCGCCCACCAGCCCATACTCCGACATGGCGACGCGGGTCCCGACGGGAAGCTGCAAACTGATCTCGGATATGCCGTTGATGGACGTGCGCCATCCCAGTTTTGGGACGTCGCCGTCTAGGCTGCGGGCAATGGCGCTCTTATAAATCGTGGGGGGCGGAATGAAGCGGGTCTCGTACACGCGGATGAACGTTTTTTCGGGGAAAGGCAGGAAAAAGAACAGCAGAGCAACGGTAGCCAGCGCCCCGCGCAAGGAGAAAAACGGAAAAAGCGGGCGTTCCGATTCCCGAAGCCGCGCCTCAAGGGAAATAAAACTTCCCATCACGAAGAACGGCAAGGCGGGAAAATAATACCTCGCCCAGAAACCCATCACCTGCGTAACTGAAAAGAAATAGGCGAAGGTCAGAACTACCGGGGTGAAAAATGCCGCGACCAGCCGCCCACTTTTGGAGTTCGCTGCAAAAAGCAGAATACCGAGAAAGGGAAGCATCAACCTTAAGAAAATGAAAAGATATTCGACGGGATTCCACATCGCCGCCCCGCGATAGCCGTCGAAGAAGCCCGCCCGTTTTGTATAGAAGGGGAGCGGAAGCGGGTCGCCAAAGATCAAAAATTTGATCAGGGTATCCAAAGCAAGAATCGCCGTGAATGCGATCAGGAAGCGGATAATATTCCAGTTGCGCTCCTCGCCGAGGAAAAACCATCCATACAGCAGGGGAAACAAAAGCGCGTACAACAAAGCGTCAGGACGAGTCAAAAAACTGGCGTAAGCGGCAAGCGTCAGCCATGCCAGCGAGGCGCGTCCCGGCTTCTTCGCCCAGGCAATTGTCGCTACCGCCAGCAGGGAATTGCAAAAGACCGAAAGCGTGGTATCCATACCACTGATGGAATGCAATCGAAAATATTTGGAAACCATTAACGCCGCCGCCGTGAAAACGGGAAACAACAGGCGGTTTCGTTTCAGGAAATCGGATGCCGCGAATTTGATCGTTCCAAGCGCGAGAACCGTCACATACCCCAACCCGAAAGTAAACGAACTTACCGCCAGGATCGCCCCCGGCGCGGCGGAGGGGAATACCGCCAGCGCAGCCGCAATCCAGAAAAGATAAAGCAAGCTGGTCGCGCCATAGGTTTGAACGCCATCCGAATTCCAGGCAATGCCGTGTCCGCCCAGGAGATTGCGCGCATATCGAATGAACATATAGGCGTCATCGAACGATGAATCCAAATGCCCCGCCAAGAACAACGCATCCATGGCAAGGAAATAGATCACAACGCCCAACCCCACGATGACAAGGATGAGAACGCCCCGGGAAGATGGTAAATTAATTCTATTCATCACCCAACGTTTATTGCCTGAACCCCGGCTTGCGCTTCTCGAAGAACGCCGTCACCGCCTCGCGATGATCGTCCGAGCCGCCCAATTCCTCCTGCAGGATTCCCTCCCTCGCCAGCGACTCCGCCAGGTTTGGCAGGATCGCCTCATTAAAGGCTTTCTTCCCCGCCGCAAACGCCTCGCGCGGACCTCGAGCCAGCTCGGCCGCAACCTGTCTGACCATACGCTGAAAGTTGAATCCCCCCACTTTGTTGACCAGTCCCCATTCATGCGCCAGCAAAGCCGGGATGGGTCTGTTCGTGTAAAAATATTCCTGCGCGCGCCCCAGCCCGATGAGTTTTGGCAATAACAGCGAAACGCCCGAATCCGGCGCGAGGGCGATGCCGCTGAAGCCCACCGCGAAATACGAACTCGTATGCGCGATCCGCAGATCGCAAGCCAGGGCAATTCCAAAGGCCGCGCCCGCGCACGCCCCGTTGACCGCCGCCACGACCGGCTTGCCCATCCCCCGAATTTGCAGGATGAGCGGGTTGTAGGTCTTCTCCAGGTGTTCGCGGTAGGAAACCTCCCCGCCGTATTTTTTCATCTCGCCAATATCCTGCCCGGCGCTGAAAGTTTTCCCCGTCCCCGTGATCGTCACGCACCTCACCTGCGAATCTTCCCCGGCCGCGGCGAGCGCTGTTTGCAGGGCCGTCGTCATATCCAGGTTGAAGGCGTTGGCGCGTTCGGGGCGGTTAAGGCTCAGGGTCAGCGAACCGGCTTCGAGGCTTGCACTGAGCGTAGTCGAAGTGGCGGAAAGAAGCGTTGTCATAGTTTTTACATACAAAGCGACAGTCACCTAAAAGGTGACTGTCGCTCAGTTTCTCATTCGTCCAGAAAGTCATCCAGCGGGTCGTCGCCAGAATCGGTTTCGTATTCCACCTTCTCGCTGTCGAGGTAGACCCACAACAGCAAAACATGCCCGTCGCTTGTTTCCACATTGCGGGCGGCGAGAATGGGGGCGGTCTGTTCCATGCCGGTCTCGTTACGGTAATGCAATTGGATGGAAGAGCGGGCGTTCCAGGCGTTATAACAACGTTGAACCAGCGCCGGTCCGTTAAATGTGCGCAGGCGCGTCAGCGCGGGAACGGATAAATTGGGGCTTTCGTTCAAGCCCATCGCCCAGCCGTCGTTGACATGCTCGAAGATCGGGGGCGGTCCTTCGATGATGGTGATTCTATCGTCCATAAGATTTACCTGCCGCGAATATACCACAAGTGCGCCGGGGATTCGTTTCAGAAAATTGTCAGAATTGTAACGGCAAATGGCTCTTCAATTGTGTGATCCATTTTGCATTTTGCCTTTTGCCAATCGCCAACCCCAGCCCTTCGACAGCCATTCGATGAACTCAGGACAAGCCCTTCGCCATTCGGGCGCCTGCGTCAAGGGACGTGCCTGTAGTTTATCGGTCCCATCCCCATCAATTCGGACAAAGGAACTCGCCAAATAAAATTGTGAGATTCAATTAGACGGCCCGTCGCTATAATGGGAAAAAACAAATCCCGCACAAGATTGCGCTGAGCGATGTCGAAGTGAGGCGGCAATGCAACCCAAACCCCGAAGCAAAAAGAAAACCAGCCTGATCGAACCGACGCGAGTATTCATCGTCTTACTGGCGGTTGCCGTCGTCTTCTTCCTGCCCATCGTCGCGCCCGGCGACGAAGAACGCGGCTCCTTCGCCGAAACCTATCCCGCGCTCAACCCGCTCGCCTCCAGCGCGGACGCCTGCCCCTGGAACTGCATCCAATGCACCTCATGGGACGAGGATGCCTGGCCCAAGAATTGCCTGACCTATGAATGTACAGATGCGAGCGGCGAATGCGGCGAAGACGACGGCGGCGGGGGCGGCGGACCGCAACCGCCCAGCATCACGGCAATTCTCAACTGCGCCAACAACGGACTCAACGGATGGTGCATCGGCGCGCTCACACTTGATCTGACCGCCTTCGACCCGCAGGGACAAAGCGTCATCATCAGCGGCGATGTGAATGGAAATATTTTCACTTGCGTTGAAAACCCCTGTTCCATCTCATTGCCCGAAGGGACGGGAAGCGCAAACTACAAAGCCGACTCCACGACGGGACTATCCGCGAGCGGCTCGACAATCTGGCAACTGGATGTCACCACGCCGCAGATCGTCGGAAACACCAGCGGTTCAAGCGGGGCTTCGGGCTGGTACGTCACCCAGGCTGTTGCCTCCGCCGCGGCTGATGATTCGCTCTCCGGGATCGCCTCTTTTGAAGCGACGGTGGACGGCGGACCGTGGACAGCGGTATCCGCTCCCATCACATTCACCGATGGAATCCACACCATCCAATACCGCGCCACGGACAACGCGGGCAACATCACCGAGACGACTGCGCAGTCGGTCAACGTCGATACGGTCGCGCCTGTTCTGAATGTCGTTGTAACCGGAACGCCGGGCGCAAGCAACTGGTATATTTCGGCTGTGACCCTCGCCCCGACTGCCAGCGATCCTTCGACAGGCTCAGGACAAGCATCAGGTTTAGCCATCCTCGAAGCGACCACAGATGGCGCGACCTGGTTCCCAGTCAACGCCCCGGTCACTCTCACTGACGGGATGTACACCGTCCAATTCCGCGCCGTGGACAACGCGGGCAACATCTCGCAAACCACAGCGCAGGAAATCAAGGTGGATGCCACCACCCCCAGCCTGAGCCTGAGCGTGAACGGGACAAGGGGGCAAAACGACTGGTATGTCTCGAGTGTTTTGGTCGGCGCAATAACAAGCGACGCGACATCGGGCATCGCCCTTGTCGAAGCGAAGGTAGATAGCGATCAGTGGACAGTCATCAGCGATCGGTTGCCAGTGT
>CAADGT010000070.1 GCA_900696595.1 uncultured Chloroflexota bacterium
GGTCGCCGTTTTGGGGGCGCTTTTTTTCGCCGAACCCTTTTTCCGCTTCGCGCCCATCGGCTCGTATTTCGCCAGAATTCCTTCGCGCACCCACGTCGCGGAGGCGGGCAGTCCGTCGTGATGGGCGACCATCCTGAACTTTTCCGCAAACTGCGGGTATTCCGTGTAGAGAATTTGCAACATTTGACCGTCGCGGTTCATTTCAACGACGAAAACATGATCGTGCCTGGCAATGAACTCGTCCACTTCCTTTGTGAACGGGATGGCGCGCACCCGCAAAAACTCGGACTGGATTCCGTGATCGCGCTCCAGTTGATGCTGGGCCTCGAAGATGGCATTCTCGGTCGAACCGTAGGCGAGGATTCCAATGGAAGCCTTTTTATTTTCATGCAGAACCGGCGCGGGAACATAGCGCTTGGCCGTTTGTTGTTTGCGGGCCAGGCGGTCCATATTGCGCATGTAAACGTCCGCATCTTCAGAGTAACGGGCGCGCTCGTCGTGTCCTGTGCCGCGCGTAAAGTAGGCGCTGAATGGGTTTTTGTTGCCGGGGAAGGTCCGGTAGGGGATGGCGTCGCCGTCCACATCGAGATAGCGCCCCCAGTTGCCTTTGAGGTCTTCGATGTCCTTTTCCCACAATACCTTGCCGCGATCCATCGGCGTGTCGGGATATTGGAAGGGCTTGCTCATCCACTGATTCATGCCCATGTCGAGATCGCTCAAGACGAAGATCGGCGTTTGCAGGCGCTCGGCCAGGTCAAGCGACTTCCAGCCAAACTCAAAACATTCATACACGTCGCCCGGCAAAAGAATCACGGAATGGGAATCGCCGTGTCCGATGAAATAGGCAAAAGATAGGTCACCCTGCGAAGTGCGCGTAGGCAAGCCTGTGGAGGGGCCAATGCGCTGAACGTCCCAGATAACAACCGGCACTTCGGCGTAATAGGCCAGCCCGGCAAATTCGGTCATTAATGAAAGCCCCGGACCGGAAGTGGAAGTCATGGCGCGCAGGCCTGTCCAGCCCGCGCCAATGGACATGCCCAACGCGGCCAGTTCATCCTCCGCCTGTACGACGGCGTAGGTGTTTTTTCCGTCTTCGCGTTTGCGAAGCATGGGCAGGTAGTCGTTCAATGCTTCTGCCAGCGACGTGGCCGGGGTAATGGGATACCAGCCCGCAAACTGCACGCCGCCGAAGATCGAACCGAGCGCTCCGGCAACGTTGCCGTCCGCCATGATCAGCCCTTCGGTCTTGTTCATCTTTTCGAGGTAAAACGGGTCCTTCTTTTCGAGGTTGGCCGCCGCCCACTCTGCCCCGGCTTTCACCGCGTTGAAGTTCATGTCAATCGGCTTTTGCTTGCCTTTGAAGTGGAAGGCCAGCGCGGCGTGAATGGTTTCCATGTCAAGGCCGATCATCTGCGCCAGCGCGCCAACATAGACCATGTTGCCCACCAGTTCGCGGAAATCGTTCGGAATACTCGCGTCTCCGCGCACAATGGTCTTGATCGGCAGCAGGTAAATGGCCACGTCGGCGCGGGTGATGGGTTGTTTAATATCGTCCGCGTAGAAGAACGCCCCGCCCGGCGCGACCGAAGCCAGGTCTTTGGCGAATGAATCGGGGTTGATTGCGATGACGATGTCGTTGATTTCGCGCCGCGCAATAAACCCGTCCCTGTTCACGCGGATGGTGTACCAGGTGGGCAGTCCCTGAATGTTGGAGGGGAACAGGTTCTTGCCCGAAACGGGGATACCCATCTTGAAGATCGCCCTCAAAATGGTGTTGTTGGCGGTCGAACTGCCGGAGCCGTTCTTTGTGCCAACCGTGATTGAAAAATCGTTCACTATTTTAGTCATGGAACTCCTCGAAGAATTTTTCTATTTCGACGATGATATCAAGTGGTGGATCAGGTCTGTATGTTCTGAAAGAGCCTTATAGCCCGCCTCCGCGTCGTTGTTGCAAATGGCGTTAACCATTTGTTGATGATAATTCCATACCTGGGTGAGGTAATTGTAGTCGGTGAAAAAATTCAAGCCAACCGCCTCGTAGGCGTCCCAGTAGGATTGGAGCAACCCCGAAACGAAGGGGTTATCCAACCGACGATAGATGGTCAGGTGTAATTCGCGGTGTTCCGAGTGGGGAATTTCAATGGGCGAACCGCGCAGTTTTTCCCATGCGCGGGCGACGAGGTCGCCAAGATAGGCGCGGTCTTCAGAAGTCAGAAGTTTGACCGCTTTATGCCAGTAGGCGAGTTCGATGTTCTGGCGCAGGTCGGCGAACGCGATGAAGTGATCCCGGTTCATGGCGATGGCGTAGTCGAGGCTTTGCTTGACGGCCGGCACGAAGGAATACGGCTTGCGCCTCATCCCTGTGCGCGGCTTGATCTCCACCAGCCCGAGCGCGCGCGCCACTTCCAATTGCTCGCGCAACGATGCCAGGCTGATGTTTAATTCGCGGCTGAGATCGTTCAATGACGGCAATTTATCTTCCGACTCGTCATGCGAAGCCAGATAACGGAGGAATTCTGAAATATTGGGGGAGGGGCGTTCTCTTAACATAAATACGATTAATCCGATTAATCGTATTTTACGCCTTTCTCCCCTAAATTGTCAAGCAATTCAAGGGAGATTCTCACATCCCTTCGGAAAGCTTTGAGTCATATCTTGGGCTGTAATCTAATCTGATTCCAATACTGTCGGGGTATCCTCGATGGTTGGAAGTTCACGACTCGCCTTACTCGCCGTCCCAAAGGCTGGGGCGGAACACAAATTCAATTCGCGAGAACCTTGGGGGAGTTTCGCGCGGTATCAGTTAATAGAAAGGAACCCTGTATGATTAACGCTTTACTCATAACCGCGTTTGTCGCTTTGATTCTGTTCGGTATGATCGCTTCCACAGAAAGATTGCTGAACGACCGCTGTGATTATGTCGTGGTTGATGAACGCATGACGGATCATCGCTCGCGGTTGTAACCGAACCCATCGAGAATATTGTCCCGGCAGAGTTTGCGCGTCGGCCGGGAGTAGCCCAAATGGGTGACGCGGATTCGCGTCCTGCGCAAAGTGAATGTAAGGTTCAGCGGGCGGCGTTTCCTTGCGCTCGTTTCAAGAGGATGTATATTTATCGGGCGTCTCAATTTCATGTTCGGAAAAGCGTCTTCTCGATGTTTCGGGGCGCGAAATGCGTCGCCCTGAAGGGATGTTTCCCCGTTTTTTGAGAAGATCCTCGAAAAAGGAGAAAAAATGACACACCGATTTATGTCCACCTTGAACGCCGTTGTCCTTGCCGCTTTTGGGGTAATGTTTTTGGCATTGCCCGAATTTTCGCTTGAGTTGTTCGGAGTCGAGACATACACTGCCACGATTTTCGTCGCCCGGTTTTTCGGAGCCGCGCTGGCGTTGGCAGGCATGGTCCTCTGGATGGCAAAAGACCTGGGAGACGCCCGCGCCGCAAAAACCTTGACGATCATGGTATTGGCGGGCTCGGTCATCGGATTCATCCTGACTCTGGTGGGAATGGTCGGGGTGGACGTGATCCGCGCGAATGGCTGGATCCTCCTCGTGATCCACATTATTTTTGCGCTGGGGTATGGATATATGCTCTCAGGCGTCACGATCGTGACCAAAACCCAGCAACAAAGACAATATTGACGTTTCTTCGTATATCCCGGGACCGTTTTTTTTATTACTCATTTCTCTACCGTAACCATACATGCGCCGCGGACGGCGCATGTATGGTAGAGAATTACCCATCATCCTTCGCTGTTTCCCGCCGCCCCACCAACTCGCTCATCGCCAGGGATGGCGTCGCATCGCCCTGTCTGCCGGTGTTCCAGGTCACGATCAATTCGCGTTTGGCGCGGGTGATGCCCACATAAAAAAGGCGCAGGCGTTCCTTGACGTAATCCAACCGCGAGCGCAATGTCGCGGCGCCTTCCTCGTACCACTGAAATTCGTTATTCGATTCCAGCGCCTTCAACTGCGCCAGCGCCTCCGCTTCGAGATTCAACCCGCCGCGGATAAACCACTTTTCCGCAATAAAGCGGTCGCCGGGTATGTTTGAGGGGAAGTCATAATTATTGACCGACATCAGATAGACGCGATCCCATTCCAGTCCCTTCGCCTTGTGCATCGTCGCCACCACCACGCGCCCGCGATGCCGCTCCGGGTCGAAGCCTGAGTCGTCGTCTGAGAAGCCGATGAACTTTCTTTCATTTTTAGCAATGACGGCCAGTTCCGCGGTCAGTTCGGGCAGGCGCCAGTCGGGGTGATCGTCCGCGGCTTGACGCAGGACCAGGGCGAGTTTATGCGCCAGGGCCAAATCCGACGTTTTGTTGAATACATCCTGCGCGAGAGTCAAAACCAATTGGTCAATCGGAAGCGCGACCGCGTTCAACCATCGCTGGACGTTGACCCGGAATTGAATTAACTCTTCGATGACCTGTCCCGCCTCCGACTCGCCGATACCTGCCAGCCAGTCGTCCGCGTTTTGCGGCGCGATGAAGTTTTCCACATCCGTCATTTTGCGGAGAAGAGCAGCCACATGGTTGAGTAGTTCGGTAGTTGAGTAGTCCCCTTCTCCCAATTCACTATTCACTATTTCACTATTCTCTATTTCTCTATTCTCTATTCCTCTACTCTCTATTCTCTGCTCCCTCCAATCCCTTCGCCAAACTTCATATGCCTTTGCCAGTTTCCGCGCATTGCCCGGCTCGGCGAGATAGGCCAGCAGGTGACTCAACGCTCCCGCCGCGGCGCGCGTCTCGCTGGTGGATGAGATCAACTCGATTGGCTCGACCCCGCGTTGACGCAGGGCGTTGACCACGTCCACGCCGCGCAGGTTGCGGGGGACGAGGATGGCGATGGTCGGTTGTTCTTCAACGGGGGAGTCGGCGAACGAATCCACATATCCCTTGACGGATTTGACGACCGCATCGAGTTCCTGCTCCGGCGTATACTTTGTGGAAATAAACTTGATCGCCCCCGGGTCGTCGGGCGGATTCTGTTGCGGGTCGCCCGGCGGGACGGGGACAATGCGCGGAACGCTGAGGGCTGTCCGCGCTTCGGGGTCGGGATGCGAGGTCATCACCCAGTCGATCAGGCGGTTTGCAGCCGCGAGAATGGACGGTTGCGAGCGTCCCGACTCGGGCATGTCTTCGTGGGGATTCTCCGCGATGAAGTCACGCAACAATTCGGGTTTTGCGGTCGTGAACGTTTCAAAGATCGCCTGGTTGGGGTCGCCCACTCTGACCCAGTTGCCGTTCTGGCCGGAGAGCAGGCTGAGAATCCGCTGTTGGGTCTGGCTTGAGTCCTGCGCTTCATCTTCCAAAATGAACGGATAGCGATAGCCCAGGCGCGCGCGATATTCTTCGTCCGTTTCGAGCAGGGTCAAGGCAAGGCGGATGAGATCGTCGAAGTCCACGGCGCCGCGATAGGCGAGGGCGCGTTGATAGTCCGCGTAGATGCTGTAGCCGAATTCCGCCAAAGGCAGAGGCGCAGGAGACTGATCGAGTTTGGCTCGCAGGCTTTCGGGAGTCAAGAGGCGATCTTTGGAGGAGCGGATAAAAGCCAGGGCGAGGGAATCCAAAAGATCAGGCAACTGTTGACGCTTGACCCAATCCCGTTTTGAATGATCGAGAGCCGGGTCGAGATAATCGTCGAAAGAATGATTCGCCAGCCAGGCGTTGACCGATTCTTTTCGGATGAATCCCGCTTCGCGCTCGTCCATGATGCTGAAGCGCTCCTCCAGCCCCACGCGCGCCGGTTTCTCGCGCACGATGTCGTGCGCCAGCCCATGCAACGTGCGGACGCGATATTTATAAAGGACGCGCAAAGGGTTGTCGAAAAAGCGTTTGATGCGCGTCTCGAAATTGTCCACCGCCGAGTTGACGAGCGTGACGATGAGAACTTCCTGGTCGTCGTCCAGCCGCCCATCCTGAATGATCTTGGCCGCCAACGCCGAGAGGATGTGCGTCTTGCCCGCGCCGGGGACTGCGGCAATGCCGAGCCGTCCGCTTGTGTAGCGGAGGATTCTTTCTTGCGAGGGGCGGGGGGTGAAGGGGAGGGTCATAGGGTGAGAGTCCGCTTTAGCGGGGTTTGTATGGATAGCGCGGGGGTTCATCCCCGCGCGGGTCCCGGGAGAAGACAAACCCAATGGACAGGATTCGCCTCCAGCCGAGTCGCCCGCCGTTCAGCATTTTCCTGCTTCGGCGGGTTGATTCTACCCCGCGAACCCGCCCGACGATGGAACCGTCGGGCTATTCCTACGAAGGCGGCTGAAGCCGCCTATCCCGCTTTAGCGGGAATTGAACGAATAGCGCGGGGATTCATCCCCGCGCTATTCGTTCATCCGCTCCATCGCCGGAATCAATGTCCCTTCCGCGTGATGCTTCTTCTGATTACGGATATATCGTACCACTGCGGGCAGGTTTTTTTCACCGAAGGACAACACGCCATATTCATCCTGCCAGTAGAATTCAAAATCCGGTTTGATGACGTGGTTGACGTAATGCGAACTATTCCCCTTCACATCGCCGACGAATTTGGCGGGCGCGAGTTTGGGCGGGATGGAAACCGCCAGATGCGCATGATCTTCGATGCCGCCGATGGCATGGACGAATCCGCCCAACGCCTGCGCCTTTGCCGCGATGGCTCGATACACCTCCGGCTCGACCATCGCATCCAGCAAAGGCAACCGGTTCTTTGTTCCCCATACAAAATGATAGTAGAGTTTCCAGTATGGCATGGATCTTCCTCGTTGTTAGGAGCAGAGGCGGCTTCAGCAGCCTTTGTACGAATAGCGCGGGGATACGCTCAAGGCCGAACCGCGCCCGAATCCGCGTCCGCCATCAGCCCGGATGTATCCACCGCCTCGAAATCGTCGCCTGTCAACACATCCAGCAAATGCAACATGTCGTTATCCCAGCGCTCATCGGGCGCGCCGCTCACATACCAGTTCGAACCGTTGTCCGCCAGCACAATCCCATAGGTTTTAAACGCCTGCAACAAAATTTGCATCTCAGTCGGAAAACCGGAAATATCGTAACCGGCTTTCAAACGAAACCGCGCGCCCATCGGCGGGATTCCGCTTTGCGGCTCGGAAGTTTGATGACGCGCAGGCCAAACATACCCGGCGGTCTCTTCGACAGTAAAGCGCAAAGCGTGCCGAATTTCCCCCTCTGCAATTTCATCATAACGAACCAGCCCCGGCAAAATCGGCAGACCCGCCGCGTCGGCAGACGTCCATTCATCCGGCCGCAAAGCGTTCGAATTCAAATCCCAGATCGCCCCCGAACCGCCGTTCCAATTTGCGCCGTCAAAACTCATGTCATATGTTTCATACAACGCGCAAGTGTCCGTGTCCACAACCAAAACGTGATGATCGCTTCCCCATTCACGATTGGGATTCTCCGGGATGGGATACGGGCCCGCATCGGATTCATCGGGATAATAAAAAACCGGTTCATACTTCGGGACGGCTGACCCGGCCGCGATGTTAAACGGGATTCCAATCGGGCCTCCCTCCCACGTCCCCGAGCCGAAATCCATGTGCAGGGTCTCGCCGCGCCCAATGGAGTCAACCCACGCATCCGATTCTGTGTGAACGGGCAACGAGTCAATTGGCGCGTTCCAGAAATTATCGGCGGGAAACATCGGGCAGTTTGCAATGACCGCTCCATCGCCCATGGATGGCGCGGGAGCAATCTCCGTGACGGGCGCTTCTGTGATCGGCCGAGCAGCCGTTGGGGGAACATCTGTGGCTGGAACAGTCAGGCAGGCAAAGAGAGCCAGGGAAATTCCCACAACCGTAAAAAATTGGGTACGTTTGCGATTCATGAGCGTCCTTTGTTTTCGGCGAAGTTGATTCATACGCTTTCCTGACGGATCAGTATCTTTTGAAGCGCCCGCAATAACGCGCCGCGCTGTTCAAAACCGGCCGCGCCAAGATCGGACAGGGCCAAAAATATTTTTTTGCGACAGCGCGCCAATAATCCCCCAGTCAGACGGGCAAGGGTTTCAACCTCCATGGCCGCTTCATCCGCGTCCAGCCAGAGGCGCTCCGGCTCCCAATATCGTGATAGGACGTAGGGATGCGTGAGCGGTTGCGACACGCGCTGAGACCAGCCGTCCGAGCCCGGGTCCAGCCAAAATTGATAGGTTGCGGGGCGGTTCATCATCAGGAAGGTATATGCGGGCGCGACCAGCACGGCATCCTTGTTTTCACTGCGCCACGCTTCGAGATATTGCGCCGCAATCACGCCGTCTTGCAACATGGCGATGTATTCCTTTCCCAACCCCAAACCTGACAGGTCTCCGAGACCTGTCAGGTTTGGATTCATTATCGGTTCCATGGCGATGCGAAATTTCTTCGCGGATTCGACGAGGCTTGCGGCGACTCGCACAGCGTCCAGGTTTGCGTGAAAACCAAAATCGGGCTGCGAAAGGACTTCGCCGAATATTTTGCGCAAAAAGAAATCGAAGGGCAGCGGTTGGTCGGCGCGATAGGTTTCGATCCAGTCTCTCAATAACGAGTAACGGGAGCCAAGCGAGTAGGTGATGCGCTCCTGTGCGTCGGGTTGAATCTTGTCGAAGGTCGAAAGCCGCAGATCGCGCTGACCGTAAACAATTTCGGCAAGCAATTGCGCGCGGATCAAATCCGTGTTCAAGGCGAACATCAATGCGTGCGCAACATCGAACTTGGGAGGGTGAATGTCCCAACCCGGATGGGCGAGCGCCGAAAGAGTGAGCAGGGTTTTGCTGGCGGGTTCATCGTGCAAGGATCGCGAGGGGCGGTTGCTGCGCCAGGGGATGCCCGCCGCGTCCAGCCGGTTTGTGATCGAAAACCGGAGCGAGTCAGATAAATATGGCGCGAGGACGACGATCTCAGACGGCTCTGCGCCGGTTTCGATCAGCGACCTTATCTTTTTCACAACCTCATCCAGCATCTCGGGATGAAAGCGCGCCATGATAAATTCCAACGCATCCTCGCCCGCCGCTTCAATCGGACCCTGATGCGCGATGGCGGCGACGAGCGAGTTCGATAACTGGATGATGTTCGCAGACGAGACGAAGGATTCCGTCAACTCGATCTGCGATTCGCACGCGCGGCTCAATTCGGACCCGCTGACCGAATCCCCGCCCAGGAATTTTCGATACCCCGCATCCTGATCGTAGAGTAACAACGCCGAGTTGAATTCCGGCATCCACTCGCGGATTACGTCGTGGGCGCAGGAGATGTCTTCTTCGAGGTTGTCGTAGATCAGGTGGCGGTACGTTTGAGTGAGAAACGACCGCGCCTGTTCGTTGCGCCATAGAATATTGTTGAAGATTTCGAGTTGAAGCGAAAAATCGAGCAGGTTATTTTCGAGGCAGTAATGCCGGAAGAGATTCGCGCATTCCTGCATGTCGGCGTACACTCTGCGTTGGGCCGGGTCGCCGAACCAGGCCGCGTCCAGCCGCGCGCCGATCTCGGTGTGCGGGAAGCCGACGATGGCGGCTTTGTTCAGGCTGTCGAGGATCTGCGAATACAAACGGTTGCGGCTGATCGTGACCGAGTCGAAGTATCCCTTTTCTTCGATCAGCGGGCGGACCAGATGCGCCATGAAGTATTGCGCGGTTTCGAGCGTGAGGAAGACGGGGGGGCGATCCGGATGCGAGAATCCCGCCTGCTCCGCCGCGAACGACCAGAATAAATCGCACATGCGTTTTGCGAGACCGCCCACCGTGGCGGGAGTCACTTCTCCGCCCGCGATCCGTTCCGGGCTTTCGAGCATGTCGAGGTACGGCTCTTGTAGCGTCCGTTGCGGCGTGAGGAGGAGAATCGAATCCGCCGGGATGCCGTTTGCAAGCAAAAAACGAAGCCGCTCGATCCCCGCAGTCGTCTTGCCCGCGCCAGCCTTTCCCGTGACGAAGAGACGGGAGTTGAGGGGAGATTCAACAATCTGACGCTGGAGAGGACTGAGGGGAGTCATGAAGCGAAGATAAAGTATCGGAGATGTTTTGTCAATGAAAAGTCCCCCGATCATAAAAGATCAGGGGACGATTTCAATTTAGGTTTCGCCTCATCCGCCCGGCGTAGGCGTCGTTTCGAGCGTCGGCTCGCCCGATTGGTCGGTGGAGGATTCATCCAGCGGCGCTTCGGTTTCTTCTTCAAAGAAAAAATCGTCGCCGGAACCAACGCTGCACACCGCCGCCCGTTCGCTCGTCAGGCAGGAGCCGACGCTGTTGTAACTCATCACGCCGAGCAATGCGATGATATCGTCGGGGGAGCCAGCCAGCAGGACGAGCGTGTTGCCATTTTTGCCCGACTCGAACAGCATGACTCCGTTGCCGCCGCGGTTGATCTCGCCGAAGGCGGCTGTGCTGATGAATTCGTCGCCGATCTCCACGTCCGCTTTCAGCAAATAATCCTCGAAGTCTTCCGTCGCGTCGAATGAACCGATCAAGATCGCGTCGCCCGATGACGGAATCTCGTCCACGAAGGCCGCTTTCAAGTTGAGCAGGCGCAATGCCGATTGCAGGCTGCCGAGCGCGCTGACCATGCTTGGGTCTTTCTCCACATCCGGCGAAACAAAGATTTGCACAGTGTTCTGTGTGAAGATGTAAGGGAACAGGTCGAGGGTCTGTGTTTGCGAACCTGCGAGCGCAAAGTCCGCCAGGTTTTGGATGAGCGCGGCGTTATCGGTGTACGTGTCGTACGGCGCGGAGAGGAAGGTGAAGTCGCCGAATGCCGCGACGCTGCCGTCCGCGCTGAGGGCTGCCCCGCCTGCGTTTGGATCGTGCGCATCGTTCAGCGACGAGAGGTTGGTCTCCGGACCCTGAAGCAGGAGCAACCCCGAATCGGTGACGACCGAACGCGCGCCGTATAAGGCGATCTCGTTCAAGCCGAAGGTCAGTTCGCTTTTCCCGAACTTGTCGAACAGCACGTTGCGGAAGTTGCCCTCGTTGGTCGAGGTGTTGTAGAGGTAATCGTTGTTGATCGAGATGTCGTAATGCTTCAAGAGCGAGTTGGCTGCGCTGGCGTCGCCGTAGGCGATGGGGTTGCCTGTGACAAAGTCATAATAAAGTTGGTTGCGGGTCGCGTCGGTGAAGACAAGGATTCTGCCGCCGCGTTCGGTAAAGTCGCCGAGCAGTTGTGACTCGTATTGCGAAAAGACGACGCTCGGCGAAACGGTCACGAAGGCTTTGGCGGTTTTGAGCAGGGTCTCGAGCGTGTAAACATCTGTCGCGGATTCCATGGTCGCTCCGCGCAGGCGGACGGCGGCGGCGAGGGCTTCGATCTCATTCAGGGTGAATTGGTTGCCATGATAGTAGTCCAGCAGAATCATCCCTTCGGTTTGGACGACGTTCTCTGTATCCGGCGTGTTGATCTCCACCTCGGGTCGTTCAAAGGATGTGAAATCGGGCGTGGCGATCTCGGAGCGTTCCGGGACTCCGCGATAGAACCACAGGGCGCGGAGCAAAGCGGGGAGGATCAATGCCAGCATTGCGATGGTAATGAATTGGCGTTTCATGTCATCCTCCTGTTATTTCACCGGCAGGGGCGGGATGTAGAGCATGTAGATGCCCGCTTCTCGCGGATAGGGCATGGTGATGCCGTTCTCGTCGGTCATGAAAAAGAAGAAGGCATCTTCTTCGACGCCGGACGGGTGGGCGAGATCGAGGACTTCGTAATTGGCGATCTTCGCCAGTTCGGCGGCTTTTTCCGCGCCGTCGTTTTCGGAGCCTATCTCGTCTATCAAGCCGATATTTAAACCGTCTATGCCGGAGAAGATCTGCCCGCTGAAGGTGACGGAGTCGCTGCCGGTGAGTCTATCGCCGCGCCCAAGTTTGACCGCCTGAAAGAACGATTCTTTGATCATCTCGACCTGGCGCATGTCTGAGTCGCGCGGCGCGCCCCATAGTTTGTAGGGACCGGTCGTGATGATGTCTTCGATCACGAAGGGCGCCGGCGGCAGGTAGCCGATCACGCCGATGTTGCCCACCAGCGAGGTCGGCTTGGCGAAGATGTAATCAGTATTAACGGAGAGGTAATAACCGCCGCTGGCAGCCATGCCGTTCACGACGGTCACGACGGGCTTTTTCTCGCGCAGGCGCGTCAGTTCCATGTAGATGGATTCGGTGTCCACCACCGTTCCGCCGGGGCTGTCCATCACGATCACCACCGCCCGCACTTCGGGGCGTTCGATGGCGTACTGAATCTGTTTGATGGTATTTTGCGCCGAGTAGGTGTAAATGGCGTCCTCCAGCCGGATCACGCCGATGATCGGCTTTGGCACCGCCGAGGCGGCAAGCAAGCCGAGAATTAACGGGACCGCCAGCCAGAGCAGGATGTTTCGAATCCGTTCCCAGCGTTGGTCTGCTTCGCTCATGATGTTCTCCTTTGTTGGGTGAATCGTCTTTCTCAGCATATACGAGAAAATCCGCTTTGTCAACAAGGTTGTTTTATGAACGGAGATAATGTATATTTGGTTTTAGTTTCGATTATCCCATTTTTACGGAGGTAACTTCCCATGCCCGCTCCAATCAAGTCCGGTCTTAAACCCGGGTCTGCCGTCTCCAAATCCGGCGCAGTTTCGTACGTCCGATTTTCGGATAAGTTGACGGCGTCCATTACCGATATTGCGAAGATCATCGAGCAGCACAAGGAGATGATCGACTCGATCCAGGAGGTCGCCATTGAATTGACCGGCTCCATCGGCTCGCTTCACACGCTGACTGTGAAGTATGCCCGCACTGCGAACCAGATTTTGGACGTTTTGCTTCCCATCCTGAAGAATCTGCCGCTTATCCCAAAGAACGTAATGCAGATGCTCGTCAACCTTGAAAGCCTGACCCAGAAAATCATTGACAACGAAACCGCCACCACCAAGACCATCAACGATGTGAATTCCGGCTTGAAGACCGGCGATGCAAACAAGTTGAAGGCTCACGCCGGCCAATTGCAGGCGGTGACAAGGACGATCACGTCCATCATCCCGAAGGGGTAGGGCTGGGAGTGAAAAATCTCCCGACTTTTCAACTGCAAAATCGGGAGATTTTGCAGCCCACTTTGTTTGACAGTTCCGCCTGTCTGCATGTATAATCTCGCTCGCTTCCGCCCCGGAGGACGAATTCCGGGGTAGTTGTTTGTTACAAACCCAGCTTCCCCGGGCGCAGGCGCAGGATGCAAGCCTACCCGCAGGCTCCCCGGCGAAGTGAGACTGGAGAATAAAAATAATGAAATTTGCAATCGTCGAAAGCGGCGGCAAGCAATTCCGCGCCGTCGAAGGCGCCACAATTGATGTGGACCGCCTCCCCCGCGAAGTCGGAGATAGTTTCGATTTCGAGCGCGTCCTGCTCATGGCGGATGGGGACGCAGTTTCGGTGGGGACTCCCACCGTCGGCGGGGTCACCGTCTCCGCTACAGTGGTGGATCACCTCAAGGGTCCCAAGGTCCTCTCCTTCAAATACCGCCCGAAGAAACGCATCCGCGTGCGCGGCGGGAACCGCGCCCATTTCACCCGTCTGATGATTGACTTCATCGGCGCGTCGGGCGAGAAGAAGGAAAAACCCAAGTCGGAATCGAAGCCCAAAGCGGAGAAACCGGCTCCGGCGAAGCAAGAAGCGAAGCCGACATCGCCGTCGAAGAAGGCGTCCACAGCAAAGAAGTCCGAGAAGAAGTAAAGGCAGGTAGAAATGGCACATAAAGTAGGCGGCGGTTCGAGCCGCAACGGAAGAGACAGCAATTCACAGCGATTGGGCGTGAAGCGTTATGCCGGTCAGTTTGTGCTTTCGGGCAATGTGCTGGTGCGCCAGCGTGGAACGCGCATCAAGCCGGGCTTGAATGTCATGGTCGGCAAGGATGACACCCTGTTCGCCACCGCCGACGGTGTGGTGATGTTCGATGTGTTCCGCGGGCGCAAGCGCGTTAATATCGTTCCGGCAGAGGCGGCGCAATCATGAAAGCCGATATTCACCCCGCAACTTACGACGCCAAGGTGACCTGCGCCTCGTGCGGCGCCACCTGGACGACGACTTCGACCAAGAAGGAACTGCGTATTGACGTGTGTTCCAACTGTCACCCTTTCTTCACCGGCGAGTCGGCGCGGCTGCTCGACGTGGAAGGTCAGGTGGATCGCTTCTATAAGAAGTTGACCGCCCGCCAGACCTATGTGGAAGACCAGAAGGCGCGCGAAGAATCCATGAACGTCAACAACCGTTCGGTGGACGATCTCGCCCTTACCCCCCGCGCCACCGACAGCCTCAAGCGCGCCGGGCTTCTCACCATCGGCAAGGTGGTGGAAAAGCTGGCGGAGGGCGACGCGGCGATCCTGGCGATCAACGGCTTTGGACAATCCGCTTTGACGGCAACCAAGAGGAAATTGCGCGCGTTGGACGTTGAACTCCCCGAGACGCCCAGGGTCGAAAAGGAAGAAAAGGCGGCTGGGTAGTCTTTCAGCCGGGTATCAGGTAAATTAAACAGGCAGATGCTGGCGCGTCTGCCTGTTTTTGGTAAAGAGATAAAACACAAGCGCGAGCATATCCATGTACGGTGGAGAAATGTTCAATCCTTGACTGCTAAATTTACGGAGAATCCATGATGCACACTCACGGTCTGATCGAAGTCGTTTGCGGTTCGATGTTCAGCGGAAAAACGGACGAGTTGATCCGCCGCCTCGTGCGGGCGACGATTGCGAAACAAAAGGTGCAGGTTTTCAAACCCGCCATAGACGCGCGCTACTCGGTCGAGAAAGTCGCTTCGCACACCGGCTCCACCTTCGACGCGATTCCCGTGCAAAAGGCGGCGGAGATTCGATCCAAGATCGAAAACGACACCACCGTAGTGGGTTTGGATGAGGCGCAGTTCTTCGACCCCGAGATTGTGGACGTGGCGCACGAACTCGCCGAGCGCGGCGTCCGCGTTATCGTTGCGGGGTTGGACATGGATTTCCGCGGCGAACCGTTTGGGATCATGCCAATCTTGATGTCGAAAGCCGAACAGGTTTTGAAGCTTCACGCCATTTGCATGGTCTGCGGGAACGAAGCTTCGCGCACGCAGAGATTGGTCAACGGCAAGCCTGCCCGGTACGACGAGCCGGTCGTCATCGTCGGCGCGTCCGAACTGTACGAGGCGCGTTGCCGGGTTCATCACGAAGTTCCGAAGTAGTCGGTTGGTCGAGTGGTCGAGTGGTCGGTTGGTCGAGTGGTCGAGTGGTCGGTTGGTCGAGTGGTCGGTTGGTCGAGTGGTCGAGTGGTCGGTTGGTCGAGTGGTCGGTTGGTCGAGTGGTCGAGTGGTCGGTTGGTCGAGTGGTCGAGTGGTCGGTTGGTCGAGTGGTCGGTTGGTCGAGTGGTCGAGTGGTCAGGTTGTAATGTTCCAGCGAACATGAATTTGATGTAAACTAACGGCAACGGATGTAAAATTCCCAAATCGCCAGACCAAAGGACAAAATCCATGCAAGATTACAAGGACATTCTCGCCGAAATCCTGATCGACGCCGAGATGCTGAACAAACGGGTCGCCGAACTTGGCGAACAGATCAGCGCGGATTATCAGGGCGAAGACCTGATTCTGATCTGCATCCTGCGCGGGGCGGTGCCATTCATGGTGGATTTGAGCCGTCATATTACTGTGCCGCACATGATGGACTTCATGGCAGCGTCTTCGTATGGAGTCGGAAAACGCGAATCCTCCGGCTTTGCCCGTGTTACGCTCGACCTGCAAACCGATATCCGCGACCGGAACGTTCTGCTTGTCGAAGACATTGTGGATAGCGGACACACCATCTCCGCCGTTTTGCAAATGCTCGGCACGCGCAGTCCGCGTTCGCTCAAAGTATGCGCCCTGCTCGACAAGCCCGAACGCCGCGAGGCGCGCGTCCCCATTGATTATCTCGGCTTCACCATTCCGAATAAATTCGTCTTCGGCTACGGCCTCGACCTCGACGAATACCACCGCAACCTGCCCTTCGTCGGCGTTGTGGATTTGGATAAATATAAACCCGCAGAGTGAAATCATAAATCGGGGATGTCGTGAACGAAGAAACTGCCAGCCCGAAGAATCAAGCGTATGCGGGGCGCTGGGTCGCCATGGTTCGCGGGCGCGTTGTGGCGCAAGGCGGCACGCCCGCGCAGGCGTTGCGCGCTTCTCAATCCAGTCGTTATAAAGAAAAACCCGAAATTCGTTTCATGCCCGCATCATTTGCCCTTCCCTCCATTCTCGAAAAAGTGATGACGGTTCTTCCGCCCGATGAGGAGATTTACCTCGTCGGCGGAGCCGTGCGGGATTTGTTGACCTCGCGCCCCTCCCCCGACTTTGACTTTGCCGCGCCTTCGAACGGCATTTCCCTCGCCCGAAGCGTCGCCAACGCTCTCCGCGCCGATTTCATGCCGCTCGACGACAAACGCGACACCGGACGAGTCGTCATCAGAAACGCAGACGACTCATTCACCTATCTTGATTTTGCCGCCTATCGCGGCGCGAGTCTTGAAGAAGACCTGCGCGACCGCGATTTTACGATCAACGCCCTGGCGCTCAACCTGAAAGACATGACCGTCATTGACCCGATGAACGGCGCGGGCGACATTCGCGCCAAAATCATCCGCGCATGTTCTCCTGATTCGATGTCTCACGATCCCGTGCGGGTCTTGCGCGGCGTGCGGCAGGCGGCGGCGTTCGGTTTTACGATAGATAAATCCACGCGCGAATGGATGAAATCCGCCGCGCATAAAATTGAAAACGTATCAATCGAGCGTATCCGCGACGAGATTTTCAAAATCCTCGGCGGACCGAAAGCCGGCGCCTCCATCCGCGCATTGGATATGTTGGGGGCGCTGACTCACGTCATGCCGGAACTGTCGAAGATGAAGGGCGTGGCGCAATCCCCGCCTCATATCCATGACGTATGGACGCATACCCTTGCCGTGTTGGATCAGCTTGATGGCTTGCTCTCGATCTTGGGTCCCGGCTTCGACGCCGAGACGACCAGCGACCTGTTCATGGGGCTGGTCAGTTTGAAGATCGGGCGCTACCGCGAAAAAATCGCGGAACGCCTTGCGAAACCGCTCAACCCGACGCGCCCGCATCGCTCCCTGCTGTTCCTTGCCGCGTTATATCACGACGTTTGCAAACCGGATACGAGAAGCATTGACGAGACCGGGCGCGTTCGCTTTTTCGACCACGACGTCAAGGGCGCGGAAGTCGTCGCTGAACGCGGGCGGTTTTTCCATTTGAGCGGCGATGAGATTGCGCGGTTGAAAGTTATCGTCCGCAATCACATGCGCTTCCATTTCTTTGCCGACCGGCTGGAGAACGAAAACCAGTCGCCGTCGCGCAAAGCCATCTACCGTTTCGTCCGCGACAGCGGCGGCGCGGGCGTTGATCTGGTCCTGCTCGCCCTTGCAGACGCGCGCGGGACTCGCGGCAGCGATCTCACGCAGGAAACCTGGGCGGCAAACCTCGATATTGCCCGCATCTTGCTCGAAAACTATTGGGAACGCCCTGCTGAGGTCGTCAACCCGCCGCGCCTGCTGGATGGCGACGACTTGATGAAGGAATTGAGCCTCCAGCCGGGGAAGGTCGTGGGACGGTTACTGGAGGCGATCCGGGAGAATCAAGCCTCGGGAAAGATCAACGACAGGGAACAGGCGCTGGAATTTGCCCGCTGGGAATTATCCCGCATGGATGGCGAACCATGAATCTTGTATTCTTCGGCTTGGAAACTCAACTTTTTTCGATGAGGCGGGCGGGCGCGATCGTAGCGCCGGGGTCGCCGTGAATTGGAAACAGGAGGACTCGTGAACAAGGCGGTTATTAACGGCGTCGAACTTGCCTGGGAGCGGCGCGGCAACGGACCTCCGCTTGTCCTGCTCCACGGCTTCCCCCTCGATCATTCGATTTGGAACGACGCGCTTCCCATGCTGGAAAACGACTTCGACCTCATCCTCCCCGATTTGCGCGGGTTTGGAGAGTCTTCCATGCTTGAGTCTCCTTATTCGATGAAAGATTTGGCGGGCGATATAGCGTCCCTGCTCGATTCTTTCGGCGTCGAAAAGGCGCATCTCGCCGGACATTCGATGGGAGGATACGTCGGGCTGGCTTTCGCAAAGGCATTTCCTCAAAGAGTGAACGGTCTGGCTCTCGTCGCTTCGCAAGCCGCGGGAGACAGCCCCGAGCGAAAAGAGGGACGATACAAAACGGCGGCGGAGGTCGCCGATTGCGGCGTTCGTGTTGTGGCGGAGGCGATGACCGATAAATTTTCGGCGGATGCGCGGGTGAGGGATGCGCTTCGTCCCCTGATGGAGAGACAAAGCGTCGCCGCCGTGATGAGCGCGTTGCATGTCATGGCGTTGCGCGAGGACTTGACGGATTTTATCGCCTCGTTCGACCGCCGGTTGGTTTTGATTCATGGCGATGCCGACGCGTTGATCCCGGTTGACCGGGCGCGCGAGATCAAGTCCCTCCAGCCGTCGGCTCATTTTTTCGAGCTTCCCGGCATTGGTCACGCTCCGATGATGGAGGCGCCGGGGCAAACGGCTTTGGGGTTGAAGGCGCTCAAGTAACTGGCCTTATGCAGTGCGTCGCGCTACACGGGTGAACTTATTCAAAAAAGCAGACGAATCTACCCTTTGAAAGAGTCCTGTTTATAAAGGTGCGACGCGCCCGCTGCGTAACATCAGTTAACGAAAAAACGCCCCAGGGAAGGGGCGGCTTGGGACGGGGATCCACTTCACAGTCGGGAGGGAAGCGGTTGATTGGCTTGTGGGATTTGGCTATTTTTTTTTATTTGGGCGGCGTCCAACGAGCCGGTGTTGCGGCGGATCAACTTCCTGATGTTTGCCACCAGCACGCCGCTCGGCACGGGCTTGACGAGGAAGTCGTCGGCGCCGGCGTCCAATACGCTCGCCACCATGCGCGGATCGCTGAGCGCGGAGAGGACCAGGATCGGCACATTGCTCGTCTGTCGGATCGCCTTGCAGACCTGCCAGCCGTCCACGTCCGGCATCATCAGGTCGAGCAGGACGACGTTCGGATTGAACTCGCGGGCAAGGCGAATGCCCTCCGCGCCGATGTTGGTGGCGATCACTTCGAAGCCGAAGGTCTTCAGCAACATGCTCATGAGTTCGGTGATGGCGATGTCGTCGTCTATCACAAGGATTTTTTGGTTGGTCGTCATATTGAATGATGATCCCTGATTTCTTTACCTATAGCTGGTCTGACTGGCTTATTATCTCCCATTTACATCTTATTTCACTTTGCAATATGTTTACAGGTCAGCGGGGATTGGATATGATTAGTCTTATTCATGGATTGATATCGTATGCATGGGTGATTTTCGTCAGATGCAAATTGGACTCTTTTTGGTACAATATTTCACAATTGTAGCGCGACCATAACTTTTCCGAGTTTAGGAGGCTGTCATGACAAAATGGGTCTATTTGTACAACCAGGTCAGTGAAGTCGAAAAACTTGCAGGCGGGTCATGGGACGGAGTGAAAGCCATCGTGGGCGGCAAGGGCGCGGGCTTGCTGGATATGACGCGCGCGAAAGTTCCCGTTCCGCCGTTCTTTACGATTACGACCGAAGCCTGCACTGCCTATCAAAAGGCGGGTAAGTTTCCACAAGGCATGTGGGAGCAAACGCTTAAAGCGCTTCGCAATATTGAAAAAGCCGCCGGTCAGAAATTTGGCGATCCGAAGAATCCCCTGCTGGTTTCGTGCCGGTCGGGCGCAAAGTTTTCCATGCCGGGCATGATGGACACCATTCTCAACCTCGGGTTGACGGATGCGGTGGCGGAGGGGATGATCCGGGCGGCGAAGAATGAACGCTTCGTATGGGACTCGTACCGCCGTCTGGTTGAGATGTTCGGGACGGTGGTCATGGGCATTCCGGATGAAAAGTTCGAGCATCCGCTGGATAAATATAAAAGGAAAAAAGGTTACAAGCTGGATATTGAAATGAGGGCGGAAGATTGGAAGGAAATGGTGGGAATTTATAAAGAAGCTTATCACTCTTCGTGCGGACAAATATTCCCACAAGACCCATACAAACAATTATCGCTGGCGACGGAGGCGGTTTTCAAATCGTGGAATGGAAAACGCGCGGTGGATTATCGCCGCAAGGAAGGCATCCCCGATACGCTTGGCACGGCGGTCAACATCTGCACGATGGTCTTTGGTAATATGGGCGACGATTCCGCCACCGGCGTGGCGTTCACGCGCAACCCCTCCACCGGCGAGAAAAAAATGATGGGCGAGTACCTGCTCAACGCGCAGGGCGAGGATGTGGTGGCGGGTATCCGCAACGCCGACCCGGTGGAAAACCTCAAGCGGCACATGCCGGACGCATACAAACAGTTTATGGCGATCACCGCCCGGCTCGAAAAACATTACGCCGACATGCAGGATGTCGAGTTCACCATCGAACGCGGAAAGTTGTGGATGCTCCAGACGCGCGTAGGGAAGCGCACTGCCAAAGCCGCGGTCAAGATCGCGGTGGATATGGCGAACGAGGGTTTGATCTCGCGCGATCAGGCGGTTCGGCGCGTCACCCCGGAACAGGTGGACGCCCTGTTGCATCCCCAGTTCGACGACGAAGCCATGATCAAAGCCGAGAAGGAAGGCAAGTTCCTTGCAAAGGGAGTGAACGCCTCGCCCGGAGCCGCCGTCGGTCAAATCTATTTCGACGCGGACAAAGCCGAGGAATACGCCAAAGAACACAAGCAGGACACCATCATGGTGCGCCCGTTCACCAAACCGGACGACGTTCACGGCATGATCGCATCCAAGGGCGTGCTGACCAGCGAAGGCGGCGCGACCTCTCATGCGGCGGTCGTGGCGCGGCAGTTCGGCATTCCCTGCGTGGTGGGCGCGTCGGCGATTAAGATCGATCTCGAAAAACGAAGCATGACTGTCGGCGGCATGACGCTGAAGGAAGGCGATTGGGTTTCTGTGGACGGCACGACCGGCAAGGTCTTTGCGGGGAAGATACCCACAGCCGAACCTTCGCTCGAAGAACAAAAGGAATTGATGACTCTGCTCAAATGGGCGGATGAAGTTTGCGCGCGCAAAAATATCCGCGCGGCGCTGGCGAAGGGATACCCGACTCGCGGTTTACAAGTCTGGACGAACGCCGATTACCCGAAGGACGCGCGCCGCGCCCGTTCGTATGGAGCGGTCGGAATTGGTCTGTGCCGCAC
>CAADGT010000071.1 GCA_900696595.1 uncultured Chloroflexota bacterium
CGCTCCCAGCCGGGTATGAGTTCACGCCCGGGGTGGGCTGTCAACTCACGGCGGGAAAAGATGCGGTCATGTTTGCGTATGGGCCGGTCATGCTGCACGAGGCGCTCCTCGCCAGTGAACTCCTCGCCGAGCGCGGATTCGGTTTGAGCATCGTCAACATGCCCTGGCTCAACCGCGTGGATGTGAAGTGGCTCGCTGAAATTCTCAAGCCCTATTCAAATATCTTCATGCTCGAAGACCATCACCCCGCGGGCGGTTTGATGGATAATATTCTGACAGTTTGTTCGGAACATAGTTTGCTCAATGGCAGGCAAATGATCAAGTTTGCGGTGGAAGGCTACCCCGCCTGCGGCACGCCGCAACAGGCATTGGCGTTCCATGAACTGGATGGGCTGTCGTTATCGAAGCGTGTGATGAAGGTTTGCGGATAAAATGAGTGAAATAAAAATTGGTATTCCCCTTGGCGGCAAGATGGCGACCCGCGTTTTGCATCAGCCGTCTTTTCGAGCGCGGCTCGCAAACAGCGGATTCAAACCTGTCTATTTCATGTGGTCGCAGTATTTTCGATCCTTTGACTTCGACCCGGAGCAATACCGCGAACTGCGCGTGGAGGAATACGACAAGTACGACCAGAAGCGCAGGCTGCTGCGCACGATGAAGAAATTGCGCCGCTTCGTCATCATCACCGAGACAACCGACTTGCGTTTTCGCGAGGAGGTTGAGAGCATTTTATACGACTCGCCCGCTTCGCAGGTTGGATCCTATATCTTTTTCACCGATTTCCTGCGGCGCATTCCCAATATGGGAAAATTTCTGCTCTGGCTGGAGTCGACCTTTTATAAACCGAACTTTCATGAAAAAGATATCCGCGAGAGCGGGTTGAAATGTGCGCTGACCCCTGGCATCGGAAATTATGGGTTTGGTCATGCCGGGAATTTTGCGCGCGAAGCGCAAAAACAGAACCTTCCTGTCTTTGCGAGCATTACAAATTATGACAACATCGTAAATATGGGTTATCGCGGATACACGCCGACTTGTCTGGCAGTTTGGAGTCAACAGATGGCGGACGAAGCGATCCGCCTGCACGGCATACCGGCAAGCAAGATCGAGGTCACGGGACCATTGCAATATGACAGATTCATACAGCCCCTTCCAATAGGCAGGGATGAATTTCTGAAATCCATCGATCTCGATCCTGCCAAGAAGACGATCTTTTTTGCGGGCGGCGTAAACATCACCCGTTATTTCGAGATCTACAAACTCTTCATCGAGCAGAAGTCTCGCGTCTCTTCCGAGCCCTTCAATTTCGTCGTACGCCCGTATCCGCATGGCAAGTTATTGGGGTCTCCAGGCTGGCAGGCGCTGGAAAAACTGTTCCGCCAGGAGGGCGTGTATCTCTCCAACCCCGGCTCCATTGAAGCGGCGGGCGACCGCCGGAATGAATATCAAATGGATCTGAACTTCGATGAAGGACCGGATGAATTGGCGTATCTTCTTCATTACAGCGACGTAATGATCAATTATTTTTCGACCATCAGTCTCGAAGCGGCGATCTGCGACCTGCCCGTAATTCATTTGGGGTACGACATTTACACGTACGGGCATCGCTTCCATATGACATCCGCATTTTTACAGAGACAGACGCACAACCGTAGAAAACTGCGCCTTGCCGCCTCGCGCATAGCAAAGGACGAGAATGATTTGATCAGACACGTCAATATATACCTGGCAGATCGCGCCCTGGAGCGCGAGGCGCGCCACGAATACGCCGTATCAGAATGTGGGGAGTTGGACGGCAGGGCGGGGGAACGCCTCATCCAAATGATCAAAAGCCGGATTTAAGAAGGAAATAAAGAACAAGAATGATGCAAAGAATCATACAAGCATTACGGATGTACGCTCATCTGTTTCCGCCGCTTCAACGGCGGCTCGATCACCAGCGCCAGTTGGAACAATTGGATTGGTGGCGAAATCAGGAGACGCGCTTCCTGCCCCTTCCACACCTGATGAAGCAGGAGATTTTGAAGGGCTACGCCTCGGAATACAGGTTGTCCATTCTGGTTGAAACCGGGACCTACATGGGCGAGATGGTCGAAGCCCTGCGCGAATCCTTCGAGCGGGTCTATTCCATCGAATTGAGCGAAACGCACGCGCAACGGGCGCGGAGATATTTCCGCGGGCAAAGGAATGTGACGATTTTACAGGGCGACAGCGGCGATGGGATTGGCGGTTTGATGAAAGAAATTGACCGCCCGGCGCTCTTCTGGCTGGACGGGCATTGGTCCGCGGATGAAACGGCGCGCGGGAAGAAAAGCACGCCTGTCATGGAAGAACTCGGTCACATCCTGCGCGCCGAAGACCTGCGCCACGTCATCTTGATAGACGATGCGCGCGCCTTTGGAAAATCTGAGGATTACCCCACCATGGATGAATTGAGGTCGTTTGTCCTTTCTCTCCGCAAAAATGTGACGATCGCTTCCGAAGACGACATTATCAGGATATTGCCGCAATGACGAGCGCCCCGCCCCTGCTGACCATTGGCGTCCTGAGCTGGAACCGCCTGCATTATTTGCGCGCCACGCTCGAGGCCATGAAGCGCTGCATCCAATACCCGCGCATTCAATGGATCGTGCTGGATAACCGCTCCACCGAGAGCGGGCTGGCAGAGTACCTAAAAAGCCTGGATTGGGTGGACGACCTGATTTTCATGAAATCAACGCACGTCGGCGCGATGAACGAGATCGTTTCGCGCGCAAAGGGCGAAGCGCTATTGCTGTGGCCCGACGACATGCAGTTCGTCGTCGAAGGCGACTGGATGAAGGATTGCATGGAAGTCCTGATGACGAATCGCTGGATTGGGAGCATGAGCCTCAACTTTCAGCGGAGGGAAACCGTGAAGCGCATTTGGGGACCCGGGCAATCCCTTCGGGCTGGAGTCAAGGAGGCGTGGAATGAACTCAAACGCTACGGGACGGGATTCCGCTTCCGTAAAAAATTATTATCTTCTCGCGGCTATCCCATACGGACATACGGCTGGAAGGAGGATGGTATTATTGGCGCCGGGATCGCATCGCTGACGCGCGCCGACCTTTGGAAGACGCTCGGACCGTGGAAGGTGGACAGCGGCGACCGCAACATCGTCGACTCCAGCGGCGGCGGGGAGGCGGAAATGCTCGTCCGCTGGCAAAACTCCGGGATGCCCTTGCAACGCGCCATTCCGGTTCTGCCGGTCAGCGCGGATATTCTCACCGACAGTCTTGGCACCAAGGCAAAAGTGCGCGGGGATAAACGCTATGGCGATTACAGAGCCCCCACTCAAGGCGATTTCTATTATCGTATTCGCAAGCAGGAAGATGTTTCAAATTTGTGGAAGAATGACCAGCCAGTGTCCTTTGAGGACTTTGTGGAGCCGGTCGGGTTTAATTTGCCCCTGGATGAGCGGGGTAATTTGCTCAAAGGCGGCTTGAATATGTCCATTGTTTCCTCCATCGTTTGATGGGTGTTGAATCAATTCAATAAATTACTTCTAAAGAATGATTGGAGATCAAATTATGAAAAGCGTGTTGGGCGTTACATTGGGGCACGATACCTCTTTTGCCCATATTGTGGACGGCAAGATCGCGGCGGTCATGGAGGCGGAGCGTTACTTCCGTCAGAAGCGCTATAAACTGCACTGCATTACCATGGAGCCGGGCAAACACCCCAGCGGGTATCAATATGTCTCATTGGACGATATGGAATTGTTTCTCGGCATGGTCGCAAAGGAGTGGGGGAAAAAGTTCGACGCCCTGGCGGTACAAAATCAGGGACGGGTCGAGGAGTTTAAGAACTTCCAGACCATCCTCGCTAAAAACGGATTCGAGTTCGGCGCCGCGTATCATATAGACCACCACCTGAGTCACGCCGCGCTGGCGTTTTTCACCTCCCCGTTCGACGAAGCGCTCATCCTAAGTTACGACGGCGAAGGCAACGACGGGCAGACGCTCATCTTCGGCGGAAAAGGAAGTCAGATCGAATACCTGCACAACGACCCGATGCGCTTCGGGCAGAGTTACAACAACATGGGCTACATCGCCGGGATCAAACCGGAAGTCGAAGGGACTACCTCGGGCAAAGCCATGGGGCTGACCGCCTACGGCGAAGTCATCCAGGAATGGCTGCCGTACGCGCGCGAATACGTCAAAAAATATGTCAAAGCCGCGCCGCGCAAGATCGAAGGCTTGAACAAATACGGCAAGGCGCACCGCATCAACGATATTGCCCTGCGCGACATCCCCGACCTGAAGAAATTCCTTGTGCCTGATGAAGAGGAAGGGGGCGTCAAGGGCATGGTTAAGAACCTGATCGGCGAAGGCAAGGTCCTGCGCCTGAACGGGCCCGAGGACAAGACCGCCCAGAACTTTTCGCACACCGTCCAAGCCGCGTGGACGGAAGCGGTCATCGAACTGCTTAAGCCGTATTTCGGAAAACATCAAAACCTGTGCGTTGTCGGCGGCTGCGCGTTGAACGGCATCACCAATTACGAGATTCAACAACTGGGCGTGTTCAAAGCCACGCACTTCGTTCCGAACCCCTCGGACTGCGGGCTCTCCGCCGGGGCGGCGTTGTATGTGTATTGGGCGCATGGGAACAATGGCGCGTTCAAGGGCTACGGCGAATACTTCTCGCCGTATCTGGGATTGGAAGCCTTCGACAAGAACGATCTGCCCGCGCTTCGAGAACAGTATCCGCACATGGATTTGACCCCCGGAGAAACGCCCGCGCTATTGGCGAGCCTGGTCTTTTCGGATTACATCGTCGGCGTGATTCGCGGACGGTACGAAGTCGGTCCGCGCGCGCTGGGCAACCGCTCCATTCTGTGCAACCCGCTCAACAAGGATATGAAGGACATCGTCAACAAAAAAGTAAAACACCGCGAGTGGTATCGTCCCTTTGCGCCCATCGCCGCGGCGGAGAGCGCCACGCAATACTTTACGAACACCGAAGACATCCCCTACATGTCCGTCATCTGTTATACAAAAGAGGAATACCGCGATATTCTGCCTTCGATCACCCATGTGGACGGCAGTTCGCGCCTGCAAACCCTGCGCGAAGACGCGCATCCCTTCATGCACAAGACCTTGAAAGAGTTCGAGAAACTTTCGGGCATGCCCATCATGCTCAATACATCCTTCAACCCCGGCGGCGAACCCATTCTTAACTTCTACGCCGTCGGTCTCGAAATGCTCAAGACCACCGAACTCGATTTTGTGTTGATCGAAGACACGCTCTTCTGCAAGCCCGGGCGTGAAGAGATCTTCGCTTCGATCAAAAAATCGTAGGCTCACAATGCCGTCGCTGACCCCATCCCGCCGCGATTATTGGAACGCGGAAGGCTACGTCACTTATCGCAGATTGTGGCTCGATTCCGCGCTCGAGGCATTCGCCCGCGAAATGCGCGGCGTGGTGGTGGATGTGGGCGGCAAGCGCGAGAACAAGCGCGGAACATTCAACCCGCCCGAAGACCGCGCCAAAGCGTGGTGGTACGTCAACCTCGACATGAATACCAAGCCAAACATATACGGCGACGTGCAGCGGATTCCTTTAAGAGGACAAAGCGTGGATTGCATCCTCTGCACAGAAGTGCTGGAACATCTCCCCCGTCCCGAACGATGCGTGGATGAAATGCATCGCCTCCTGCGCGACGGAGGCTTGGTCCTCGCTTCGGTCCCTTTCCTCTACCCGGTCCATGCCGACCCATACGATTATCAGCGCTTCACCGAAGACGGCTTGCGCGAACTGTTCAAGCGCTTCAAAGCCGTCGAAGTGCATCGCATGGGAGGCTATGCCGGCGCAATGGGGTTGATGATCGAATTGGGCATGGCGGATGTTGACAACCGGCTCGCGCGTTGGGCGATGAAATGGCTCTCGCGCTGGCTGTGCCGCCGCGACCTTGTGAATTTCGGCAATGAAAGCGAAGCGCGGAGCAAATTCACAACCGGTTATTTTGTGCGCGCGGCGCGTTGAGGAGTTTAAATCAGAATGTCGCCATTTCAGATCGTCGGGAGCGTCCAGGTGCGCAACGAGGATATTTACGTCGAACAAGCCATCCTGAACATCCTGGATTTTTGCGACAAGGTCATCGTCACCGACCATCAATCCACGGACCGCACGTTTGAAATTTGCAAACGACTTGCCGATAAACATCCGAAGATCGCGCTTTCGAGCATCCAGTCTCCGCGCGAGGCGGCGATTGCCATCGAGCCGTTCTTCGCCACGGACACCTGGATCTTCGGCGTGGACGGGGATGAGATATATGATCCGCAAGGCCTGAAGATCATGCGGCGTCAACTGCTGGAGGGCGCGTTTGCAAAGGATTTCTGTGTCTTCGGAAATGTGCTGAACGTGACTTCGCTGGACATGAAAAGAAAGATCGCGCGCGGACACCTCGCCCCGCCTTCGCGCTCGATGACCACACTCTATACCTTCTCCATGATCGAAAGCTGGACGAATTGCCCCGAACGCCTGCTGGGCGACGGACTGACTTTCAAAGACGGCTTCGACGCGAACCTGCGCCGGTATCTTCACGAAGAACTCGACTGGGAGACTTCGCCCTTCCGCTGTTTGCACATGCCCTTCATGAAGCGAAGTTCCGCCCAAAAAATCCGCCTGAGCCGCACGCGCTTGAACCCTGACGAGATCAACCTCATCGCAAGCGAACCCAATGGCTTTATGAGGTTGATCAGAAGGGCGCGTCTCCAGATCATGGTCCTTTTCGGGCGGGATTGGAAAAGTCGAAAATACCGCCGCGGTCCCCGGGTGGAGAAGGACGTTTCCTCTTTTTTTTCCGGACCGGGGTAACGATTGGACTTTGAATCTTGAATCTTCGCATTGCGCGGCAGGGATTGAAAAGACTCAGCCAGGCGGCGCGGGATTACGCTGTCCGGCTTGCCAGTCAGTTCGCCTCCGCCGACCTTTCCATCTTCCACGAATTCGAGCCGCCGCCAATGGGCGGGGGGCATCAGTTCCTGCGCGCGTTTTGGAAGCAGGCAGAGGCAGGGGGTTTGAAGGTCGAGAACAATCGAATTTCCCGGACAACCCGCGCCTGTCTTTTCAACTCTTTCAATTTTGACGCGCACAGGCTGGAAAGGCTGAAAAGAAATTCAGTCTTATATGTTCATCGTGTGGACGGTCCCATTGACGTGTATCGAGGTCGGGATGAAGGCGTGGACCGCGGCATCCGGGCAGTCAACCAAAGGTTCGCGGATAAGACCATCTTCCAATCGCGGTACAGCCTTGAAAAGCACCTGGAACTTGGCTTGGAGTTTCGCAACCCGGTCGTCATTATGAACGCCGCCGACCCGGAGATTTTTCAGACGCAAGGAAGGGTCGAATTTTCCCGGAAACGCAAAACCCGCCTGATCGCCTCCAGCTGGTCGGATAACGTCAATAAAGGCGCGCCGGTCTATCAATGGCTGGATGAACATCTGGATTGGGATCGTTATGAGATGACGTTCGTCGGACGCAGCCCGGTGACATTCAAGAATATCCGCATGATTCCGGCGGTGGATTCGTATCGCATGGCGGAGTTATTCCGCGATCACGACATCTACATTACCGCCAGCAAAAACGACCCGTGTTCCAATTCGCTGATCGAAGCGCTGACGTGCGGGCTTCCGGCGATTCACCTTCAGAGCGGCGGCCACCCTGAGATCGTGAAAAAGGCCGGAGCGGGGTTCGAGGCGGCGGAGCAAATCCCCGAAGCGCTGAATAAGATCGTCAACGATTACGAGTCGTTTCAGTCGCGCATCTCCGTCCCATCCATCCAGCAGACGACGGAAGAGTATTTGAAGGTTTTGGAACTTTTGTCATGAAATCGCTTCTTCAAGGCATTGCAAAAGGAGTTATCCGCGCGGCTTCGTGGAATTGGAAGCCGTATTCGCGTTTGATCCTTTACGGCGACAGCGTGGGCTGGTCGTTGGATTGGGACATGCGCGAACTGGCGCGTATTTCCCGCAGGCTGGGCGTTCGACTCGCGTCCCCTTTATGGAAACATGCCGCGACGCCGCAATCGGTTTTTTTCGCCAGCCAGTTCTTTCTTGAGAACGACGAGTGGTTTCGGTTTTTGCCCGGGCGGATTGCCTTCTCGTACTTTCATGGTTTGCCGAATACCGGCGATGAATTGATGGACCGTGTGTACAATGGGTTGCGTGTTCATCATGAAAAAATCACCCGTGTCCAGGTGACTCATACCGAGATGCGGGATGTCGCTGTAAGTACAGGCATTGATCCTGCCAAGGTATTTTTGATCCCGATCGGAATCAACCTTGATTTCTTCCCAATGCATTCTGCGGAACGAAAAAAAGCAACTCGCGAGAAATTGGGCATCCCCCAATCCGCTTTTGTGATCGGCTCGTTCCAAAAGGACGGCGTCGGCTGGGGCGACGGCATGGAGCCGAAGTTGATCAAGGGACCGGATGTGTTCCTTGCGGCGATCCGTTTGTTGAAAAAGGACATCCCTGAACTGTTCGTTTTGCTGACGGGACCCTCGCGCGGTTATATAAAGCGCGGGCTGGATGAGATGGGCGTGCCATATAAACATGCCTATTACAAGCATTATCCCGAAGTGGCGGAAATGTTCGCCGCGCTCGATCTTTACATTGTGGCTTCGCGGCAGGAGGGTGGACCGAAAGCCGTCCTGGAAAGCATGGCAAGCGGTGTGCCGCTGGTAACGACGCGCGTCGGGCAGGCGATGGACATCGTTCGACACGGCGTCAATGGCTGGATGACCAATGTGGAAAATACAGAAGCGTTGGCGGCTTTTGCCTTGCAGGTCTATCGGTCTGATTCCGATTCTTTGAACGCAATCCTAAACGCCGGGCGCGCCACTGCCGAAGCAAATTCCTACGACTCGCAAACTGAACTGTGGGCTTCGTTCATGAATGGATTTGTCGAGCGCGGTTGAAGCATGAGGAACCTGTTAAATTCCCTCAAACGAACCTTTCCGAAGTTCTTTCGGGTTGTCTTTGCCTTGCGGGATTGGGTCAAGACCGTTCCCGCTCGCTCGAAACTTTCTGCGCTTCAAAAATCCGATTCGGGACTCGCGGTTGCCTACCTCAGCCCGCGCTTTCCAAACCCGCCCGCGGCGAGAAATGAATTTGCGCACGGCGGCGCGGTCAAACTGACCTATCTTGCCGAAAATTTTCCGCATCGCTTCCCCGCCGCCGGTTTATTGTACGCGGTCAGCAGCGTGGCGCATCCTTTACAAAGAGAAATCCTTGAAGCGGCAAAGAGCAGGGGGCTGAAGATCATCGTCAATCAAAACGGCGTGGCGTTCCCCGCCTGGGCGGGCGATAACTACGAAGATGCGAATCGTTCCTTGAAACAGTTGATAAGTTTTGCAGACTTTATCGTCTATCAAAGCCGCTTTTGCAGGGATAGCGCCGGGCGGTACATCTCCCCGCCGGATGTATCGAGCGAAATAATCTATAACCCGGTGGATACCCGCCTCTTCTCACCCGATGCCGGGTCGGCAAAACCCCAAGCCGTGACCTTACTTTTAGGCGGCAACCAATATGAAAAATATCGCCTCGAATTGGCGTTGCAAACGCTTCAAACCCTTCATCAGGATATACCAAATGCAAAACTGATTGTTACTGGCAACCTTTGGCTCCCGCCTGACGAAGCCGAATCATGGACAAAACAAGCCCTGCGCGACATGAACCTGACCGAGCATGTGACCTTCACCGGAACCTACGCCCAAACCGAAGCGCCGAAACTATATTCACAGGCTCATCTTTTGCTTCACACCAAATACGCCGACCCATCCCCCGGGCTGATTTTGGAAGCGATGGCGCTGGGAATGCCGGTCGTCCATTTGGACAACGGCGGCGTGCCGGAGTTGGTCGGCGACGCGGGGATCGGCGTGCAGGTGCAGCATGACTGGAACAGGATCAACCTGCCGAGTCCGCGGGCGATGGCGGATGCGGTCTTGCAAGCGTATGCCCGCCGCGAGGAGTTTTCGCAAAGAGCGCGTCAACGGGCGGTGGATTTGTTCTCGCTGGAAAAATTTGCAGCAAGGCACAAGGAAATTTTTGAGAGGGTTTTGGACCTCCCATGAAAATCTCCGTCATCCTCTGCACCCGCAACCGCTTCGACGATTTCACGAAGACCCTGCCATCCATCGCGGCGCAAACCCGCCTGCCGGATGAGTTGATTGTCGTTGATTCTTCGGA
>CAADGT010000072.1 GCA_900696595.1 uncultured Chloroflexota bacterium
ATCGGCAAAACCGTCGTCGAGGTGTATATCGTCAACGGCTCCACATCCACGCTGGTTCAAACCCTCCAATGGGCGGGCGTGACCAGCGGCGAAAATTTAGCGACGTTTGAAATCCCCGCGGCGTTGTTTGTAGTGAATCCGTAGTTAACCGACAAATACAAACCGAACTCAGGAGAATCAAAATGGAATCGAAAACCCAGCGCGGTATGAGAAATGGAACCTGTCCCAACTGCGGCAGTACGGAGGTGTACGCTGGCACGGATGTCAACGTCAAGAAGGGTCGCTACAACGTGATTCCCATCGCTCTCTTGATCGAGGCGGCGCTCGATAACTATGTTTGCGCCGAATGTGGGTACGTCGAACATTACGTTGCCGACCGCGCCAAATTGGAAAAGATCAAAGCGAAGTGGCAAAAGGTCAAGCAAAAGTGATGTGGTATTCCACTCCCCTCGGCGATGGACTGTGGGCGGACGTTCCTCGGCTAGCCCGCGCCAACCGTACGACAAACTTCAGTTTGTCCTGCGGTACAAACTGAAGTTTGTCGTACGTCGATATTCGAGGAGCCCGACCATGGGCATAGACCGTTCCCGACGCATTACTTTTGAAGAGAGCGCCGATCTCTACAACGAGACGCGCGCGCGCTACCCCGACGCGTTGATCGAAGACATCATCCGCCTGTCCGCCTTGCGAGCGGATGGGTATATCCTGGAGATCGGCTGTGGCGCGGGCAACGCGACTGTCTCGTTCGCCAAACGCGGCTATCGCCTGCTGGGAATCGAATTGGGCGAGAGATTGGCGGAATATGCGCGGCAAAATTGCAGGGAGTATCCCAACGCGGTCATTGTTCAATCGGAGTTCGAAAGGTACGACCTGCCGCCTCGTTCCTTCGACCTGGCAGTCTCCGCTGACGCCTTTCATTGGATTCGCCCCGAAGTCGGTTATCCCAAAGCGCAAGCCGCGTTGAAAGCAGACGGCTCTTTCGCCTTCTTCTGGCAACTCTCCGTTGACCCGCAAACGGACTGGTCGCGCGCCGTTGACGAGACCTTCCAGCGCCTCGCGCCGCAGTACGACCGCCCGAACCAGCCGATGGATGCCGGGCAGATTCGCAACATCATCATGGAAAACTTCCGCGAGCATTGCGGCATTGAAGATGTAACCGTCAAGATGTATGATTGGACTGAAACCCTCAGCGCGGAGAAATATGTCAAACTCCTTCGCACGTATTCAGGCTTCCGCGGCATGGAGGCTGTCCCGCGCGAGTCGCTGGACAGGGATGTGTATGCCGTGATCGAAAATGCAGGCGGAAGTATTCAACAGCCTTATCAGGCAATTCTTTTTCACGCAAAAGCAGGTAGAATGTCCGCTGCATCCCGTGTTGGCGCGTAATAGACGCTCACTGACATCATCAAGGAGACCAATAATGACAAACTGGGACCATACTGTGGACGTTCTGATCGTCGGCACGGGAGGCGGGGCAATGACCGCCGCGCTGGTTGCGAAGCAGGCAGGGTTGGATGTACTACTCATCGAAAAGACCGAATACTACGGAGGCTCGACGGCTATTTCCGGCGGCGGAATGTGGATCCCCGATAACTATTTGTTGCATCGGGACGGTTTGGAAGACTCATTCGAAAAGGCGCGCACGTATTTGCAACATACGGTGGGGAACCGCACATCGCAATCGTTGCAGGACGCTTATTTGAAGAACGCCCCGGAGATGGTGAAATATCTGGCGAGCAATACGCGTATGCGCTTCCAGCGTTCGCCGGGCTACGCAGATTATTACCCTGAACGTCCGGGCGGCATGGCGGATGGACGCGCTCTCGAAACCGCCCCTTTTAACGGCGGCAAACTGAAGGAGGACTTCGATAAACTGCGCCCGATGGGGATAGATATTCCCGCGGGACTGGCGTTTACGATCAGCGAAGTGAACAAACTGGGGATGATCACCTCCACCTGGGCGGGGAAGTGGACGGCGTTCAAAGTGGGCGTTCGCGCGATCTTCAATATGTTGACCGGCGTCAAATATATGACGCTGGGACGCGCTTTGATTTCCCGATTGCGAATTTCGCTCAAAGATGAGAACATTCCCATCTGGCTCAACACCCCGCTGAAAGAACTGATTGTTGAAGACGGGGTTGCGGCGGGGGCGGAGGTCGAAAGGGACGGCAAGCCCATGCGCATCCGCGCCATGAAGGGCGTGATTCTCGCGGCGGGCGGTTTTGCCCACAACCAGAAAATGCGCGAGCAATATCAAAAAGCGCCGGTCAATCACGAGTGGAGTTCCGCCAACCCCGGCAACACCGGCGACGCGATTCAGGCGGGGATGAAACTTGGCGCGAAAATTGATTTGATGGAAGACGCCTGGTGGGGACCCTCGAGCGTCCCGCCGAACGCGCCGGTCATGTTCCATGTCGGCGAGCGCTCCTACCCCGGTGGGATCATGGTCAACGGCGCCGGTCAACGCTTCACGAACGAATCGGCGTCCTATGTGGAAGTCGTCCATGCCATGTACGAAAAGCACACCTCTGAAAACCCGCACGTCCCCGCGACGTTCATCATGGACGAGCGTTACCGCAGTAAATACATCTTTGGCACGCTCTTTCCCATGCAGTCCATCCCGAAAATTTATTTCGACAGCGGTTACTTCAAAAAGGCGGATACAATCGAGGAATTGGCAAAACTGTGCGGCATGAATCCCAAATCCCTGGCGGAGACGGTTGAACGCTTCAACCGCTTCGCCCGCAGCGGCGTGGACGAGGATTTCCAGCGCGGCGACAGCGCTTACGACCGCTACTATGGCGACCCGACCGTCAAGCCCAATCCCTGCCTGGCGCCCATCGAAAAGCCGCCCTTCTACGCCGTGCAAATGGTGGCGGGCGATCTCGGCACAAAAGGCGGGCTGGTGATTGACGAACATGCGCGCGTCCTGCGGGAGGACGGCTCGCCGATTCGGGGACTGTACGCCACGGGCAACAACTCCGCCTCGGTGATGGGCAACACTTATCCGGGTCCGGGCAGCACGATCGGTCCCTCGATGACGTTCGGCTACATCGCGGCGAAACACATCGCCGGAGGAAAAATCCGGGCGATTGGAAAATTGCCATAGCGGTTACGCCTTGCGCCGCAAAATTCATTTTGCGGCATTGACATTACGCGACACACATCACGCAACAAGGAGATACGCATGAAAGTCCGAAACAAAATCATCGTCGTCACAGGCGGCGGGAACGGTATCGGGCGCGAGTTGATTCTCCACCTTCTCGCCCAAGGCGCGCGCGTCGCGGCGGCGGACATCAGCGAGAACGGCTTGAAGGAAACTGAGGAACTTGCAGGCGCGAACAAAGATAAACTTTCAACGCATGTCGTCAACATGGCAGATCGAGCCGCAGTGGAGGCGTTGCCCGAACAGGTCGTCGCCCGTCACGGCGCGGTGGATGGGATTATCAATAACGCGGGCATCATCCAGCCCTTCGTCCGCATCAAAGACCTGGACTACGCCGCCATCGAGCGCGTGATGAACGTCAATTTTTACGGCGTTCTCTACATGGTCAAAGCCTTCCTGCCGCATCTGCTCAAACGCCCCGAGGCGCACATCGCCAACGTCTCCAGCATGGGAGGATTCCTACCCGTGCCGGGGCAGAGCGTTTACGGGGCAAGCAAAGCCGCCGTGAAATTAATGACCGAAGGGTTGTATGCCGAAATGATGGGAACGAGCGTCAGGGTGACACTCGTCTATCCTGGCGCCATTGGCACGAACATCACCGCCAACTCCGGCGTAAGCGTGCCGGGGCAGGATCGCGCCAGCGGCGAGCAAAAATTCAAACCGCTCCCGCCCGCCAAAGCCGCAGAGATCATCGTCGCGGGCATCGAGGCGGATAAATATGAAGTTTTTGTCGGGCGCGATTCGGCGTTTTTAAACTTCTTCTATCGCCTCAGCCCCAAACGCGCGGCGGAGTTTATCTCCAAACAAATGGCGTCGCTGCTGTCGGGTTAGCGAGGCGCGTGGAATTGACTTGACAGAATAAGCGTGTCATGACTAACCTCCCCAACCCCGACCTGATCTACGACCTCTTCGGCGGAATCTTCAAGCCGCAGTTCATCCGCATCGCGCTTCAACTGGATGTGTTCACGCCGCTCGCGGAGCATCCATCCACCGCCGAACAAATCGCGCAAGCCTGCGGCTGCGATTCAACGGGCATAAAATTCCTGCTGGATAATCTCTGCGCGGCGCAACTCCTCACCCTCGAAGACAACCGCTACTCCCTCACCCTCGACGCCGCCACCTTCCTCGTGCGCGGGCGCAAAGCCTACGCGGGCGACATGATTCTCGATTACACCGACCCCGTCCTGTACGCCAGCATCGCGCAATCCATCCGTTCAGGTCAACCGAAATGGCTGAACGAAAACTTCGTGCAGGATGCCTGGCTCGAAAGTTACAGCCAGACCCGCGTCCCCAAAAGTTTGGAGATGTGGCGAGCCGCTGGCATCCCGACCGACAAACCGCTTCATCTCCTCGACCTCGCTTGTGGTTGCGCCATCAAAAGTTTTGCCCTCGCCCAAGCCTCTCCGCGCGTCCGCGTCACCTGCCTCGATTCCGCCGATGTGCTAGATGTCGCCCGCGACCTCGCCGCCCGCATGGGACTCACCTCCCGCGTGACCTTCCTCCCTGCCGACATCCTCACCGCCGACCTCGGCGCATCTCTCTTCGACCTGGCGCTGGTCGGGCAAATTACGCATTACC
>CAADGT010000073.1 GCA_900696595.1 uncultured Chloroflexota bacterium
CTCGCGGGCATAAAACGACCGTTCTCTTTTTCTATGACCGCGACAACCTGCGCGAAAAATGGATAAAGACTTATCCTTTTGAAATTCAAAACCTCGAAGCCTTCGACAAGAAAGCGGGCGGAATTCGCAGTCTGCCTAAATTGATTTCCGGTTTGCTGAAACTATGGCGCATCCTCAAACGCGGAAAGTTCGACGCCATCATTACCTTCACGCACGACAGCAACCTGCTGGGAATGCCGCTTGCCAACCTGGCGGGGATTCGCGCCCGTATCGGCACACACCTCGGCGAGATTCGCGGCATGTCCAAATGGCGGGACGCGCTGCATACCTTTCTCGTCAATCGCGGAATCATCCAAACCCTGGTCGCCTCCTCGGCGCGGACGCGGGACAACGCCGTCGAAGCGGGCGTCGCGCCGGATCGCATCACGACCATCTACAACGCCATCATGCCCTTTGATGTGACAGGCATTGACCGCGAAGCAGTCCGCCAGCGGCTTGGGCTGAAAAAGGACGATGTCTTTTTCGTCGCCGTCGGGCGGCTCGTCTATGAAAAGGGACATGAATTTTTCGTCGAAGCCATGTCTACGGCGGCAAAGGAAAATCCTCACGCGATTGCGGGGATTTGCGGCGCGGGACCACTGCGCGACCAATTGCAGGCGCAGATCGAAACGTTAAACCTTCAGGGCAGGGTAAAACTGCTCGGTCAATGGGACGCGATCCCCGAACTGCTGGCGGCGTCGGATGTCTTCGTCCTGCCCTCGCGCTGGGAGGGACTGCCGATGGCCCTGCTCGAAGGCATGATGGCCGGACTGCCCGTCGTTGCAACAAGGGTCGAAGGCGTGGAGGAGGTCGTCCAGCCAGGAATACACGGCTTGCTTGTGCCGCTTGAAGCGTCAAATGAATTGGCTCAGGCTATAATCCACATGCTCGGCTCGCCGGAAGACCGTCGGCGCATGGGGGAGGCGGCGCGGGAACGAGTATTGAGTTCGTACACCACAGACCGTATGTGCGAGGCGTACCTGCGGGTAATTCAAAAAGGCTTGGGCGAAGAAAACGCCCGGGCAGGGCAATCCGTTACAGGTCACGAATGAAGCGAGTCCCGATCCCGTTTGAAAAAATCATCTCGATCGCAGCCGCCGCGTGGATTCTTATCGGCGCGTGTATCGAGTTCTACAATGTGGCATGGGGAACGGGCGAGGCGGTCGGCGGGTTCTCCCCGAAATGGCTCGCGCTGTTTGCGTTTTTCGTCCTGCTTTGCGCCGCCATGTATGCGATCGTCGGCATTGCCGTTCTCGACCGCCAAAGACTGACTCCCGTCATTCAAAAACTGATCGCGCTCCGAAACAAACCCGTCGCGTTGCGCTGGCTGTTGATCGCCCTGACCCTCGTCGCTCCGTCATGGTTTCTGCAACGCGCGCTATGGGGCGTCGTCTTCGACGGCGTTTACTTTCGCCTGCTCCTGTGGGCGTTATCCGTCTTTCTTCTTTCCCTTTTCATCGCGCGCGGAAAAACGCTCATTGAATGGAAACCTTTTCTCGCCGCGCTCATCCTTGCGTCGAGCGCGTTCACCGTCGCCGTCTCGCTGCAAGGCGTAACCGATTACCCGTTCTCGCTGGGCTGGTCGGAGGGCAACCGCATCTGGGATTATTCAATGCGCTTCGGGCGCGACCGTTACGGCATTGCCGACGATCAGGATATTTATGTTTTGCTCGACCCCGGGCGCATGACCGTCGGCGGTCTTCCGTTTTTAATTCCAAACGTCGGCATCGAAACCGTCCGCGCATGGATCGGGCTCACGCTCATCCTGCCGTATTTTCTCGTCGGGCTTGCCGCGTATATCGTCGCCGATAAAAATGCGCGCGTTTGGGTTTTGACGACCCTCTGGGTCTTTCTTTTTTTACGCCAGGGTCCCATCCATTCGCCGCTCGTCCTCGCCGCCGCGCTGACAGTCTTTCTTTGGCGCAAACCCTTGTGGCTTGCAATTCCATTGATTGTCTATGCGGGATATTACGCCCAGTCGAGTCGATTCACCTGGCTGTTTGCCCCCGGACTGTGGATCGGGATGCTGGAACTGGCAGGCGCATCTTTGCATGACGGGAGGCTGGATCGAGCCCATTGGGTTCGGGGGTTCGCTTTGGGCTTGTGCGGCGCCTTCGGCGGATTTCTCCTCCCAAAGTTGATTCCACTCCTGCGCATTGATCTTTCCACCGCCGCCGACGTGACCGAGCAGATCGCCAGCACGGGCGTCACCTCAGACTTTGTCGCCTACGCCGTCACCGACCAGCCGTTGTTGTGGTATCGCCTGCTCCCCAACCCCACTTATGGAACGGGGATATTGCTCGGCTTGCTCATCGCGGTTTTGCCGATTGCTCTATTTTTATTCTGGCTTTCCTCTTCCAAAAAATGGAAATTGAACGCCTGGCAAAAACTTGCCATCGCGGGTCCGTTGCTCGCCTTCCTCGGCGTTGGTCTGGTCGCCAGCGCAAACATCGGCGGCGGCGGCGACCTGCATAACATGGATATGTTCCTGATCGGCATGGCGTTCACGGTCTTCATCGCCTGGGTCAACGGCGGCAGGGATGTCCTGATGAACAACGAAATGCCCGCATGGATTCGCCTGACCCTTGTGGCGGCGCTGGTCATCCCCGCCTTTTCCCCGCTGATGCAACTCCGCTCGCGCGATTACGGCGATGAGATCGCCTCCCTGCTCGTGTTGACGGATGAAAAAGACGCCAAAGCCTTCGACATGCTCCCCGACAGCGCGACGGTCAACGCCGCCCTGACGGAGATTCAGGAAGCCGTCAATGAAGCGCAGGCGGCGGGCGAAGTCTTGTTCATGGATCAGCGTCAACTGCTGACCTTCGGCTACATCACCGTCAACCCGTTTGTAGGAGAATACGAAAAGAAGATTTTGATGAACGAGGCGCTTTCCGCAAACTACGATTATTATTCGTCCTTCTACCGCGATATAACCAACCAGCGCTTCCCGCTCATTGTCACCGAGCCTTTGCGGACGCCGATCAAGGACAGCGGTTACGAATTCGGCGAGGAAAACAACGCCTGGGTCAAATGGGTCTCCATCCCCGTGCTTTGTTATTATCAGGAGATTCAGACGTATAAAAAAGTCAACGTCATGCTCCTCGCCCCCAAACCCGCGCCGGATGATTGCTCGCAATATATTCCGCCAAGGAATTAAGCCGTACCGCAAACTTCAGTTTGCGACTTCGCAGGATAAATCTTGCGCTGCTGAACCCCTATGCACTGCAAACTTCAGTTTGCGACTTCGCAGGATAAATCTTGCGCTGCTGAACCCCTATGCACTGCAAACTTCAGTTTGCGACTTCGCAGGATAAATCTTGCGCTACGGAATTATCCATGAATCTTCGCTATCTCCTCCCCCGTCTCATCCGCCACTTCATGCCGGAGGGACTCGCGCGCTTCCTCCTCAAACGCCGCTGGATCATCAAACCCGGACTGGAATCCACCGATCCCTTCGCCGCGACGCAACGCTACGTTGAAACCTTGTCCGCGCGGGGCGTGGATATAAAAAACAAGCGCGTCCTCGTCTTCGGCTACGGCGGCCGTTTCGCCGTCGGCGTGGATCTGCTCAAGCGCGGCGCGGCGCATGTGGTCTTGTGCGATCATTTTGTGTTATTGGATACCGGGCGCAACCGCGAACTGCTGTCGGAGTATGGAAACTACCTGAAAGAGGAAAAGGACGAGGTCCAGCCGCGAAGCGAATTCATCACGCTATTGCACGGCGACATCCGGGAGGAATCCATCCAAAGACAGGTCGCGCAGGCGGATGTCATCCTCAGCACGTCGGTTTTTGAACATTTGGACGACGCGCCGGGCATCGCCAATGCGCTGGCAAAGTTGACCGCGCCCGGCGGAATCCATTTGCATTTTATAGATTTGCGCGATCACTTCTTCAAGTATCCGTTCGAGATGTTGAAATATTCCGAAAAGACCTGGAGGAATTTTCTCAACCCCACCAGCAATTTGAACCGCTATCGTTTCAACGATTACAAGCGCGTCTTCGAAGAGAATTTTGTAAGGGTCGAGCTCACGGTATTGGAACGGCTGACGGA
>CAADGT010000074.1 GCA_900696595.1 uncultured Chloroflexota bacterium
CTTGCAACAACATTCTTCCTCATGGATCAACGCCTTCTTGAACTTCGGATGGAGCAGCACAAAGAACAACCCGATGATCATCGGCAGGCCGTACGAATAATCCCATGCGGTGGATTTTGCAATGACCAGGCGGATGACCTGCATGGGAACGTCAATCGCCACGAGCGATGTGACCGAAATCAGCCCCAGCCACCAGCCCGAATGTTTGCGCTCCGCAATCTTGTAAATGGCGATGAAAAGAAGAATCACGCAGATCCATTGAATGGGCTGCGACCATGAGAGAATCCACCAGCCCAGCCCATCGTAGAACGGCTTGTCGGGGCGGGTGAGCAGGGTGCGCAGGTTGCCCGTCCCCGTAATGACGGCGTGAGTGGATAACATTCCCGAAAAGGTCAGCGCGAGGAATTGCCCCCATTTGATCCACTTATCCACATTGCGGAGCAGAATGAGCGACCAGAAAAATGCCAACCCAACCATGGAGACAGTCATCGGGACGGGGTATCCATCTATGAAGGACACATAAGGCATGAATAAGAGCATGCCCCCCGCAGAGGGGAAAGCGGAGGCGAGCAGGGCAACGGGATACGTCCATTCCTCACCCGTATAAATGGGGCGCGCCAACAGGATCAGGACGATCCCGCCGATGAAGATCAATCCCCGGTAGAGCGGGAAGATATATGAGAAAAGCAGGATTCCGCTGGCGTAGGCGGGCTTCTCCGCCGATATCTTTACCAGCGCCGCGACAACCCGTTCCAGCGAAGTCTGAATGAGGAACGGCGCGACCGCGATCATGAACGCGCCGACGACGACGGCTAAAACAGAGAGAATCAGGCGTTTGCTTTGGGAAGTCGCTTTCATGACATTCTCCTTTCTGTCCTGCAAAATTTGTTTGACTTCCTGCAAAAGTCAGCCGGCGACAGGGAACGTCCCTTACGCCGCGCGTATTGCGCGCTCTCTAAGGCGCTTTTGCGCGAATTTTATTTTGCGTTTCTTATGTGAAATATATCGCTAACAGAAAAGGAAATCTTTGCCTTAACGCAAATCCGAGGCCGGGATGTCCCAGCCTCGGATTGCAAAGGAGAATGCGTTCTGTTTCCTGAATTTACGCCGTCTTGGGTTTCAAGGCGGTTTTCGATTGCGGCGTCTCCGCTTCGGTTGTGCGTCCCAGCACCCGATTCTTGAAGAACGGTATGGCAAGAATGACGGTCAAGCCCAGCGAGAGCATGGCGCCTCGCAGCCATTCCTGTCCCGAAGGTTGACCCATGCGATCCACGAAGGTCAGGAACGCCGCGACGAATGTGACGATGCCGACCATCATGCCTGCGTACCAGCCGCTTTCCTTGCGCGCCGCCAGCAGATAAATGGCGACGATGAAAAGCGCCACCGCCGCGTACATTACATAGCCGCCCAGGAACAATTCGGGGTTGCTGTATTCGGTCTCGAAGAAGGGCAGGCTGGGGTTGTGCAGGAAGTGACGGACGCCGTGTTGCGCGTTCATGAAGACCATGCCGCCCACCACGCCCAGCGCGGTGAAAGTCACGATTTGAGCGACCTTGGTTTTCCAGTCCGCTTTTTCGGCGAGCAGGGTGATGAAATAACCCGCGAGGCCGACGAGCATGATCGGCATGGCGGGGGGCATGCCCGCGTCGGGGTTCGTCGTGCCGTTGGGTCCTCCAAGCACCAGGACCATGTGCGGGATGACGAAAGTCATGCCGCCGATGGAGGGGATGGACATCAGCGCGAGGGCGAGCGGCCGCGCCCATTTTTTATCGGCGTAGATGTCTTTGGCGATCAACACCAGCAACGCGCCCGAAAAGACATACAACGCCATCCAAACGTGGAAGGTGGCTGAAAGGATTTTGACGGGCGTGTCCCAAACGCCGTCGGGGTCGGCGGGTTGGAAGACCTCCACCAGCCGATGCAGGGCGAGATTCAACTGGTCAACCGTGATGTACGGCGTCGAGAACATGAGGAAGACGCCGACCAGTACGGCGGCGATCGCCATGACGATTCGTCCTGTTTTGGTGGTTTCGTTTGTCATGTTTTTTCTCCTTGGCGTAAAAATGAATTGACCTGCTTTGCAGGGTGATTTACACTATGAGAAAAATATCACAAATATGAGTTTATGTCTTTGACATTTTATAAATTGACGCGTGTTTGTAGCGCGTCTATAGACTTGCGCTACAAACACTGACACCAGGACTATCCCATGCAAACCGCCCTCGATTGTCTCTCCCACGCGCTGGTGTTCGAAAAACTATCAGACGCCGATCGCGCCGAACTGGTCCGCCGCGCCAGCCGCAAAGTCCAGGAAAGAGGCGAGTTCATTTGCTGGCAGGGCGAGCCGTGGGCGTATGTCGGTTACATCGTTTCGGGTCAGGCGGAGTGGGTCATGCTTTCGCCCGAAGGCAAGCGGCAGGTGGTGTTCAAACTCGGCGCGTGCGACGTGGTGTGGGGACACACGATTTTCGACGACCAGCCCATGCCCGCCTCGCTCGAAGCGACCCAGCGCACGGAACTTTTACTGTGGCCGCGCGAAATCATCATTCCCATCGTTTCGCGGCATCCCGAAGCAATTTGGGAGACCGGGCGGGCGCTCGTCAATTACATGCGTCACGTGCGCGAGGTGGTGTATGGATTCGCGTTCCATCCCGTCGCGGGGCGATTGGCGCGACTGCTTCTGACCCATTACCAACATGCGCAAGGCGACTCCGCGCCGCGCGACCTGACCCGCGATCAGATGGCGGACACGGTCGGGACGACCCGCGAGTTGGTCAGCCGCACCCTGCACCGCTTTGCCGACGAAGGGTTGATCCGCGTCAACCGCGTGGAGCTGGCTTTTCTGGATCGTGAGAGACTGGAGACGATTGCGGGAGGGGACGAGCGGTGAACGAACCTGGCAGCCTCCTCAAACGGAGTTGCGTCTTTTCCTGGCTTGCCGAAAGCGATATGGATTTGATGGCGCGGCAGGCGACGACGCGCCAATACGCCAAAAACGAAACGGTGATTTTTTACGGCGATGTCTGGCCCTATCTTCTTCTTATCGAGTCGGGCAGCGTGGACGCGGTGAAAGAATCGGGCGAGGGACGCAGTTTGATGGTCAACACGTTTTTGGCGGGCGACTTGTTTTGGGGACTGGCTTTCTTTCAAGAGGATGCCCTGATGCCCGTCACGCTCGAGGCGCGGGAGGCGAGCCGCCTGCATTTGTGGTCGCGCGAAACGATGGAACCGATTCTGGCGCGCAACGGACGCGCGGGTTGGGAGTTGTGCCGTCTGATGGCGGGACGGATGCAACGCGCCAGTGATATTCTCGAAGGACTCGCATTTCAACCCGTCGCGAAACGCCTCGCCCGCCTCCTGCTCGATCACTTTGAACAGGCGGGGGATGCCGCCATCTCGCGCCGCCTCACCCTTGATGAGATGGCGGCGCGCATCGGCTCCACGCGCGAGATGGTTTGCCGCGCGTTGTACGGTTTTTCAGACAAGAAATTAATCGAAGTGACGCGCGCCGAATTTGTGCTGACCGACCGCAAGGGACTGGCTCAACTGGTCGCGCGCGCCTGAATCTCGGGGATTTAATGGCGGGCGGCGCGTTTGCTGTTGGTCTTATTTTCCAAATCTCATGCGGGCGAACAGATTATCTTTCAGCGCGAATTGATGGTAGAACGCCGCGCCGATGTGGAGCAGGATGAGCAGGAACAGCGCCGGCGCGATGAAGCCGTGCAGGGCGCGCGCCGCGAAATCGAAGAAGTCCGCGGGGAGCGAACCGACGCCGCCGAAGACGGTTTGCGGAAGCCCCGCCTGTATGGAAAGCGACATGCCGCTGGCGGCGATCAGGAAGACGAACAGATAGAGCGCGTAATGCACGAACTTGCCGAGACCGTCCAGCAAGGCGCTGCCGGTGGAAGCGTAGGCGGGTTGCGGCGTTCTCATCCGCACGACGAAACGGGCGACGATCGTCAGCAGGGTGAGAATGCCGATGATCATGTGAATCGCCAGCGGCGCAAGTTTGGAGGCGTCGTCGTTCGGGATGCGGCTCATGAATTTACCGGCGACGAACGCGGCAAAGACGAGGAGGACGGTCAGCCAGTGGAACGCGACCATCAGAGGACTGTAACGGGATGGGGTGGTGGATCGAGACATTGAAAGATTCTCCATTTGATTGTTTTGCGGGATTATACACACCGATTGTGGATATTTTGTGAACGAACGACGCGCAGCCGGGAGGGTTAGCGTTTGCGGGCGCCGAAGCGCATCAGCGCGAGGATGATGATCCAGGCGGTCATTCGGATTGTCATCGCCATAATGCTGTCCGTCGCAACTACGGCGCTGTAGGCGGTTTGCAGGACGAGCATGACCAGCGTGTGGACGCCGAAGGTGGCGAGGGCGGCGGACATGGCAAGCCTGTGATTCGTCCAGAGCAACGCGGCGGTGACGAACACGGTCAGGATGCCGACGGTGTAGTTATAGAGGGGCAGCCAGTTGATCACATAGTAATCGGGCAGTTTGCCGAGCAAAACCTGCCCGCCCGCGAAGACAGCCATCGCGCCGATGATGAAGGCGAGGACGGCGGCGATTTTGTTGAGGGAGGCGTTCATGGTGTTTCCTTTTTACATGCGCAACATCAGTGGATCACGAAAACTCCGCGTGGTCTGCGCCCTCTGGCGCAAATCTGGCGTTGGACGCCTTCGGCAGCGCCACTTACGCGCTTTTGTAAAACATTGAAGATAAATTTTGCGGCGCGCTCAGCGGCGGAAAGCCGTCAGCGCGAGGATGATGATCCAGGTCACGAGGCGGAAGGTCATTGCGCCGACGCTTTGGAAGGCGGCGGCGCTGCGAAAAACCGTAAAGAGAAGAATCAACACAACCGCGTGGAGGCTGAAGGTCGCAATGGACGCGATCGGCGCGTAACGATGGTTGACCCAGAGCAGGTATGCGGGGATGAGCGTCAGCAAGCCGACGACGAAGTTGTAGACGGGCAGCCAGGCGATCACGCTCCAGCCCGGCTGCCAGCCGCGCAACACCATCCCGCCAGCAACGACGGACATTCCGCCGACGAGGAAGGCGAGGATGGAGGGGAGTTTGGTTAGGATGACGTTCATGTTTCGATCCTTTTCGCGATGGCTTGTTTGAGAATTTGCAGGAACTGGTCGAGCGGCACGCGATGGATGCGCGCCGCCCATTCGACCGTCACGGCTTTCGCCGCCAGCATTCGCAGGGAGTAACGCGCCACGCGCCTGACGCCGAAGATTTCCATTACGTCGGCGATGTCGCCGTATTCTTCGAGGATGGCGGAGACGCGCGTGTCTTTGGTGATTTGCATTTTATGTACTCAATATTTTGTATCGCAAGATTCATCTTGCCCCCCGCGCAAAATGAATTTTGCGGTACTGAGCGCTTACGCTGATTCGATTTTTCTGAACCCGTCGCGGACGATCTCGAACAATTCCTTGAGCGGCGGGATCATCGCCAGCGTGTACAGCGCGAAGGCGATACCATACAAAATTCCTTCGGCGGGACCGCTGAAAATGCTGACCCACACGAGGACGCTGCCGAGGTTCGCCAATATAAGGCTGACCCAACTCCCGCCCAGTTGCGGAGTTTCCTCTTTAATGAAAAATCGCCGCGCAATGTATGGGATGAGGGCAATGCCAAATTGCAGGACCCAGCCGTAAATTAAGGCTTGAGGCGCGGTTGATTCCACAGGTCCACCTTTGATGAAGCCGAGCAGGATAAACGGTGCGACCAGCACGGGAAGCAAAATCCACGAGTACGAAGCGACCAGATGCCAGCCGCCCGCGCTATCCAATCTGTTGCCCGCTTTGAGCGCGCGCGCCATCAACACCATCAGCCAGATCGTCGCGCTAAGATGCAGGATCAAACCTGAAACGGTGGGGGGAAGCGAGCCGCCCAGCCACGGTCCCAGCACGAGACCGAACGCGCCGAGCGTCATGCCCCAGTAGATGAGCGAAACGTCTTTCGACGAGCCGAGCGCTTTGCCTGTGATCATTGGGATAAAGTCCACGAGCAAGCCCGCAAAGACCAGCGACATAAAGCCCCACGAGTTGGCGTGAATGTGAACTTCGAGCGGCACTTTGATGTAAAGCGCCTCGCTCCAGTTGAGGAACAAGCCTGTGCCGACGATGATGCCAAGCAGCAGGTACGCGACGCCCATAATGTAAAACTTGAGCGAGGCGGGCGCGTCGCCGCCGCGCACATTCCACAGTTGGAGGAGCAGAAGCGTCGCCGCGATAAAGACAAGCGTTCCGCCCGCGAAGATTATCGGATGGTTGACGCCTGCCATGCCTGCGATCAGCGCGACCAGACCCGCGTTGAGAGTCAGCCAGATGTCCCAACGGAAGGCGGGTTTTGGTTTTTTCGCGAGCGATGCGGTGAGGATGGGCAGCAAGCCGAAGATCGCCTGCGAGAGGATGCCGAGCGTGATGAAATGCACGCGCACCCAGCGCAGGGCGGGGAAGGCGCTGACGAGATTCAGGCTGACGAAGGACGCGTCCGCCGCGGCGAAGAGCGCGACGAAAATGTAGAGCAGGGTGGTGAGGAGATAGGGGATGGGCATGTTAGTTTCCTTTGGATTCGTTTTTCATTTGAACGACGGCGACGCCCAGCAAAACCGTCGCCAGGAGGATGGACAGTCCGCCGACCAACACAAGATAATATGGCAGTCCAAGATACACTTCGCCCAGAATGCCGAGCGGCATGAGCAGTCCGGCCAGCGCGAGCCGGGATGCCCATTTTGCAAGATTATCTTTCAGGTTAAGTTTCATCAGCAGGAAACCGAAAACGATGTTGAGCAGGGAAAACAGGTTTCCATGCACATGCGCCAGCCGCGCTTCGAAATGCGCGCCGGTGTTGTACGATTCGATCCATGCTTCCTTGCCGGGGGCGAAGTCGCGCAGGTAGATGAGAATGAAGCCGTAGATCATGAACGCCGCCATGACCCACAAGCCCACGCCAATGTTCCACTTGCCGATGGTTGATTTCATTGGAAACTCCTTTTATTTTTCGCCTTTGGATCCGAGAAAGACGACGCGCGTTTTGGCGTTCATGCCGCGCTTCGCGCCGCTGGGGGCGATCACGGTCACGCCGGGTTTGATGGCGAAGGTTTCTTCATCCACCGTCATGAGTCCCTCGCCTTCGAGGAAGTGATACATCGCCGCCTCGCCGGGGTGGATGGGAATCTGCTGTCCCGCCTCCAAACCGACCACCAGCGCCTTGAACTGCGGCGTATCCATCAGGAACTGCGGCTTGGGTCCGTCTGCGGAAAATACGGCTTTTGATTTTGCGTCTTTGAAATATATGTCGGGCATATCGCTCCTTTCTGATATGCCTCACTTTATCCCCCGTCCCCGGTTTTTGCCCCGACAAAAGTCGGGTTTTTGGCTCAGGCTTTTTCTTCTTTTTGCGCCCGGGCGGACAGCCCCGCGCGGTCGAGGATGCGGATCTGCTGTTTATTCATTTCGATCAACCCAGCCTTCGTCAATTCGCGGATGACGCGGCTCAACACATCCGGGACGGTTCCCAACCGCGCCGCCAGTTCGGTCTGGTTCGTCCAGCGGCGCCTCTCGATCGCATCGCCCTCGGCTTGTTCCAGCAATAGATTCGCAAAACGCGCCTCGACGGTCTTCAAGGACAAATCTGCGGCGAGGGAGACGAGACCGATGATCTTATCCGCCATATTCTCGATGATCTGCATGGCAACCTGCGGATGCGCCCGCGCAATCTCATCCAACGCCTTGCGCGGTATCAACCAAATGCCGGATTCTTCCAACGCGACCGCTGTGGCGGGATTCGGCTTTCTCGCCAACGCTCCGATCTCATTGAATACTTCGCCTTGATGGATGAATTTCAATACCTGCTCGCGCCCATCCGGCGCGGCTTTGATTGCCTTGAGCGCGCCGTATTGCAGGTAAAAAAGGTTCGATTCCACGTCCCCCTCCCAGAAAACCACCGCGTTCGGCGGGTGGATTTTCCAGGTTGCGCTTTCCGCCAGGCGGGAAAGGACAGCCTCGTCCAACCCGCGCAGGAAGTCAATCGTTTGCAGGCGTTTGAGAAGAGCGCCGGTTTGGGAAGAGTTTGGCATATTCGCCTCGCCCCTCATTTTACCGCCCAAACATGCCGAATGTAACGTACATTCCCACAAAGCGGCAGTTGCCTCTCGCAGGCGACTGCCGCTTGCGCGCTGCCAATTACCAATTACCAATTACCAATTACCAATTACC
>CAADGT010000075.1 GCA_900696595.1 uncultured Chloroflexota bacterium
CACGAATAAAGTCACGAATTCGCGAATGTTGGCGCGCCTATTCGTTTATTCGTGAACATTCGTGGACGGTCACAGACTCATCGGCAAGCGCATTTCCTAACCAAATGCCATCTTGCGTAAGGTGAGTGAAATAAACCGGGGAGATGTCATGACCGTCTACATGGCGGATACGCACAGCCTGCTCTGGGTATTCCATAAACCGACAAAACTTGGGACGCTTCGATTACGAAACAGCCCTCAAACTCCGCGGCCTGACCGCCATCCCCGAAATGCATGACCGGATCATCGTCGCCGCGGCAATCGAATATCGCGCGAAGTTGATTACTTTCGACAAAGCTATAACTGCATCTGGTCTGGTGGACATAATTTGGTAGCCGCGGATTGCTCCCGGCTCGACCAGCGATGTGACTTTTGAAAACGGCAACCTCCTCTCGTCGCTGACCAACATGCTATAATGCAACAAAGAGTCAGATATTGAAGCGACGAGAAACGAGCGAAATATGCAAATCTCTTTTTCCCTCCCCGACGGTCAATTTGTGACGGAAACGCCCGAAGAAGCCACTCGAAAGATCCGCGTCTTTGCCGCCTTGGGAATGTACCAGGCTGGCGAACTCTCCATTGGCGCGGCAAGCGAACTGGCTGGCATGGACCGCTACGGGTTCCTTGAGCTATGCAAACGCGAGGGAGTCGCGGTGATCACCCAGTATCCGAACGAACTGGAAACCGATTTCAGGAAATTCTCACAGGGGAATTAGCCCATGCTCATCGTTGCGGATAGTTCCGCCCTGATCGCGCTTCGCCGCCTGCGACGGATTGGGGTTGTTGTTGGATGTTTTCGACGATCTCAAGGTTCCGGAAGCGGTTTATATGGAAACCGTCGCTCCCGAAAAGCCTTTTTCAGAAATCCTCGGCAAATTTCTCTCTGATAAAGTCGTAAAAGCGGATACTACCCGTTGGATTCTCGCCGCTGGCGGACTTGGACGCGGGGAGATCGAAGCGATGGCGCTTTACAAACAGATTGACGCCGATGCGTTATTGATTGACGACCGTCGCGCCCGAATCATCGCTGAACACAACCGGGTCAATTGCATTGGCGCATTGGGCTTCCTTCTACTTGCCAAACAGAAAGGCAAGGTCGGGGAATTGAAGCCGTATATTAAAAAACTCTGCCAATCCTCGATCCATTACAGCGCTGAATTGCTGGATAAAGTGATACAACTTGCGAGGGAATAATTGAATTTCATCCTCATCTCCCGCCCAGTGACCATCTAAGTTCGACCGGCATTGCGATTTTTGAAAACGGCAACCTCCTCTCGCAGACGAAATATAGCGAAGCATCCCTGTGGGTACGACCCCTCGCCCAAGCGGGCAACATCGTCCCGCCGGGGGTGCAGGGGTGGGAATTATACCTGCGGATGCAGGCTGGCATGACGCAAATTAATAGCGTAGCGGACGTTCTCCAACGTCCGCTACGCATATATCGAGAAACTTGAACGAACTTTGAAATTATCCTACGGCGTGGTCAAAACGAACGTGCCGGGGAAGTTGACGGTGACGGTGATCATGTTGTCCACCTGTTGAACGCCGGAGGCGACGATGCGCGGGTCGTCCGGGTTCTCGGGGTGGAGCGGGAAACTGGTTCCCTGTTCGAAGACCGGGAGTTTCATCCAGCCGCCCTGCCCGTCGTTGAGGGTCGGGTCCCAATAAAGGATGGAGTGGGTTCTGCCACGCCCGCCTTCGGGAAGGAGGAAGTTGATTGTGATAAAACCCTGTTCGTTGAGGATCGAGTTGCCGTCCGCGTCGGTCAGGCTGACGATGAGTCCGTTTACGAACGCGGTTCCAGCGCCGAGCGGACCCGGTAGATTCGCCTGATCCAAACTCTCGAGGTTGCTGAAGCCTTCATACGGGCAGCCGACATTGACCCAGGAGCCATCCGGCATTTCAAAGATTGTGCTGGTGAAGTTGTCGCAGTCCTGTTCCACGGGCAGGTTGCCGGGGGTGGGAACCGGGACGATATTGGGTTTGTCCTCTTCGGGTTCTTCGACGGGTTCGGGCGGACATTCTTCCGCCACGGTCAAGTCGAGCAGGTAATCTCCAAGTCCGTTGCCGCCAAAGACTGCGGGGGCGATGAAGTTCAAGGTCCCAGCCGGACCCGCTGTGGCGAGGATGCCGTATTCTCCGTTATTGGTGAACGTTCCGCCGTCCACATTGACGGTCACGCTGGCATCCGTGTCGCCTGCTTCGCGGCAGAAATAAGTCTGGGTCGTGTAGACTTCCACGCCGTTGACGCCGTTTCCGTCCGCGGTGACGTTGACCAGATCAATGGCGTTGTCCCCGACGACGATCAAGCCGGTCTCGGTGTTGAGGTTGAAGGCGCTGTCGGTCACAAAGATATTCCCGGAATACGAAGAGAGGAAGGCGCCGACGTTCGTCAAGTTGTCGTTCGGGGTCGAGGCGACTCCGTCGTCGCCCGTGACCGTCGCAGTGTCCACGCTCACATCGCCCGAATCTGCTGAGGCGTACAAACCGTAGCTGCCGTTTTCCACAAAGGCGCTGTTCGTCACGAAAATGTCGCCCGAACCGTAGGAGTTCAGGTACGCGCCCTTGATTTGGTTGTACGAGGCTTCGAGGTCGAGCAGAGTAATGTTTCCGTCTCCCGAAGTCGCCTGTATGCCGAATGTGCCGTTGCCGTTGAAATGACTGTCACCCGCCATGGATTCAGAGGCGTGGATCGTCCCCGCGCCGGTGGTGCGTAAGACCGCGCCCGCGCCAAAGTGGTTGCCATCCGCGATCACATCGAGCAGGGTGATGTTTCCGCCATGACTCTTGGCATATAGACCGGGGTCCTGCGGGAAGTTGAAATGCACGTTGTCGTTGAAGACGCTGTTCTCGACGTAGATATCGTCCTGCGCGTCAATGTAGGCGCCGTTCGTGCCGTTGAAAGAGGCGATCACATTGATAAGGGTCGCCGAAGCGCCCGAGTCAATGTGCAGGCCGCTCCAGGTGTTGCCGGTCAGAGCGCTGTCGCCGAAGTGGCTGTCGCTCACAGAAACAGAGCCCGTCCCGGAGGTCGTATCCAGAACCGCGCCGAAGGCGTTCGAGTTGGCAGTCACATCGGTCAGGTTGATATTCCCGTCGGTGAAGACGTCCAAACCGTAGGCGTTTGAATTGCCCGAGAAATCGCTCTGGCTAATGTTTACATTGCCTGTGCCGTCGCCGTCGGAACTGGTGACGACCGCGCCGTCGAGGCTGTTATTGTTCGCCTGGGTGTGATCCATGAGCAGCCCCCCGCCCGAGTCGACGTTCAAGCCGATGAAGCCGTTGTCGTTGAATGTATTGCCGGTCGCGCTGGTGATCGTGACCAGTCCATTCCCTGCGCACAGTCCGGTAGCGTCGTCGTACCCGCACGTATCGAGATATGCGCCCGTGAGCGCATTGCCGCTGGCGGATACCGTGTCGAGGGTGATCGTTCCTGCGGATGCAACCTGTAAACCGTTGCCGTCGTTATCGTCGAAGGCGCTGTCGGCGATGTCTACATTTCCATCGGAGGCGATCAACGCGCCGTCGCCGAAGCCGAAGGGATTGACGGTGGTATTGGAAACTGAAACGTTATCAAGGGTGACATCGCCGTTGTTCGTCACGAGAAGCCCAAAGCCGCTCCCATCGCCCGCCGCAATGTCAAGATCGTTGAGTGTGATCGCCCCGCCCCAGTTGGAGAAGACCAGCGAGACGTCGAGCGTTGAAGTTCCGGTGACGGTTGTGTTGTTGCCGCCGCTCCAGCCGCCCTGAACCGTCAGGTTGTTCGAGCCGATGTTTGTGAGAACGGCGCTGTCGAATTCGATCTGGGCGTCGTCGTTTCCGTTGTATGTATCCTGCACCCAGATCACGCCGTTGCCCGTATAAACCGGCGCGCCAGATACCGCATCGGCAGTCAGAGCGTCAATCAGTTCGTCAAAAGTTCCAAAACTTCCGGTGCAACCGGCATCGCCGGGGGTTGCGCCTTCGGGGCACCACATCGGGTCGCTTGTGGCGACGATTTCTGCGGCTTCTTCAGTCGCCAGAGGAAGGACGTCTCCTTCTTCATTAACTATGACGACTTCAGTCCCTTCGGGCGCCTGTTCGAGGACTTCGGGGATGGAGACTGGTTCTTCCACCGTTTCCCCTACCGACGCCCCGTCGGCGGCTTCCTCCCCGGCTGTTTCCGTGGCGGATTCTTCCGCTGGCGTTTCGGTGGCGGGAACCCCATCGTCCGCATTGACGGAATAGGGCCCCACCGCCCCTACGACAAGAGCCACAATGACTGCCGCCATCAACAAAAAAAAGTGATTTGTACGTTGCATGAATTCATCCTCTCCAATGTAAGTTTGACGCGATTAATTACCCAATCGGACGATTGAATCTTAGGCGACAGGCGCGGATGCGTCAAATTAATATTCTGAAACTTGCTGACACTTTTGTTAGTTGATGTTGCGCGGAACGCCCCGAAAGTTCTCGCAAATCGAGCCTGTTTTCCGCCCCAACCTTCGGGACGGCGCGTAAGGCGAGTTGTTAAGTTTCTTTCTTCGAATACGGGCCGCTTCATTTTCCGGGAGCGTCCGCGCATCCTTTTGCCTGCCCCGCGTATCCAGGCTTGCGGGCGGAATTTTTATCTTGACAAAACCAGTAAGAATCGTAGAATAGGCGCAATAAAACCATGAGAAACATATTGCATTGCTTGTGTCTGTCGCGGGGCTCGTAACTGCCGCCTGAGACAGACCCCCCTCCGCAGTCAACGGACTTGGACGGTAGAACGACCCCCGCTTGCGAATGAATTCATCGCATGTGGCGTTTGTTCGCCGTCTTTTTGTTTGTCCGTTGACTGTTTTTATTTAACGGCGTATTCGGCGCTCTCCAGCGCTGGCAAGGCAAGAGAGCGTCGCTTGCGCAGAGGTTAATATGACATTGCTTGACCTTAAATTAACTGAATCGAATACCATCCCGCTGGATAGCCTTGCCTGCCATGTGGGGAATACGCCCCTGCTTCCGCTACGCCGCGTAACTTTGCGCCTGCCCCCGCGCGTGAAGGTTTTTGTCAAAGCCGAATGGTTCAACCCCGGCGGCTCGGTCAAGGATCGCCCCGCGTTGAACATCATCCAGAACGCCATCCTCAACGGAGATTTGGGACGCGGCAAACGCCTGCTCGATTCAACTTCCGGAAATATGGGAATCTCGTATGCGACTTTTTGCGCGGCGTTGGGAATCCCGGTCACGCTGGCGGTCCCAGCCAGCGCGAGTTCAGAACGCATCGCCATGCTCAACGCCCTCGGCGCGGAGTTGATCCTCACCGACCCGCTCGAAGGTTCGGACGGGGCGATCCTCAAGGCGCGCGAACTGGCGGCGGAATTTCCGGATAAATTCTGGTACGCCAACCAGTATGATAATGAATCAAACTGGCAGGCGCATTATCTCAGCACGGGGCCGGAGATCGCGCGCCAGACGAACGGACAGATTACGCATTTTGTGGCGGGACTCGGCACATCCGGCACGTTTGTCGGGACGGGACGTTATCTCAACGAGCGCCTGCCGCAAGTCAAGACGATTGCCTTTCAGCCGGATGCGCCCTTTCACGGATTGGAAGGACTTAAGCACATGCCCAGCGCGATCAAGCCTGGGATCTATGACGAGTCTCTGGTTGGGACTCCGCTCGAGGTCCGGACCGAGGCGGCGCATGAGATGACGATTCGGCTTGCGCGTGAAGAAGGCCTGTTTGTGGGAATCTCCTCCGGGGCGGCAGTCGTCGCCGCGCTTAAAATCGCAAGCGAATTGGATGAAGGCGCGGTCGTGACCGTTTTGCCGGATGCCGGTTATAAATACTTGAGCGATAAAAAACTTTGGGAAGGGAGTTTACGGACTCAAACGTTTCCTGATGTTTGAGCGCAAAGTCGGAGACTTTGCAGTCTATGGAGGCTGCTATGTTGAAAATATCCAAAGACCTTACGGCGCGCATCGAAGCGCATTTGGAAGAAGCCTATCCCGACGAAGGCGCGGGCTTTTTGCTCGGCGCGGACGGCGAAGTAAGGGATGTGTTGACGTTCGAGAACGCGCGCGAGGAAGAAGCGCGACACAACCGTTTTTTGCTCACGCCCAGAGATTATCTGAAAGCCGAAATGAAAGCGATGGAACTCGGCGTGGATTTGATCGGCGTCTTTCATTCGCACCCCGATTGTCCGAACGTCCCTTCGGAATACGACCGCGAATGGGCGCAGCCGTTTTTCTTATACATCATCTCGCGGGTGGACAAAGGCAGGACGCTCGGACATCGCGCGTGGAGGTTGGCGGAGGATCGTTCGGGCTATGAAGAAGAAAGATTGGAAATTCGATAATTCATCATGAGGAAGAGAGTACAATAATTTTATGATCGCATTGAGAATCCCCACCCCCTTGCGCTCTTATACGGGCGGCAAAAACGAAGTGACCGTAAACGGCGCAACCATCGCCGAGGCGCTGGACGACCTGACGACTCAATTCCCCGCCGTCAAACCGCACCTGTTCAACGAAAAAGGCGATCTGCGCCCTTTCATCAATCTGTTCGTCGGCGAACATAACATCAAAGATCTGCAAGGCGCGGATACGCCCGTCAAGGACGGCGATAAGGTGATGCTGATCCCGTCCATTGCGGGAGGGTCAACCCGTCATTGCGAGGAGCGCTCTTGCTCTTCGCGACGAAGCAATCTTTTCATAACAGGAGATTGCTTCGGGCGGAGGAACACCGCCCTCGCAATGACGGAGAGTCGCTTATGACCGAAGAACTCACTCACGAACAAATCCTGCGCTACTCGCGCCACCTGCTCATGCCGGAGGTCGGCTTGCAGGGACAACTGAAATTAAAAAATTCATCCGCGCTGGTCATCGGCACGGGCGGACTCGGCGCCCCGGTCGCGCTCTATCTTGCCGCCGCTGGAGTCGGGCGCATTGGGCTGGTGGATTATGATGTTGTCGATTCATCGAATTTACAGCGACAGGTGATCCATGGAACTTCGACGGTTGGAAGGTTGAAAGTGGAAAGCGCGCGCGACCGTTTGCAAGACCTCAACCCCGATATTCAAATTGACGCCTATAACGAACCCTTCACGTCCGAAAACGCGCTGCGCATCGCCAAAGAGTATGACATCATCATTGACGGCACGGATAACTTCCCAACCCGTTACCTCACCAACGACGTCAGCGTCTTTCTCGGCAGGCCGAATGTCTATGGCTCGATCTTCCGCTTCGACGGGCAGGTCAGTGTCTTCTACGCAAAGGAAGGTCCCTGCTATCGCTGTCTTTTCCCCGAACCGCCGCCGCCGGGTCTCGTCCCTTCGTGCGCGGAGGGCGGCGTGCTGGGCGTCCTGCCCGGCACGATCGGCACGCTGCAAGCCACCGAGGCGCTGAAGATTTTACTCGGCGTCGGCGAACCGCTTACCGGAAGACTGCTCCTCTACAACGCGCTCGACATGAGTTTCGACTTTGTCAAACTCAAAAAGAACCCCAAATGCCGCGTGTGCGGACCGAACGCCGACATCAAAGAGTTGATTGACTACGAGGAATTCTGCGGAGTCCCCAGCCATCATGCGGACGATACCTCCGCAGGCGCGGATTGGGACATTTCGCCCCTGGAGATGAACACCCGTCTCAAACTCGACCCCGGCTTGATCCTGCTCGATGTGCGCGAACCTCACGAGTTGGAGATCTCCGCCATCGAGGGCGCGAAGAACATCCCCCTCGGCGAGGTCGCCCAGCGCATGTCCGAACTGGATTCCGCCAAAGAGATGATCGTCTTCTGCAAACGCGGATCGCGCTCCGCGCGCGCCATCGAAATATTATCCAGCGCGGGCTTCAAAAAGATGAAAAATCTCAAGGGCGGCATCAACGCCTGGGCGGAGGAAGTGGATCCGTCTCTGCCGTTGTATTAGAAGCTTTATTACCGTTCCAATTCCAACCGCTTGACGGGAATCATCTCTTCGCGCGTCTCGAAGTCGAATCGCTCGAAGATGTCGCGGTAGGTTTCCACGATCCCTTCGCGGGTAAAGCCCATCTTTTCGTACGAGTAACTATGATCGCTGTTATAAGAAAGCGTTTCCTTGACCGCCTGGTCAATGATGACCGGGAGTCCCGGTTTGTCGGGGTAGCCGAACTGCTCATAGAAGCCGCGGATGACCGCCTCGGGTCGCTGGATCAAGTCTTCATAATTCACGACCAGGTGGCGGGGCGAAGGATGCGCGTCCAAATAGGCGAGCGGGTGGCGGTACCAGTGCCGGGTCAATTCGAGGATTTCATCCACATAAAGATAATTCTCATGCGGACCCGTAAACTGCCCGCGCGCGTAATTGATCCATGAAACCGTCGAAGGCAGCATATCGAGCGGGTTGCGCGCAAGGTACAGGATGCGCGCGTCGGGGAAGAACTCCGCCAGCGTTTCGATCTTGGCGCTGAACGCCGGGTTCTTCGCCACGAAATGTTTCCCCTTGTTCGCATATAAATGACGTTGAAGCATCGAACGGTAGAACGTCATGATGCGTTTCTTGTGTTCGGGCGTCAGCGCCTGGTCGAAGTGGATGTAATCGGGAAACTCGTCCATGAACGGGAAGAGGAAGGTCACGAAATACCCATCCCAGATGTGCATGTGGATGTTTTCATCCTCTTCGGGCTGGAAGAACGAGATCGGGTGGATCTTGATCTTGCCGAGCGTGGCGCGGTCGAAGGCGAACAGAATGCGATGCAATACGCCGCCGAGATATTTTTTATCCGCCCGCGAAACAAACTGTGTGATCTTCTTCTGTGTGACCGAGGGAGTGAGGTATATGTCCCAGGTGGTCAGGCTGGTAAAAGTCTCCGAATCGCGCGAGAGCAGGCGGTGTAAAAACGTTGAGCCGCTGCGGAAATTTCCCAGAATGAACAACGGCTTCTCGATGGGATGATTTTTATACGCGGCAAAAAGAATATCGTCCAACGCAAAGCACAGCCAATGGACGAGGCTTCCCAGGGGCCAGACGAGGTAGAACAAGAGCAGAAAAAAGAAGCGTTTTTTTGTGAGTTGGGCGGGGGTGTCTTTTGATGCGAAGAACGAACGGTAGAACGCGCGCCAGAACAGCCGGAAGTTATATTTCATTCAAGACGGGATCCTTGAGCCTTGCAGGGTTGGGATGACTCCCAGCCGGGAATTTTATCAGCAATCGCAGATTCGGAGGCGGGATCTTTCCGCCTCCTTTCCGCGCCCGGGACTGACTCCGCTCCCAAACCTTTCCCTTCGCCGTAGCGCGGGACGCTGTCTCGCGCTACAATAGGCCCCGCGCCCAAAAACTCTGGAGGAAATCATGATCGAAAAATTGCAGACCTGCCCAACAGCGCAGGGCCCCACACTGGATCGCCTTGCTCGCGCCGATGCGGACGGGATGATCGTGGCGGATAAGACATGACAAACTTCAACGTCACGCCGAACCGCCGCGACACCCTCAGCGTTAAATGGACTCTGTACAGTAAGGACATCCTGCCGATGTGGATCGCGGACGCGGACTTCCCCGCGCCGAGGGCGATCCGCGACGCGCTTCACAGGCAAGTGGAACACGGCGTCCTCGGTTACGAAGAACCCTCGCGCGCGTTCAACGAAATCGTCGCCCGCCGCATGAATTCGCTCTACGGCTGGAAGGTGAACCCCGACTGGATCATTTGCACCAGCGGGGTCAACAACGGGTATTACATCGCCGCCCGGGCGCTGTGTTCGCCGCGAAAAGGCTACGCCATTCAAACCCCCGTCTACAACCATTTTCACGAATTGGGCGAAAGCAACCGCATTCCCAAACGGATCGCCCCGCTTGCAAAATTGACGCAGGGAAACAAACTCCGTTACGAAGTGGATTACGATGCGCTGAAGAAGGCGCTGAAGGGCGCAGGCATGTTCCTGCTCTGTCATCCGCATAACCCGGTGGGGAAGATCTTCTCGCGCGGTGAATTGACGCAGATGGCGAGGCTCTGCATCGAGAAGGATGTAACCATCGTCTCCGATGAAATTCACGCGGAGATTCTGCTGGGCGGCGCAAAATTCAAACCGCTTGCGAGCCTTTCGAGGGAAATCGCGGATAAAACCATCACCCTTATCGCCGCATCCAAAGCCTGCAACGTGCCGGGGCTTGCCGCGGCGTTTGCCATCATCCCAAACGAAGAGCTGAGAAAAAAATTTCATGCCGCGGCGCTGGGAATGTCCTGCGAAATTTCCATACTCGGGCTTACCGCCTCCCGCGTGGCTTTTTCCGGCAAAGTGGATTCATGGCTGGCTGCCATGCGCCGCCACCTCACGTCCAACCGCGATCTCCTCGTGGATTATGTAACTCGCTATATGCCGGATGTCCGCGCCACTGTCCCCGATGCGACCTATCTTGGCTGGCTCGACTTCACTCAAACCGAAATAGACGGCTCTCCCTTCGAGTTCTTTCTGTCGAAGGCAAAGGTCGCCCTGAGTGACGGAAAAAAATTCGGGGAGGAATCCGCCGGTTTTGCGCGCATCAACTTCGGCACGTCACGGATGCTCTTGAAGGAGGGACTGGACAGGATGAGGAGGGCGATGGGCGGTCTCTAAACAAAAAGACGGATGGGAGTTTACCCATCCGTCGAACGAACTATATCGGGGAAGGTGGCGAGGATTGCAGCCTTCCTATCGTTAGGGGAACGTCTGGCGCTAAAGCGGGGCTTTAGCCAGCTTATGGCGTATCGCCCTTCCCGTCCTCGAACATTTCAGGCGGTGTTTCTATCGCAACCTCCTTTCCTATTCTTGAAGACATCATACACCAAACATGATGGGGATACATTAAAAAAACGCTACAAATTCGCAAGCTCGCGTATCAAAAAATTTTTCGTGTAACCCAATACGCGATCTCTTTATGAATCGGGAACAAAGGCAACAACCATGCGAGATACCAAAACCCCGCAAACTTCGTCATTAAACTCCGCGCCTGCCTCAAGGTCGCGCGGTCGTGACCCAATGAGAGCGCAAGCAATTCTTCTAATTCGGGTTTGAGCGTTCTTCCGGTCAACTTTTTGTATAGACGAAATTCGTATTGCCAGGCGTCGAGTTCGCCGTAAATGGACAAGGCGGTGAAAATCCCCTGTTGCAGATGGCGGACTTCATGCACGAATAACGTTGTCGCTCTCGGCTCTTCAAGCGCGGACTCCATCGTGTAGTGGACCTTGTTCAAGTACAAGGATTTTCCCAGCGTCCAAAACGCTCCCACGCTTCGCCGCGCCCGCTTCATACCGACCCGGATGTTTTTCTCCCGCGCGAAACGCGCCGCCTCCGCGCCCTCTTCCGACGACTCGCTCACTTTCTTGAGATAGCGGTCCATCCATTCGGCCTGATTCATTTTATTGCAATGCAGAGTCCATCAAATCGCGCAGGAACTCGACCAGCGGCGCCATGCCGGAATCCGGAAGGGAAATATCGTCCGCCTGGAGGATCAACTTCTTCCCGCCGCTTTGAATCTCGATGTCGTAGATAAAACAATCCGCGCAGACTGTGGGCAGTTTGGGGGCGGTGAATTGTAGCGAGGAAACCAGCCCTTTCAGCCTGGTCAATTGATCCTGCGACAGTTCCCCCGCGACCTCCCTTCCATCGCGCTCATCGCTCGCCGCATACTTGCCGTCGGAGCCGGTTGCGATGTGACGGAGCAAGCCCATGATCCCGCCCGATTGAGTCATTCCGACCGACCAATCATCCGCCAGAACCGGCGGCGTGTAAATAATTTGCGGATCTTCCTTCCCGCAACCGGTAATTGCCAGAGCCGCCAGGAGCAGCATCCATTTGAGTTTCGACATGAGATTCTCCTTTTCATGTTTACGCCGCAAGCATGGCGCGGCGTCGCAAACTTTTGCAGATTAACAATTCAATCCAGCAATCCCACACTTCGATACGTTCCCTTCCCAGAGGGACTGCCGTCCTGAGCGGAAGGCTGAGCGGTTTTTGCGAAGCCCATAGTCGAAGGACAGCAGTTTTATTGCTGGGTTAATTTGGAAAAGCACAATGGTTCGCGCCTGCGCGAGAGACAATTGAAGTTCGCAATACTGCGAAAAATCTTCGCGATTGGCGCAGTTTTCACAGGACAATACTATAGCAAGGATTGGACGAACGCGCAATGCATGTTGTTCCCCAAACACGGCGGGCGTTGGAGACGCTCCCTAGTGTCGGCGTAATTTTTATGATAGTTCCTGACAGCCGGACGAGATAGAATCAAGACCGAGGCGATATGAGAAAAACAGCGATACTTGGAATTGGTCAAACGAAGGTGGACGAGCATTGGGACAAATCCCTGCGCGAGATCGGCGGGGAAGCGGCGTTCCTCGCCATGCAGGACGCGGGCGTGGACAGGGTGGACGCGCTTTATGTAGGCAACATGCTTTCATCCATGGTCAGCGGACAGAACCAGTTGGGAGCCTTCTTTAGCGATTGGATCGGGCTATGGCAACGGGAATCGGTCAAGATCGAGGCCGCTTGCGGCTCGGGAGCGGCGGCGTTTCGCTCCGCGCTGATGGCGGTTGCGGCGGGAGATGTCGAATCCGCGCTGGCGGTTGGGGCGGAGAAGATGACCGACAAGGCGGGCCGGGACGTCACCGCGGCGCTGGCCACCGCGGCGGACGCAGACTATGAAGTGGAACAGGGCGTCTCGTTCGTGGGAATTAACGCGCTGGTCATGCGACGCTATATGCACGAGTTTGGATGGAAACATGAAGACTTTGCGCCGTTTTCGATCAACGCCCATGCCAACGCCATGCACAACCCGTTTGCGAGACTGCATGAAAAAGTTTCAGCGGAGAAATTCGAGAAGTCTTCGATGATCGCGACCCCAATCAATTTGATGGACGCTTCGCCTGTGGGCGATGGGGCGGCGGCAGTCGTCATCGTCCCGGCGGAGAAAGTTTTGCGCCAGCCCAAAGTGGTTGTGGCGGCCTCTGCGGCGGCGACGGATACAATTGCCGTCCATTCGCGCAAGAACCCGTTGTTCTTGAACGCGGCGTACCTTTCGTCGAAGCGGGCATATACCATGGCGGGAGTTACGCCGGATGACCTTGATGTATTTGAATTGCACGACGCTTTTTCGATCATGGCGGCGCTATCGCTAGAAGCGACCGGCTTCGCGGAGCGGGGCGGCGGGGTCAGGCTTGGGCTGGAGAATCAGATCGGGGTGAGGGGAAAGATCCCCATCTGCACAAGAGGCGGGTTGAAGGCGCGGGGGCATCCCGTGGGCGCGACGGGCGTGTATCAGATCGTGGAAGTCGTCCAGCAATTGCGCGGCGAATGCGGCGCGACCCAGGTGGAGGGCGCGTCCGTCGGCATGGCGCAGAATATCGGCGGTTCCGGCGCGACGGTGTTGACCCATATTCTGCGCCGCGAATGAACATTGCAATTTCATGATATTTATTCAGGCTTAATCCAGCGCCTCGAAGATTGCACTAGAATTAAATTGCCGATCCTTATAGTTAGGAGGACGCCATGGCGAACGATAAAAACAAGCGCAAACTGCCCCGCAAAAACTTCTCGTATTATATGCGCGTGCTGGACAAAAACAGCGGCGAACTGCTCGGGCAGATATCGGATATCAGCACGGGCGGCTTCAAAATGGAAAGCGGCAAACCGATCGCAGTCGGTCTGAATATGGACCTGTGCATAGACCAGGTGAACCAGATCTCAGGCAGGAGTTTTATTGTTTTTTCGGCGCGCACGCGCTGGTGCGAGCGCGACCCGTACGACCCCACGATCTATAACGTCGGCTTCCAATTGGTGGACATGACTCCCGCGGATTACGACATCTTCGTTAAAATGTTCAATTCCTATGGCGAGCAGAAAGCGGCTCATCACAAGACCAATTCAAATTACATCTGGGGCTGAAAACCGGACCCGCGCAGAAAGCAACGCCGCGCTCCGCCCGTTTGGGCGGGGCGTTTTTTATCGCATTTCACTACCGTACATCTCAGAAATGGGACGCGGAAAACGCAGATGGACGCGGATTTTCAAGGCATTTTCTCCGCGTTTTCCGCGCTCGTCAGCGTCCAACACGAAGTTTGTACAGTGGAGAATATCGCGTAAATCCGTGTAAAATTGCCGCCATGAAAAAGATCATTGTTGCCTTGCTTCGTTTCATCATTTGGCTGGTCGCAAGAGTGGAGCCGAAAGGATACGAGAACCTTCCCAAAGGCGGCGGCTTTGTGATCGCGGTCAACCATCTCGGCTTCCTGGACGCGCCCATGGCGTATTACGCGCTCGACGACTGGAATCTCTTCATCCCCGTCGCGGAGAAATGGGGCGATTATGCCATCCTGCGCTGGCTGGGCGGACACCTCAACGCCATCTTTATTGACCGCTTCAACCCCGACCTGAAGTCCATGCGCGAGATGATGAAGCGCATGGAGGAGGGGCAGACCCTCGTCATCGCTCCCGAAGGCACGCGCGCCCGCGACGAAAAAATGGCGCAGGGCAAACCCGGCGCGGCATATCTCGCCTCGAAGATGGGCTGGACGATTGTGCCTGTTGCCATTTCCGGCTCCGAAGACCGCCTCGTTTTGCACAACCTCAAACGCTTCAAACGCACGCCGATTCGACTCGTCGCCGGAAAACCCTTCACCCTGCCGTCGTTTCCCAAAGAAAACCGCGAGGAACGATTGCAGGAGTATACCGACGAGATTATGTGCCGCATCGCCGCGATGCTCCCCGAGCATAATCGCGGCTATTACGCAAACCATCCGCGCCTGAAGGAATTGCTGGAGGAAAAATCATGAGCGCCTTCCTTCGCTTCTGCGCCAGAAAAGTTTTGCCGCTCATTGCGGACATCGAAGTGCGCGGCGATGTAAGCAAACTGCCAAAGGGCGGATACATGCTCGCCTCCAATCATCTTGGCAGGCTCGATTCGCTTGTGGTGTATTACGTCCTCGATAACGACGATCTCATCCATCCATTGACGGATAAATACAAAAAATACTGGTACGGCAGGCTGGCGGGCAGAATCTTCAACGTCACCTGGCTGACGCGCGGCGAAGCGGATATGAGCGCCATCAAGGAATTCATCTCGCGCTTGAAGAAGGGCGCGGTCATGATCATCGCCCCTGAAGGCACGCGCTCGAAAACGGTGAGCCTCTTGAAAGCCGAACCCGGCGCGGTCTACATTGCCAGTTCCGCGAATGTCGGCATCATCCCGGTCGCGCTGACCGGCACAGAGGACGCGGATGTCGTGGCGCGATTGAAAAAATTCAAACGGCTGAAAATAACGATCACGGCCGGGGATGACCTGTATTTTCCGCCTGATGTTCGATCCGTCAAAGGCGCGGAGCGGGACAAACTATTGCAGGATTCCATTGACGAAGTGATGTGCAGGATTGCGGCATTATTGCCTGAAAGTTACCGGGGATATTACAGGGATTTTCCACAGGTGGGGGAGTTGTTGGGTAAGTGAAACTGGCTATCTCCTCCACCGCTTGATCGGCTCGATGAGAAAGTAACTTGAATAACCTCTGAACCTTTGATCTTCACCAACCTCATTAACCTCATTGACAGAATGGACAGCCCCGCTTCTCCGCCTCGACGATGGCCTGGTCGCTGGACCAAAAGAAATTTCCTTCGCCGACGGTTTGTACGAGTCCGCCGCGCGTCATCATTTGTTTTGCATTTTCGTGGACGCCCGCAAACATGAGCGTCCCGCCTTGTTTATGCAGACGTTCATGCAACCTGTGAATCGCTTCGATGCCCGCCGTGTCTATCAATGAGACGCCGCGCATGGAGAGGATCAGCGCGTGGGTTTCCCTTAAATCTGCAAACGCTTCGTTGAATTGACCGGTCGCCGCGAAGAAGAGCGGACCCGTCAGGAACGCCACGCGGACGTGACCGCATTTCCCCTCGGTCTGAATTCCCTTTTGTTTCAAGCGTTCGGTGTCCACATCCTGCACGGCGATGTCAATGCTGGCGATGCGGTTGAGGAAGACCGCGCCTGCGAGGAATGAGCCGATCAGGATGGCTTGCGTCAGGTCGAGGACGACGGTGGCGAACATGGTGACGGTAAAGGCGATGATGTCGGTCTTGAAGAATTTGCCGAAGATGAATTTGATCGCGTCCCATTCGCTCATCCTCACGGCGGTGATCATCAAGACTCCCGCCAATGCCGCCAGCGGAATTTGCTCCATCAACGGCGTGAGCAGGAACATCGAGAGCAACAACCCGGCCGCGTGGATGATGCTGACCATGCGAGTCTGCCCGCCGGATTTGATCCCCACACTGGAGCGGGCAATCGCCGCCGTTGCGGGGACTCCGCCGAAGAAGGGGATGACCATGTTGCCGATGCCCTGCGCGATCAACTCTTGATTCGCCTGCATCCGCACGCCGGTCATGTTCGAGCCGACGGCGCCGCACAATAACGATTCGACCGCGCCCAATGCGGCGATGGTGAGCGTCGGCGCGATGAAGTCGGAGAGATTCGCCCAGGGGATGTTGCCCAGGCTGAGGCGGTCTTGCAGGATCAAGGTCTGGGGGATGTCCCCGATCACTGGGGCAGACCAACCTAAAGCCGAGGAAAGAAGCGTGGCGAGGATGAGTCCGAGCAGGGATGAGGGGAATCTCAAATTCCATTTGGGGGGCCAGAGGATCATCGTCAGAATCACGACCGAGCCGATGACCATCGCCTGCCAGTCCGGGGTGAAGCCGCCTTTGAAGTAGCCGATGAATTTCAACGCGGCGGTTTCTGCCGCTTCGGTTTTGACGCCGAGGAAGTTGTCAATTTGACCGATGAAGATGATGAGCGCGATGCCGGAGGTGAAGCCGCTGATGACGGCGGAGGGGATGAAGGCGATGAAGCGCCCGAGGCGCATGATCCCGATGAGGAGCAACAGCAAACCCGAAAGCAGACCGGCAACCCAGATACCTTCGAGCCCGTAACGTTGGACAAGCACGATGAGAACCGCGGACATCGCGCCGGTGGGTCCGCTGATTTGATACGGCGCGCCGCCCAATGCGCCGATGACCACGCCCGCGAGAATGGCGGTGACCAACCCCGCCGCGGCTGTCGCGCCGGATGCGACGCCGAAGGCGAGCGCCAGCGGCAACGCCACGGCGGCGACGGTGAGCCCCGCAAGCAAGTCCTGCTGGAATTTTGCAAGTGAATAGGTTGAGAACTCGTCCTTGTACAGGCGAGCGAGGGAACGTCTTGGCATTTTTTTCTCCGTAAATGGTATTACGCCAAAGGCTCACTGCTCCCCCAGGGCGTCCTTTGGTTTAACGGCGCGTATTTTAGCACAAATAAGAATTCGGAAGTCTGCGAGACTTCCGAATTCTTTACTCACACGGCAACTGCCTGTTCTTTAATGATCTGTTCCCAAAATGGAGCAATCTTTTTCCTTTTAATCTCGTCGGGGGTGAAGCCTTGCGCATGAACTGACTCCAATATCCTTGCGGAGGCAATGCCCAGAAGTTCGAGCCGCTGGCGTTGGTTGTACTTTTTCCAGTCGCTGGAAATGATAATGAGATCAATGTCGCTTCCTTCGCGGGGCGCCCCCGCCGCTTGCGACCCGTAAAGCAATATGCGCGTCGGTTGAATCCCCATTTTTTCGATCTGGGCGCGGTAACGTCTCACTATTCGTTTAAGTTCGGGTGTTCTTTTAGCCATTTGAGTATCTCTTGGGTTTGGTTTAAATATTCCTGGGCGACCGGCTTGGGGTAATCCTTCAACGCCCGTTCCAAATCGTCGGGGTAACGGGTTGGAATACTTGCCGTGTTGATTTTGCCGATAAAGTCGAGATGATCTTCCTGTAATTCCAGTCCGCTGGTCTTCACAAGATAGATCAGGTCGTGGGTTTTGATGGGCAGGCTCTGGGTTGCTTCTGCGACGTGCGCCTTGAGCATTTTCTCCAAGGCAAGGTGGCATAAGAAAATCACATACAAATACCGCCCTGTCCTCAGCATGTGCCGGGCAGTTTCGATGTCGTAATCAGTCAGCCTATCCAGTTTGCGGTGTCCTTGCGCATTGAATGTATTACACCCGCTCGAACAAGTCAAAGTGCCGCTGATTTGTCAAAACATGATCCCGCAATTGAACAAGACCTCGGAGGTTGGGGAGACCTCCGAGGTCTTATCTAAAACATAATCCCGCAATCATGCGGAATAATATTATCCTCCTGCGCATCCAGGATCTCGTGTGGGAAATTACGGCTGATCGTGTAAGTGACGCGGTAGAAGCCGCCCCATTTGGTAAAGGTGACGATCTCCACAACGGCGGTTGAATCCTTCAATTTGACCAGCGGTTCGATATCGAAGGCGATTGCAATTTGATGGGGGCGGTGTGTATAATCTTCACAGGAGAATCCAACATGGCAAAACCGCCGCAGGAAGAGGATTTCGAGCAAGTTGCCCAAAAGGGAGGGTCGGGGAGCGGGGCTGTGAGTTTTTCGCAGTCCGTCAGCGAATCGGTTGTGGTGGACGACAAACCGTCCGAACCGGACCGCGCGCGGGGAGTGAACACAGTCGTGGGACTTGATCTCGGGGAGTGGAAACAAATCGCTGTGCAAGGTTTCTCCTTCGCCTTTATTCAACTCAGCAAAGGTATTACTTACAATGAAGCCTGGTTTTGGACCAACTGGACTGGCGCAAAATCCGCCCGGCTTTTACGGGGCGCATATCACATCTTTAGCGAGAAAGACAGCCCTGACGAACAGGCGGATATGTTTATCAAATTCCTGTTTCAGAGGGAAGACCCGGGGGAATTGCCTCCTGCGCTGTATATCACCCGTCCGAAATCCGGGCGGGAGGATTTTCTCGCCGCTGTAAAAATCTGGCTTGATCGCGTGGGAAATCTTGTCGGTAAAACGCCGATCTTATTTTGCGACAACAGCGTTCTTCAATGGCTTTTGGGCGACACCGGACAATTGCCGGACGAGATGAAAAACCTGCCGCTTTGGGTTGCCTCTGAACACACCGAGCCTGACGATGCAATTAAGTGGACGTTTTGGCAACATCAAAGCCTCGGGCAGGCCGACGGCGTTTCGAATGAGATGGGATTCAACTACTTCAACGGCTCCAAAGCGGACCTGGAGGCTTTTGCGCGCACCCCGGGCGGGAAACAACGCCTGAACTTTGCCCTCAACGACCGCCCCGAGGGACCGGACCGGCTGAATTACGAAACCTACGCCGACGCCTTCGCGCAACTGCTTTCGGGACGCTACACTCAAACCCCGCTCACGGTTGGAATCTACGCCTCGTGGGGGATGGGCAAATCCTTTTTGCTGGGCAAGATCCGCGAGAAGTTGGAAGCGGTCAAATCGGCGGACAACCCGCTGGATTTCGCCTTCATCCCTTTCAACGCCTGGGTATATTCTGGCAGTGAAAACCTGTGGGCGGGGTTGATCACAACGCTCTACGACGGCATCGAAAAGCATTATGAATCAAAGGGCGCGCGGCTGGTTCAGAAGTATCGCCGCAACCAATCCCTGAAACAGCTCTGGCGCACGTTCGTGAAGTCGCTTTCGCTTGCGCTGGTGTTCGGCATTCCCGCGGCGTTGTACAGTTATTTCCTCTATCAAGAAGAAATCCAGGAAAGCTGGGCGAGCGTCCTCCAGGTCCTCCTGCTGCTCTTTGGCGGTTCGCCGATCCTCTCCAAACTGCCAGACCTCGTAAAGGGACTCAAATCGCTGGTGGATAGCGTCGTCCTGCTACGCTCGAAGGAACTGGCGGAACTTTCCTCGCGCAAGGACTTCAAGGACAAGGTCGGCTTCATGGCGGATATTCAACAGGAACTGCGCCACATCAGCGACCTGATCCGGGACCTGGATAAGAAACAGGGCAAGACAACGCGCTTCATCATCTTCGTGGACGACCTGGATCGTTGCCCGCCGAACAAGGCAGTGGAGGCGCTGGAGGCGATCATGCTCCTGCTCTCCGACCGCGACCGCGACCCCTTCGTCATCTTTCTGGCGATGGACGCGCGCGTGCTGGTCAAGGCGGTGGAGAAACGCTATGGAGAGGTGTTGACCGAGGCGGGAATTTCAGGCTACGAGTTTTTGGATAAGATCGTGCAGATCCCGTTCCGAATCCCGTATGCGGGCAACGATGAGATCAAGTCATATGTCAACTCGCTGTTGTATCAAACGCCCGAGGCGCAGAAGAAGGCGGAAGAGGCGGAACGGAAGGACGAGGTCGAGCCGCAATGGGAGATTCAGGGTTCGATTCCCGCTGCGGGTGAAGGGACTCAAACTCCGGGCGGGGGAGCGGCGGCGGGTCCAGCGACCAGCCCCGAGGTCCGGGGTGAGGCGGCGAAGGAGGTTGTATCCGCCCCGCCGGAGGAGGAAGCGTTCCGCGAGGAGGAGTCGCAGGCGTTCAAATCCCTATCCCCGTTTATGTCGCGCAATCCGCGCCGGGTGAAGCGCATTGTGAACATCTACCGCCTTGCGCGCATTTTGTTGAAGCGTTCGATCCCGCCGGAGGTCGCGATCAAGTGGGTGATGTTGACGGAGCAGTGGCCCTTCCGCGTTGCGTGGGTGTTGCAGAAGATCGAAGACGAACTTCAAATGGTTCGTCAAATACCGGGGGATACGCCGCTCGATAAATTGTACGAAGACGCGCGCGGGAACGTGGAGGACAGGCGCAGCCGCAAATTGGCGGCGCTCGATGAAGACGCCGAGTTGTTCGAGTCGTTCATCAGACAAGCGCCGCTCATCACGGCGGAGCATATATCCCTGCTTTGGGACGTGACTTTTAATCTCAATCCCGCCATGCAGAACGAGGTCTTGAAGAACGCGGTGAAGAACGAAAGACGGTTCGAGGTGCGTTCTTCCCGTTAGAGAGCGTTTTATAAATCTTTTTTGGACACGGATTGCGCGGACAAACACGGTTTTTTTCCTGTGGTTTTTCCGCGAGATTCCGTGAAATCCGTGACGTCCGTGTACTTAAGAAACAGTCTCTTAGGATTTTTTCTCGAACGCCCCGTCCAGGTTCAAGTAATACGCGTCCACTTCGAGGTGGGGGAAGATGCGGCGGATTTTATCCTCGGCTTCACGCAAGTCTTCCTCGTGATGTTCCTCCGTGCCGCCGGGACCGTACATGCCGCAATCTTCGTGGTTGATGAGGACGACTTTTTTGATTCCGTGCAGGCGCGCCGCAATATCCACCTGGCGGATGACGTCATAGACGTCGTACACGCCGCCCGCCATGACGGCGCGGTCGTAACTGCCCCTGCCGAGATTCGCTTCGAGCCATTGGTTGATGAAGGATTGCAGGCGGTAATCCATGCAGTGAACGACGATGGCTTCGCATTTGTGGGTCATTTTACAAAATTTCTCCTTCGCCCCTTTTCAGGAACTTCCCATCCCCGCGCCTGCCTTTCCATTCGTCGCCATCCACGATCATCCTGCCGCGCAGGAAGACTTTTTCGGGATAGCCTTGCAGGTCCCAGCCTTCGTACAGGTTGTAATCGGTGCGTTGATGGGATTGGGCGACGCCGTATTTGATTTTCTTTTGCGGATCCCAAATCACGACGTCCGCGTCGGAGCCGGGGAGCAGCGCGCCTTTTTTCGGGTACAAACCGAATATCTTCGCCGGGTTGGTGGACGTGTACGCCACAAATTGATTCGGCGTGATGTAACCGGCGTTGACTCCATGCGTCCATAATATCGGCATTCTGTCCTGGATGCCGGGCAAACCGTTGGGGATTTTTGTGAAGTCATCGCGTCCCAATTCCTTGCCGGGGATGGCGATCTCGTTTCCTTCGTGGACGATGGGCCGGGTCCCGTTATAGAAGAAGGGGCAATGATCCGTGCCGATGGTTTGCAAAATGTTTTGAGTCAAGCCTTCCCATAAACGGGCGTTATCGGCTTCCGTCCGCATGGGCGGGGAGCAGATCCATTTCGCCCCATCGGGTCGGGCAAGGTGTTCCAGCGTGAAGAAGAGATATTGCGGGCAGGTCTCGCCCATCACTTTGATGCCATGTTCGCGCGCGTATTGGAGCATATCCACTTCGCCGCCCGCGTTCATGTGGACGATGTAAACCGGCGCGTCGGCTTGTTCCGCCATCGCCGCCATGCGAAGCGTGGATTCGACCGCGCCCCAGGCAGGACGGGTGAGCGCGTGCCAGATGGGGGAAGCGCGTCCCTCGGCGAGGGCTTGGGCGGTGAGCGTTTCGATCACGTCGCCGTTCTCGCAGTGCGCCATGACCAGCATTCCATTGTCGCGCGCGATTTGCAGGGCTTTGAAAATACTTCCGTCGTCGAGGCGCAGGCGTCCGTTGTAGGCGGTGAAGACTTTGAGCGTTTGGACGCCCATCTTCATCAGCGAGGGGATTTCTTTGGCGATCTTTTCGTCGAACCTGGTCAGGTTCATGTGGAAGGAGTAGTCAATGGCGGCTTTCTCCGCCATCTTCATCCACACGTCCACAGAGTAGTCGAAGCCTTTATCTTCCAGCGCGACGAAATCCATCGCCGTCGTCGTCCCGCCGAAAGCCGCGGCTTTGTGACCGGTGTAATGGTCGTCCGATGAAACGGTGTCGAACATCTTGAGATCGAGATGCACATGCGGGTCAATGCCGCCGGGCAGGATCAACTTCCCCGAAGCGTCAACCCGATGGTCGGGATGCGCTTCGAGATTGAGTCCGATGCGCGCGATTTTTTCATCCTCGATCAAAATATCGGAGGTGAAGGTTTCGGATGCGGTGACGAGAGTCCCGTTCTGGATCAGGGTTTTCATGGATGCCTCTTTCGCCCCTTATTGTATCCCAGCGCGTCGCGCCTGACTGTTCCGTGTCAGGGCTTTTCCAGCCCGTGCGCCGTCAGCAACGCCTCGTCGTCCAAAATATCCGCCGTCAAGCCGTCGGCGACCACGCGCCCCTCGTCCATCACGACCGCGCGCGGAAAAAGTTCCTGCGCGAGTTTCATATCGTGCGTGGAGACCAGCATGGCGATCGGCAGGTCGCGCAGTAGATTGATCAGAGTCCGGCGCGCGCGCGGGTCGAGTCCCGCCGAGGGTTCGTCCAGCGCCAGCAGAATCGGCCGCATGGATAGCACAGTGGCGATGGCAATGCGTTTCTTCTCTCCCACGCTCAGGTGATGCGATAAACGATCGCGATACGAACTCATGCGCACGGCTTCGAGGGCGGCGTCCACCCGCGCGCGAACTTCGGCTTCGGGCAGCCCCATGTGCAGGGGCCCGAACGCCACGTCCTCGAACACGGTCGGCGAGAAAAGCTGGTCGTCCGGGTTCTGGAAGACGAGTCCCACCATCGAGCGGATGAGCGGCAGGTTGTCTCGCGTGAGGCGTTTGCCCGCAATCTCCACTTCGCCGCGCCCGGATAAAATCCCGTTCAGGTGCAGCATTAACGTGGATTTGCCCGCGCCGTTGGGTCCCATCAGCGCGACCTTGTCGCCTTCGCAAAGTTTCAACGAAACGCCGTTCAGGGCCGGCTGTCCGTCGGGGTACGAAAAATGAAGGTCGTTCACAATAAGAATGTCGCCGCCGCAATCGGGCATGGCAAATTGATTCGCAATGTGAGTAACCGGCATCAAAATCTTCCAATCAATTGAGTCAGGAAAACAAACGCAAGCGCAAAGGCGGCCGCATAATAATCTTTGGACCTCATCTCATGCGGATTCAATGTATACAGCCGGCCGGCATATCCGCGCGCCAGCATGGCGTTGTGAATGCGGTCGCTGCGTTCATAACTTCTCAGGAACAATTGCCCCGCCAGATTCCCGGCCACTTTGGCGCGCCACGCCACGCCTCCCCCGGACCGGGAGCCGGGCGCGGCTGCCGAGCGGCTTTCCCTTGCCCGAAGCAGGCGAAGAACCTCGTCCGTCAGCACGAAGAGATAGCGATACAAAAAAGCGATGATGGTCGTCAGGATGGCCGGGACGCGCAAATGTTCGAGCGCGTGAACGAGGTCGGGGAAGCGCGTGACCGCCACAAGCAGGATCGCCATCTGCACCGAAAGCCACGAGCGGACGAGGATGCTGGCGAAGCGGAGCAGACCGGCGTCGGTTATGGCGAAGGTCGAATTTAGAAAGTGGAAAACGGCAAGCGGGTTGCCCGGCACGGAGAATAAAACGGTGATGGCGATGAGCGCAAAGGGCAGGGCAATGATGGAGCGCTTGAAGGTGTAACTTGCGCCGAGTCTGGAAAGCAGGTTGCAGGCAAGTAGAAACGCCCAGGCGAAGGCAAAGGCAAACCACGCCCCGTCCGGGAGCAGGGCGTTGGAGACAATGAAGGCGACCGTCGCCGCGACTTTTACGCGCGGGTCGAGGCGGTGAAGGAAACTCTCTTTTTCGCGGTAGCGGTTGAAGGCGTTGGAGTGCATGAAGGGGCGGGTTGCAGTTAGGTTTTTGCTTTTATTCCGCGGCTGATTAAAAGGACAACGAGTCCGACGGTAATTGCGCCAAGCGCTCCGGCGAGGATGGTGGAAAGGGCGGTCTGACCGAGGAAGGGCAGGGTGTAGTCGGGGACGATGTTGTACGGCGCGGCTTGACCGGCTTGGAGGAAGCCCAGGTCTTCTGCAACGCGCTCCAAACCGTCGGGGTGGGATGAGGCGAACGGGGAGAGGAAAACGACAAAGAGGGAGATCACGCCTCCGGCGAGGATCCAGCCTTTTCCGGCTTTGGAAGATTCTGATTCCGCGCCCAGCAGGTCGGGCCGGGTTTGCAGGATAAATCCCAACGCGGATACGGTGATGAGCGCTTCGCCGACTCCGATGAGGGCGTGAACGCCGAGCATGGCGGGGACGACGACCTGTAATGGAGATGTGCCGCTCAACCATAGTTGCAGCGAGGTGAGCAACGCGCCCGCCATGACTGAAAGCCAGGCGGCGACGCCCGTTATGCCGAGTTTGACGGTTTTGGATCTTCCGTCCGCCAAGCGATAGAGTCCGTAGCCGATGGCGGCGGTGACAAGCCCCATGTTGAGGATGTTCGCGCCCATGACAAGCAGGCCGCCGTCCTGAAAGAGAAGCGCCTGCACGGCGATGACGGCGGTCATGACCAGCATCCCCGCCCAGGGTCCGAGGACGATGGCCGCCAGCGCGCCGCCGAGCAAGTGGCCGGATGTGCCGCCCGCGACGGGGAAGTTGATCATCTGCGCGGCGAAGATGAATGCCGCCATCACGCCCATGAGCGGGATCTGTCTTTCGCCCAGCGATCTATTTGTGCGCGAGATCGCGGCGGCGAGAGTCAGCGCGGCGGCGACCCAGCAGACGATGGATACCATTAAACTGAGAAAGCCGTCGGGGATGTGAAGCGGGGCAGGCGAGTAAAGCATGTTATTCTCCTTCTCTGTTTGCGCAGCGGATGTTCTCCAACATCCATGCGTTGATTATTCCTGACACTCTGGGCAAATGCCGAAAAATGTCAGGTGGCTGTCGGTGAGGCGGTAGCCGCTTTCGGTTTCTAAACGCGCATACATGGGTTTAAGTGCGGCGTGATCCACTTCCATTTCCGCGCTGCATTGACGGCAAATCAAATGATGATGCTCATGCCGGGCGATCTCATATGCGAGGCGCCCATTCCCGTTTAGCGTTGGGCGGACGAGGTCGTTTTCCGCGAGGAATTCGAGCGTGCGATAGACCGTCGGCTCGGCGAGGCCCGGCAGTTCGCGGCGGGCTTGTGTGTAGATTTCGCCCGGAGAAAGATGCCTGCCTTCGTGATGCAGGACGTGCAGGATCGCCAGCCGCTGGGGCGTCATGCGATAGCCGCGCGCGCGGAGTTGGAGGGTATATTCGTTGGCGCAGGACATGGTTATGCTTGAAATCCGTCGAGACGAGGCAGATTATGGCGGCGCTTATTGCAAATAGTTGTGATAACGCCATCTAGAAGCGGGTGACGGAGGATTTCTTACATATATAACCGACGTCGGCGCCAACTTCACGAAGGCTCTCACAACGCGCGCTTTGTTTTGCCCCAGCCTTCGGGACGGCGATGTGAGCAGGTTATATGCGCCCGTCCATAGTCCAAAAGGGGGAACGGGAATTGCGCGTAAAAAGGGATATAATGTCAAACATGAAAACCTGAAAGGAGAGTGTTAGATGAAAAAGTTGTTGTCAGTTTTTGTTTCCCTTTTCGTCCTGCTCGCCATCACCGCCACCCCGGCGCTTGCCGCGAGCGGGAACCTGACCCTGCGCGAGACGCGCAACGACCGCGGCGGCGGCGTGATCTTCATCTTCGAGTATACGGGTGAATTCACCGCAGGCGACTTCAAAAACGGGTCCGTCCGGCTCAACGGGCAGTATTACCCGCTCGATTGCAACATTGTGGAAGGCGAAGGCGTGGTGCAATGCACGGCGTCGCGTGCGCTCGCCGGTCAGGCGGTGCAGGTCTTCCTTGCAGGATTCACCTTCTGGGATCGAGTCCCCGAGAGCAGGGCTCACAGCGGCGGCGGCGGGCAATATTGCTATAATGTTTACCATTTTCCGGCCGAGGGCGAACCCGATGCGTGGATCTCTCAGGGAGAATACTGCCAGGAGGGACCGGCTTCTCAAGGCGATCATATTTATTTCTCCTCGCCTTCTTGGGGAGATTATTATGATTTTTACTTTGAGGAGAATGGTTTGCCGTGGACCGATCCTGACACTAATCCTGGAGAAGGTTTCTACTTCGGCGGTATCGCTACTTGATGACTAAACCGAGAGAAAGGTAAAAGCCGTCCATCAGGGATGAAAGGCTTGATGCCCGTGGACGCGCCTCCCGACGACATCCAATAAGACAATAAATCCGCCGCTTGCAAGGGCGGATTTATTGTTTTACCCTCCGTGTACAAAAAGGGGTTCCGCCCATATAATTGCCGCCGACGATGAATAACGAAACGACAGACGCCGCCGTCGCCCGCGTACATCGCTCCAAAGCGGACGCGCGCTTGAGTTACAACCGCCTCAGCCGCTGGTATGACCTGATTGCGGGAAGCGCCGAAAAAAAATACCGCGACACGGGTCTGGCGAAACTCTCCGCCCAGTACGGCGAGAAAATTCTGGAGATCGGTTTTGGAACAGGATACTGTCTCGTTTCGCTGGCGCGCTCTGTCGGGGCGGAAGGGCGCGTGACCGGGCTGGATATTTCAGACGGGATGCTTGCGGTCGCAAAGGAGCGCCTGCAAAAAGAAGGCTTGGGCGAGCGGGTTGACCTGCATCCGGGCGACGCCGCGGATATGAACTTCATCACAGCGGGGAGTCTCGACGGGGTCTTCATGAGTTTTACTTTGGAATTATTCGACAACCCCGAAATCCCGCGCGTATTGGCGGAATGTCGCCGCGTCCTCAAACCCGGCGGGCGGCTGGCGGTCGTCTCCATGACGAAAACCAACCCGCCCGGCATGGCGGTGAGAATCTATGAATGGTTCCACGAACACACGCCCAACTACGCCGACTGCCGCCCGATCTTTGCGCGGCAATCCATGGAACAAGCCGGGTTTGAAATAAAAGATGTCAGCCTTTCCTCCATGTGGGGCTTGCCGGTTGAGATCGTTTTGGGGGCGAAGCGGTGAAGATCATCTACATCGCATCCGGCGCGGCGAACATGTACTGCGGCAGTTGTATGCACGACAACTCGCTCGCCGCCGCCATGAAAGCCGCGGGCGAGGACGTCCACATGTTCCCGCTCTACACGCCCATGCGGCTGGACGA
>CAADGT010000076.1 GCA_900696595.1 uncultured Chloroflexota bacterium
CAGAAAAGATCGGCGCGACTTAAGTCTGTTTCAAATCGGTTGGCGTTTTATTGAAAGACAATTATTGCGTCTGTTGCCCTTTCCACTATCTTTATGCACCTATTCATGAAACTGTCGGGTCGCTAAATTTGTTATATCTTCCCAACTATCCACACGATGAATGGCGCGATGGCGAGGGCGGGCAGAAAATTTCCCACGCGGATTTTCTTGATCTCCAATAAATTACTCACCGCCAACCCTGCCAAAATCACCCCGCCGGTGGCGGTCATTTCATTCATCATCGGGTCGCTGATGATCGCGCTGAGAACCCCGGCGAGCAGGCTGATCCCGCCCTGAAAGATCAGGATGACAATCGTCGAGAACAACACGCCGGCCCCCAGCGTGGAAGCAAAGGCAATCGAAGCGAACCCGTCCAGCGTGGACTTGACCGCCAGCAATTGATAATCGCCCGTCAGCCCATCCTGGATCGAGCCGAGGATCGTCATCGGGCCGATGCAAAACAAAAGGGAGGCGACCATGAATCCGCGCACGAAACGCGATCCCGCTCCGCTTTCGTCCTCGGACGAGAAACGCTTTTCGAGCGACATGCCGAACGCCTGCAACCGATCTTCGATTTTCATCCATTCGCCGAGCAAAGTCCCGACCAGCATCGCGCCCAGCACGATCAACTGATTTTCGCTTTTCAAGAACATCTGCGCGCCCATCGCCGCCGTGAATAAACCCATCCCCGCAATGACGGTGGATTTGAAACGCTCCGGGATGCGCGCGCCAAAGAGCAGACCAATTCCCCCGCCGATTAAAACTGTGATGATGTTGAGAACGGTTCCGGTCATGATTCCCTGTTAATTTGTGTAGGGGCGACCCGCCCAAATCCTGAATAACCTCGTTGCGCCGACAGAGGGTCGCCCTTGCCGTTGCAACCCAAATGGTTGTGAGTGCGACCCGCCCAAATCCCGAGCGCCCTTAACCGGCAGGGCGACCCTTTCGGGCATAACGGGGTCATATAAAACTCTGGCGGGTCGCCCCTGCGTATTCATTCCGCCTTCGCCAGCGATGTCTTTCTGCCCGCATGTTGATTCTCCAGCAATTCCAAAACGAAGCATAACGAAGACAACCGGTTGAGGTAGCGCTGTAAATGCGGGTTGACCACTTCCTCGCCGTCGAACAACTCCACCACGCGTCGCTCCGCCCGGCGGACGATGGCCCGCGCCAAAGAAAGCGCCGCGCCGCCCAATGAATCTCCCGGCAGGATGAACTCGCGCGGCATCTCGACGATTTTGCTCAACTCATCCGTCTCATGTTCGAGCCATTTCACCTGCTCGTCGTCAATACCGCGAAACTTGTCCGCGTTTTCAGGCGTCGCGGCGACCTCCGCCATCAGTTTGTATAAATCTCTCTGGACGGCGACCAGGATTCGGGGAGTCTGAGGCGCGGCGCATTGGGCGCGGGCGAGCCCCAGCGCGGCGGAGGCTTCATCCAGCGTGCCGATCGCTTCCATCCGAATATGATATTTCGGCACGCGCCCCTCGCCGAGCAAGCCCGTCGTGCCGTCGTCGCCTTTTGCGGTGTAAAAAGTCATGCGGGCATTATACACAGTTATGCGTTTCGTAAGTCGGAATGTCATTCCGACTTACTGCTATAATGTCGCGCATGTTGAAACGCTATCACATCGAAATGACCCGCGCAGCGCTCGCGCCGCATTTCAGCGCGCGCGCGCTGGAGATCATCGTCGCCGCCAACCTCAAACAGGATTCGCTTCGGAATCAATTCGGTCACGACGAGATTCATTACGACAACAACGCCTTCGACAAAGGCGACCGGTATATCATCGAACAGCGCGGATATTTGCTCGCCACATTGCTGTCGCCGGGCATTCTTGGCGCGTGGATCGCGTTTGGGAGATTGCTTCACACCGCGCAGGATTTCTACGCCCACAGCAATTATGTGACCCTCTGGCTGGATCAATACGACGGCGCGCCTCCGCCCCCGCCTGAGATTGAACCGCTAAAGAAAGAGTTGATCAAAAGCCCAAGCCTTCGCTCTGGCAAAATCTACTTCCCGTTGGATGCGCTGTATTTCTTCAAGCCGTTGCGCCCGCTGATTCTGAAATTCCTGCCCAAAGACTCGCACGGCTGGATGAACCTCGACGAACCCGCCCAGGGACCAAAATTCCCCTACGCCATCTCCGCCGCCACAAAACGCACCGCGCATGAATTCGATCTGCTGCGAAAAATACTAACGCCGGAAATGCTCGCAAGATTTGTGGATAAATAACCCGTACTGCAACCTTCAGGCTGCGATTCAAAACGGCCACCCGAAGGTTGCAGCGCAAATGCAACCGCGCAAGAAAGGTATAATCCTCCTCATGGACATAAAAACAAAACTCAACGATTCAGTGAAAGCCGCCATGAAGAGCGGCGACGAAGTCCGCAAGCGCACGCTCCGTATGACTCTGGCGGCCATCAAGCAGATCGAAGTGGATAAACGAGTCGAATTGGATGAGACGGCCATTACAGCCGTGATTCAAAAAGAGGTCAAGAATCGGCGCGAGGCATTGGAAGAGGCAAAGGCGGCCAATCGCCCCGACCTGGCCGCAGAGAACGAATCCGAAATAAAAATACTGGAGGAATTTCTTCCCAAAGCCATGCCCGCTGAGGAACTGTGCGCGCTCGTGCAAGCCGCCATCGCCGAGACGGGAGCCGCCGCCCCAAGCGACATGGGCAAGGTCATGAAAGCCGTCATGCCCAAAGTGGCGGGACGCGCCCCGAACGACATGATCAGCGCCGCAGTCAGGGAATTGCTTGCGAAGTAAGTAGGTCAAATTTTAATTTAACCTGGCAGTCTATGGCCCCGCGGGTTCCCGTTCCCCGTTCCACTCGCGTTTTGCAATACAGCCTGGTCGGCATTGTCGGCCTGGCTTCGTTCGTTATTTTGATCTCGCCTTTGGGGGCGACGTCGGGCGTGGAAACGGCGGGCGAGGGGGATGTGGCGCAGACCACCATTCAATCGCCGCGAGACATCGAATACGTCAGCGAGATTCGCACCGAAGAGGCGCGCAAGGCGGCGGAAAGCGCCGTCCAGCCGGTTTATAGCTCGCCCGACCCCGCCATCGCCCGCGGACAGATCGAACGCCTGCGAACCTCCCTGCAAAATATTACATCCATTCGCGATAATGTCGAAGCGACTTCCAGCGAAAAGGAAGCCAGTCTCCTGGCGTTAAGCGATCTGCGTCTGAAGGCTGAGACCGTGACCTACCTGCTCAGCGTCCCGCCTTCGCGTTGGGATGCGATTCAGGCTGAATCTGTGCGCGTGCTGGAACAAGCCATGCGCCGCGCCATCTATGAAGATAAATTGGAATCGGCGCAGGCGGGCATATCCTCGTTTGTCAGCCTGACATTCAACGAACAACAATCCGCGCTGGTGACGGAACTCGCCGCCCCCTTTGTTGTGCCGAACAGTTTCTTCAGCCAGGAATTGACTGACGCCGCCAAAAAGACCGCGCGCGATTCCGTTCAACCCATTGTGCAAACCTACAAGGCGGGCGAGACCATCGTCCCAGCCGGGGAGATCATCACCCCCGCCGACATGGAAGCCTTTCAACAATTGGGCATCATCCGCCCCGGTCAGCGCTGGGAGGATATCGCCGCCTCCGGCGCAATGGTTTTACTGTGCGCCGCGTTCGTGCCGATTTATTTTTACCGCCGCCCGCGCCTCACCTTCCTGAATAACTCCAAAAACCTGCTGGTCGTCTCGCTGACGTTCATCGTTGTCCTGGCGGGGGCGCGCCTCTTTGCCGGGCGGACACTCGCCCCCTACGGCTACCCCATTCAAGCCGCCGGATTATTGTTCACCGCCCTGTTCAGCGTCGAAGTGGGGCTGGTCTTCTCCATTCCGCTTGCCATCCTTGCCGGGTTTGGTCTGCCCAACGCCTACGATCTGATTCCCTATTACCTGTTCTCCTCCCTCATTGGGCTTCTCACGCTCGGGCCCGCCCGCCGCTTCTGGGGCTTTCTGGTTGCGGGCATTACCATTTCGCTGTCCTGCATGGTTGCGCTGCTGGCGTTCCGCATCCCGCTCATCACTCTCGACTGGCTCGGCATTTTTCAATATATCGGCGCAAGCGCCATGGCCGGGTTTTCCGCCGCAAGCGTCGCGCTCCTGCTTCAATTCATGTTCGCCCAACTGCTGGGGCTGACCACCGCCCTGCAACTGCTCGACATCTCCCGCCCCGATTTTCAACTTCTGCAATTTTTCCTGCGAAACGCGCCCGGAACTTATCAACACAGTTTGCAGGTCGCCAACCTTGCCGAACAAGCCGCCGAAAAGATCGGCGCCGACCCGCTTCTCACCCGCGTCGGCGCCCTGTTTCACGACATCGGCAAGGCGCTCAACCCGAATTTCTTCATCGAAAATCAAGCCCAGGGAAATCTCAACGCCCACAAAGACGCCAACCCCGAGGAAGTCGCCGCCACCATCATCCGTCACGTCCCCGACGGCATTCAACTTGCCAAGAAACACCGCCTGCCGCTCCGCCTGCACGATTTCATCCTCGAACATCACGGCACGCTGATCACAAACTACCAATACAATCAAGCCATGGAAGCCGCCGGAGGCGACGTGACCAAAGTGGACATCGAAAAATTCCGCTACCCCGGCCCGCGCCCCGCCTCGCGCGAAACCGCCCTGCTCATGCTCGCCGACGCCTCCGAAGCCCGCGCCCGCGCCGAACGCCCCGCCGACGACGATGAAATTCGCGCGCTCGTTACCAGCGTCATCCAGACTGTGCAAAAACACAACCAGCTCGACGACACCCTGCTGACATTGCGCGACCTCAAACTCATCACCGAGTCCTTCGTCACTACCCTGCGCGGCACCTATCATCCGCGCATTCAATATCCCAAAGCCGTCGTGCCGGACCAGGACACAACGCTATTAACCCCGAAAAAAGAAAAATGATTCACATTGACAACCAGATGGATTTTCAAGACTCAGCCCTGCTCGAACGCGCCGCATTGCTGACTCTCGAACTCGCCCCGCCTCTTTCCCCGCCCGGAGCGGATACCGTCCATGCAGATTTATCCATCATCCTGACCGACGACCGCCGCCTGCACGAACTCAACCTCGACTACCTCGGCGTGGATGCCCCCACCGACGTTCTCTCCTTCCCCGCCGCCGAAGTGGACCCGGAGACAGAGTCGCTGTATCTTGGCGATATTGCAATTTCAATTCCCCGCGCAACCCAACAGGCGCAGGACGCCGGTCACAGCGTGGAAGCCGAAGCGCAATTGCTCGTCGTCCACGGCGTTTTGCATTTGCTCGGGTACGATCACGCCACAGACGGAGAAAAAGCCGTCATGTGGGCCGAACAAGCCAAAGTCCTGGAGCGACTCGGCCTTTCGCGCATCCAGATTCGGGAATAGCCGTGAAAGATTTTCTCCTCTCGCGCGTCCGCGCCTTTCATTACGCTTTCCAGGGCTGGGGCTACGTCCTGCGCACCCAGCGCAACGCGTGGATTCACAGCCTGATCGCAACCGTTGTCTTCTTCCTCGGCTTGTGGCTGGAGTTATCCCTGCAAGACTGGGCGATCATCGTCCTGACCGCCGCGCTGGTCTTCATCGCCGAATTCATCAACACTTCCATCGAAGCCATCGTGGACCTCGCCACGCAGGAACATCATCCGCTTGCCAAAATTGGTAAAGATGTCGGCGCGGCCGCAGCGCTGGTTGCGGCCCTCGCGGCGGTTTTGGTCGGGTTATTAATTTTAGGCCCGCCGTTGTTGCAGAAAATTCACGATTTACGATTTTAGATTTCCGATTGACAATGCCCCCGACGCTTCTCCTGTACCATGCAACCTGTAACTCGTAACTTGTAACCGCCAACCGCCAACCGCCAATCACCAATTTACCAATCACCAATTTACCAATCACCAATTTACCAATTTACCAATCACCAATCACCAATCACCAACCACCAATCACCCTCCGGAGCCACTCATGACCTTATCTTTCAAATTCGGAACCGTCGGCTCGCCCGCAGGAACGCCCAAAAAGCCCGGCGGCACAATCGGCGCGATTGCCTTCAGCAAAGGCATCGGCTTGGATACGCTCGAATTGGGCTGGGTGCAATCCGTCCGGGTGAGCGAGGCGACGTGCGCGGCGATCAAAGCCACAGCGGAGGAAAACTCCGTCGTGTTGAGCGTCCACGCCCCGTATTTCATCAACCTGAACGCCGACAAGGACGAGTGGCCCAAATCGCGCAAACGTCTGATGGACGCGGCGCATTACGGCTTTCTCGCCGGGGCGACGGACATCATCTTTCATCCCGGCTCGTATTTTGGCGCCGACCCCGCCGCAGTGTTGAAGACCGCCCTGCCGCGCCTCGAAGGTTGCGTGAAGGAATTGCAGAAGAATGGCGACCGAGTGACCCTGCGCCCCGAGACGATGGGAAAATCCGCCATGCTCGGCTCGTTTGACGACGCGCTTGCGATGAGCAAGGCGATGGATAGGGTGCAGCCATGCCTGGACTTCGCCCACCTCCACGCCCGCCCCGGCGACGGCTCGATGAATACATACGATGAGTGGTCGCGTCTGTTGGAAAGATACGGCAAAAATTTGGGAACCAGCGCCTTGAAAAATTTGCATATCCATCTCTCCGGCATCGAGTATGGACCGAAGGGGGAGAAGAACCACCTGCCGTTGAAAGAAGCGGATTTGGATCTCAATGCGCTCTTCAAAGCCTTGAACGATTTTCACTGCGGCGGGCGCATCCTGTGCGAAAGCCCGATCATGGAGAAGGACGCGCTGACGATGAAGAAGGCGTGGATGAAGGCGAGCGGGGAGAAGGAAAAGTAATTCTCATTCGGATAGTACGCCGCCGACAAAAAGCGCCCCTGATTGCTCAGGAGCGCTTTTCTATTACCGGTTACCAATTACCAATTACCAATCTCTACTTGCTCAACCCCACATTGATCTCGTTCATTTCCGGGTCGTTCGGTCCCGCCATCAGGTTATCGGCGTATGAGTCGTAGTAACCCTGCGCCGCAAAGACAAGCGTGAATTCTGTGTTGCGCGGGATGCCGGTGATCTTGTATTGCCCGTTCGCGCCGGTCTGAAGCGCCGCATTGACGTAGCTATCGTTGTAATTGGCCGCCGCCCACTGGTTGTAGGTTGTGCCGGGCGTGAGGACGAAGACGTATGCGCCGGAAATCGGATTGTTGGTCGCCGCGTCGTAGATCAAGCCATAAACGGTGACGGTATCTCCGCTCGAAGGCTGTTGGGGCTGTTCTCCGCCGCCGCCGCTTACGGTTATTTCGGTGGAATTGCCCATGTGAACCTGCGTGTCTCCGGCGAACAGTTCCAGACGATAAACGCCGCCGGGCATGGGGTCGCCGTTATTGGGCAGATACGTCACACCAGAACCGCTCTCGCCCAGTTCCCAGGCGTAACTATATTCGGCGACTTTTTGATCGTTCAAGTACCAGTACTCCACCAGCAGTTCTCCGGGCGTCATGCCGCTGAAGGTAAATTGCGTGGCAATGCACAGGGCGTTATCCTGATAACCGCTGACAACACTATCCGACCAGGCGCATTCGGTTGTGCTGGACGATGTGTCCAGCCAGACGAATCCAGTCGCCGATTCAGAGCCGCTGCCGGGGTTGCTGACCACGCCGGGAATTGAATAGGGGCTGGTGTATTGCTTGCCGCTCCTGGCTGCTTCCAACAGGGGCAGGGCAAAATTAACCGGTCGGACGCCGTTAAGAAATCCGCCGATGGGGATACAGGTATCATTTTCGTTGACTACGCCGTCGCCGTTGGTATCCTGAATGATGCGGCAGTCAGTGACGCGTCCGCCGGTGTCCTCCGCGCCGGAAGCGGCGATGGTCGGTACGCCGATAATACGCCCGTTGTTATCGGCCGCGAGCCCGCCGGAATTGCCGCCAGAGATGGTGCTGTCGGTCTTGATCCAGGCCCGGTCGCCCAGTTGGTCTTCGGAGGAGAACCCCGAGACGGCGCCTTTGGTGAAGGTGATTGTGTTCCCGCCGATGGAAGGGAACCCGAAAATATTGATGTCATCCCCAACATGGACATTGTCTGAATCGCCCATTTCCACATAGGGCAGGTTCAGGTTGTTTACGTCTATGGAAGAGCCGTCAAACGCGCTGGCAATTTGAATCACGGCGAGGTCAAGGAAGCCGTCCACGGCGAGAACTTTCGCCCTGTATGAAGGCACGGCAGGCTGGTCTTCAGAGACGATAATCGCAATGCCCAACGCGTCGGGTTCGAGCTCCGGTTCTCCCTGCGAAGCGGGGCTGGCGACGTGCGCATTGGTGAGTATCAGCCCCGTGGGGGTCAGAATCGTGCCTGATCCCACATACCCGGCGACCAGTTCGCTGCCTTCATTGTACATGCCCCAAATTTGCACGGTGGCCGAGATCAATTTAGCGCGATTTGCGGAGGATAGGTCGTCCGCTACGGGGGTCGAATTGCCGGAAGGATCCTCTGTCGGGGTGACCGGTTCTATGGCGGGAATGCCAGCCTTGCAGGCCAGCGCGGCAATGGCAAGGGCGGAGAGAAAGATCCAAAAATGTTTGAGGAGGTTTGGTTTCATGAGTGTCCTCGTTTTTCTAGAAATTAATGGACTGGAGGAAGTTGTAGAACCTTCCGAGGTCGAGATCGTAATTCTTTTCATCCGCCTGGAAGGAGACCACGATGGCGCGTTCACCCGCCAGATAGACAAGGTCCATGCCGCGCACAACCCGGGGGAATTGAGCCTGAGACGCATCCGGGTTGGATTCCACATAGACATATTCGATCATAAAGGCATTGCGCCCGTTGATGTCAGTAACTTCCTGCTGATTTAACGCGCGGAAGGCCAGCAGGTCTTGCGCGTGTTTTAATATCACCGCTCCGGCCACTTCGGAGGCGGTCGCTTCGGAAGCGATTGCAACCTGACTCACGACGTAGGTTGTGGCGAAGCCGGTGGAGTTGATGTCCACGGTTTTCAGGAGTTCCCCGCCCGATACGGTGGATTGAATCCAGCCCTTCGGCGCCTGCGCGGAGACGCCTTCCGCTTCGAACGGGACCGAGGCGTTTTCCACGCCCGACTTGAAGAACCATCCTGCGACGAGGGCCGCGAGAGTGACGAGGATGACAGTGATCTCGGCGAAACGGTCGCCGAGGGAACCTTGTTTGTTAGCCATGTCCATTCTCCTAACTGCCTGCTTGCAGGGATTTGACGCTTCGGCGCACCAGCATGAGGATGACCCAGGTGGTCGCCAGCGCGACGACCGCCGCCAGGACGAGCCCCATCCAGGTATTGGTGGTCGAACCGCTCAGGGTGATGGTCGGCTGGGTGACGATGACCTGCAGCCAGGTGAAGACGCCGTTGAAGACCGCCGCCAGCGTGATACCGAGCGGCATCCACCAGATCGGTTCGGATTCGAATTTGGCGCGCCCGAGGAAATACCCTGTAATGCCCGAAAAAGCCGCGTGCGCCAGCGCGACCACCGCAATGCGGATGATGCCCGCGCCCAGATCCACGCCGCCGTTGGAGACGACGAAGTTGATGTTTAGCACGGTGGCGTATCCCAAGCCCGCGGCGGTGGCGTAGATCACGCCGTCGGTGGGTTCGTCGAATTCATGCGAGTTATAAATGCTGTAACGCACTGCGGCGTATTTCAAGTATTCCTGCGTGAAGCCCACCACAAGGATGCCGCCCATGATTTTCGATACGGTGTCGGTGTAGATCCAATGCGAGACGCGGAACAAATTCTCGACGACCGGCACGCCGACCCCTGCGGCGAACAGACCGCCGAGCGCGAAGACGCCCAGCACAAACCCTTTCGGTTCGGGTTCGGCGCTGTCTTGCATATAAAAGAAGACCAGCCAGATCAGGGCTGGCACGAGCGCGAGGAAGACCCCGGTCAATAAAAGCGTGGACGGGGTGAACTGCGGCTTGAGGGCGCCGTCCAGCGCGTAGACGATGCCCACGAAAACACACATGCCGACGATGAGCAGGACTTCGTCGCGCCAGACGTGCTTCCGTTCATGAATTGCCTTTGATTCATTCATGGAAAACCTCTCTCCTTGTTCTGAAATGATATCCACATCATATTGAAAAGACAGGGATGAGTCAATAGGACTTTTTTCGGGAGTCGAATCGACCCCCGGCGTGGATTCGGCTCATAGACGCGCGACCAACCCAAAGTCCGAGGGAAGAAGCGAGAACATGCGGGCATCGTAAATCTTCTCCCGCACCGTCATTCGGTTGAGCAGAATCCCTTCGTAGTGCGCGCCGGTTTTTTCGGCTGCGCGCGCGCTGGCATGGTTATCCTTTGCGACGACGATCTCGACGCGAATGGCGTTCGCCCGTTCGAATGCGAATTTCGCCGCAAGCCTGGCGGCGCGCCCGGCGTACCCATTGCCGCGCCGGGACGAGCGCACCCAGTAGCCGAGGTTGCAGAATTTGTAGATCGGGTGAAAGTGACTCAGTCCGCATCCGCCCATGATTTCGTTCGTCCCTGCGTTTGCGATGGCGAAGGCGTACATCGTTCCGCGCGACCATTCCGCGCGGACGACGGCGATGTAATCGCGGGCTGTGTCCGCTGTGTAGCGCTCGGTCGCCCAGGTCATCCAGGGATTTAAATCGGTCAGGGATTCGCGCACGGCGTTGTAAAGCCCGCTCTCTTCGCCGAACTCGAAAGGGCGCAGGACAACGACTCCGTCTGTAAGGTTTGTGAAGGGAAACATGAGCGAAGTATGTGGATGAAAAAAGACACGGCGTCACCGGGGCGTGATCCGTGCTTTATCCTCATGGGCAGCGCCTTTGATTAGGAGATGTAATCGCGCAGGTTGTGTTCGACCGCGTAGGCGGCCGCTTCGGCGCGGTTGTTCACGTTCAACTTCGAGAGAATGCTGGAGACGTAGTTGCGCACCGTTCCTTCGCCGAGGAAGAGGTTTCTGGCGATCTCGCGGTTGGTTTTGCCCTCCGAGACGAGTTGCAGGACGTGTTTTTCCTGCTGGCTGAGATGGGCAAAAGCCGCGGCTTCCTCCTCTTTGACGGCCCGCCTCACTTCCTGAAAGACGCGCTGGGTGACAGCCGGGTCGAGCAAGGCTTCGCCCTTGCCGACTGATTCGAGCGCCTTGACCAGGTCTTCGCTGCCGATCTGTTTGAGGATGTAACCCGAAGCCCCGGCGCGGATGGCGGAGAAGAGCATTTCATCCTCGGCATAGGAGGTGAGCATGATGACTTTTGTGTTTGGATATTGGTTGACAATCTGCTCGCAGGCTTCGATGCCCGACGTGCCCGGCAGGCGGATGTCCATCACGACTACATCGGGTTTGAGGGATTCGGTCTTTTCGAGCGCCTCGCGCGCCGAACCCGCCTCGCCCACTACGTCGAATTGCGGATGTCTCTCGAGCAGGGATTTCAGCCCAAGCCTTACCACTTCATGATCGTCCACGAGGATGATTCTCTGTTTTTTCATGGCATAATTTTACCGCAGGAACGGCAAAAAACGGGCAAAACTAGTAACTGCTCAGGGTAAAGGAGTAACAAAATCGGGCAAGAAAGGAGAGCCAGCAAAAGCAAGGCGCAAAGCGGCGAGAGCCTTGATGCCATTTTTGCGGGCAGTAGAAAGATAGGCGCGAATCTGG